>CAZXGR010000059.1:0-1685 GCA_964640245.1 uncultured bacterium | reverse complement strand
GCATCATGGCCATACGTGTCATTAACTCTCTTGAAGAAATCAATGTCAATCATAACAACTGATATGGGTAGTTCGGCCTTATAGTAATCTTCAAGAAAAGCCGGCACTTTATCCTCTAAGAATCGTCGGTTGTAAAGCTGCGTTAAAGGATCAGTGTAAATCTCTTTCTGCATCATAAGGGTTTTTCTAATTTCCGAAATTTCCCTCCTAAGTATTGCCTTGATAGGCCTTCTTAGGGCTCTTAATAAAGTTTGTATCGTTTCCTCTTGCATTTTGGTAAGTTTTCCACAGATCATTAAATATCCTAAGTTTTGTCTGCCAAAGGTAAGACCTATACTTTTACATATGCTGCCTGCAGAATTCGCATTTAGGCTTTTGCTAACGATGTTTCTACTTGCGCCGTTATCATTAACATCTATCACAAGTAATTTTTCATCTGAAATGTTTCCAGTCAACCTTATTTGATTCAATGTTGCTATCTTTCTTTTAATTAGTTTGTAAAGTTCTTTTAATACTGGTGCTAGGTTTGAAGTTAAAACTGTTATCTCAAAGAACCTGGATAGTATATCATCTACCTCTTCCAATGAGTTCAAATTATCATTACCCTCACCCGCTATCAGGTAAAGGCCGCAGTTTATTTTCTTTAATCGTTCTGTTACCTTATGAATCATGTTGCCCTTTATTATGCTTCCATGCTGTGGTGCAATCATCTTTGGTTTTTTATCCTCTATTTTATTGAGGGCATATCTAAGTATTGTTTTTGACGGCATATAGTGCTTGTGAAACAGTTCAACACCTTTGTAGTACCATTCCTCATCTTTAGCGAAAAGCGAAAACTTATCTGACATGCTTCCAAATATGTCGCTGGAGAACATAATATTAGTTTTAGGGTCATAGGTGCAGAATGATCCTGCAAAGTGAGCATAAGGGGTAAATACAAACTCTAAAGTTCTATCGGGCAGCTTTAGTTTCCAACCGTTGTTATCTATCAAGTAGAAGTGAGTTTTCAAGCTGAGATACCTTAGTAGCGTAAAGGTTCTCCAGTGGGTTACAATTAGCCTATTTTCCCTTGGAGGCAGCACATTCTCAAGCATTGGGACACATCCAACTATATCAGGATCCTGGTGAGATAATATTAAATACTTAACGTCCCCAAGTTTTATTAACTGTGTCATTTTCTGTAATACATACGGAAATGTTGCTATCCCGCCAGGGTCTATTATTGCTGACTCGTTTCCCTTGCGGATTAGGTATGTATGGCATTGGAGGCTAATATTCGGCAAGTAATGGCCTATCCAAAATGTGTCCGGTGCGATTTCTATAGGCTTAGATAAATTAACATTTTTCATGATATTTTCGTTCCGTTTAATTTGCTTGAACTATAAATATAGAGAAAACATTACAGAATTTTCTTCAAACCAAATGATACGGTAACTTCGCCAAAAAATATTATAGCATAGTAAATTTTTCATGGGAAGAGATCTATGGTATATTTTAGTTTGTGTTAACCTTCAACTTTTATAAATCGATGTGCCAAGGTTAAGTTCCGAAATGCAAATTTACCTAAAAGTCGAAGTCATACTCATCATCATCGTCGAATGATATGTCCTCGGTATTAGACGGTGCCAATGGTTCTTCCTCTTCCTTTGGCTTAACGAATGCATCGTGCAAGTTTTCGAACCGGG
>CAZXGR010000058.1:0-2311 GCA_964640245.1 uncultured bacterium | reverse complement strand
TATAATAGGTTGTTCTACCGTTTTCATTTGTGGTGTGAACCGTCACAGGTGAAAGGGTTTTAAGGATCACATCTTCCGATTTCACATCCTCAAAGATCGTTTCAACTTCGCTGAGGTAAACGAGGTTATTACCAAGATTCAGGGATTGGTTGATTATTAGGTTCTTGACATGAGAGGAAAGAACATCGTTAAGGTTGGATGACAGGTAAAAATGGATAGGGGGCGAAAAGCTAATAGCCTTTAAATCCCTTAAAATTCTACATTTTCCAAATATGCTTGAAAACGTAAAGAGTTTAAAGGAACGCTTCTTGTAACGAAAACCCTGATCGTGGAGAAAATCCGAGAAAACTTTATCCATATTTCTATAGATGAAGGATTGGAGTATGTAGTTATAGTGAATCGGCAAAACTACATCGTTATCAGATGATAACGTAATTTTCAGTTTCATGAACAAAGTATACTATTTTTGAAATTACCTTGATATAGGTACCTTACCCCTTTTTGCCCTCTTTCTATCGGAAGGTGAAAGGTACTTCTTTCTCAACCTTATGCTAACAGGTGTTATCTCTATTAGTTCATCTTCCTCTATCCATTCAAGGGCCTTTTCAAGCGTGATCTCTATGGGTGGCACAAGCTTAATAGCCTCATCACTTCCAGCAGCCCTAACGTTCGAAAGGTGTTTTCCCTTTATAGGATTGACATCTATATCCGGCTCCTTGTTATGCTCACCAATTACCATACCTTGATATACCTTATCACCCGGCTTGATGAAGAGCTTTCCTCTCTCCTGAAGGTTGAAGAGCGCATAACCAGCTGCTGCACCGGTCTCCATCGAAACCATTGCACCGTTCTTTCTCTTGTACGGTTGGCCGTTAAATGGCCTAAACTCTAAAAAGGTCGAATTCATAATGCCTTCGCCCCTTGTATCGGTAAGGAACTCCATCCTGTAACCCATGAGTCCTCTTGAAGGTATCTCGAACTCAATTCTCGTTCTGTCAGCTCCAATTGGATTCATGGACACCATTTTGCCTTTCCTTCTTCCTATCTTATCTATAACCGCGCCAACGAAATCATTTGGTACATCAATGTCTAAAAGCTCAAAAGGCTCAAGCTTTTTCCCATTTTCAACCTTAGTTATAACCTGAGGCTTACTAATCGAAAACTCATACCCTTCCATTCTCAATGTTTCGGCAAGAACTGCTATTTGAAGCTCACCTCTTCCGGAAACCTTGAACTTCCCCTCACCAACTTCCTCAAGCTTCATGGCAACGTTGGTTCTCATCTCCTTCACTAACCTATCCTTTAACTTTGGAGCCGTTACGTATTTTCCCTCTGTTCCTGAAAGCGGCGAATCATTCACACTTATGAAAACACTTATCGTAGGTTCCTCAATATGAAGAGGCTCAAGCCTTACAGGGTTGTTGATATCGGCTATGGTATCCCCTACATCAACGTTTTCGAAACCTGCCACGGCCACTATGTCACCAGCCACAGCTTCATCAACTTCAAACTTATTTAATCCCTTAAAACCAAGAAGTTTTGTAATATTCCCGTTTGCCACATCACCGTTTTTCTTCAAGAGAAGGGCAGGCATGTTCTTCTTAACCACACCATTAAAGATCCTTGCAATGCCTATCCTTCCAACGTAATTATCATAGTCAAGCGTGAAGACCTGCATTTGAAGTGGTTTCCGTTCATCGCCTAAAGGGGCTGGAACATGAGATAGAATCGTTTCAAATAAAGGTTTCAAATCCTTGGGTTCATCATTAAGGTTACGAACCGCAAAGCCCTGCTTTGCAGAGGCGTAGAGAACCGGGAAGTCAAGCTGTTCCTCTGTTGCATTTAAGTTTACAAAAAGGTCGAAAACCTCGTCAACCACCCTGTCAGGCTCAGCTGCAGGTTTATCTATCTTATTCACAACAACAATGGGCTTAAGGCCTAAATCAAGCGCTTTTTTCACGACAAACTTCGTCTGTGGCATTACGCCTTCCTGCGCATCAACCAAGAGTAAGGCCCCATCAACCATCTTTAAAACCCTTTCAACTTCACCACCAAAATCGGAATGCCCGGGGGTATCAATTATGTTTATCTTATAACCGTTATAGTTGATTGCCGTATTCTTTGAAAGTATAGTAATACCTCTTTCCTTTTCAATAAAGTTTGTATCCATAACCCTTTCGGTATCTTGATCCTTAATTGTTCCACTCTGCCTTAAGAGACCATCAACAAGCGTCGTCTTGCCATGGTCAACATGCGCTATTACTGCAATGTTTCTTATCTTCATACTGTCTCCTTGTGAGGAAAAATCTAT
>CAZXGR010000057.1:0-2316 GCA_964640245.1 uncultured bacterium | reverse complement strand
CCTCTAAGTCGTATGCAACCTCGATCATACCCATGTCACACTCATCGAAGCCTATGAGGTTCAAATTGTATCCACTATCCTTTAGGTTCTCTAAGGCTTCTACCATTTCATGCATAAACAAATAATCCGTTTGACCATTACCGTTATCATCATCCTCAGATGCAATCCTGTTTATTCTTGATTTTATATCTCTCCAGCCATCACCATGATCCCACATATCAAGTGCATACCTCTTAGCCGGAAAATTATTCTCTACAAACAATATGAAGTTCTCAAGCGTCACGGGATCTCCCATGTCAAGCTCACCATATGATTTGAGCTCCACAGCTTTTCCATTTTCAATCTCGTAAAGCTTGCCATTGTGGCTTTTATCATCAAGCAAAACAAATACCTTTATGTTATTTGATGAAATCCCCTTTTCCATTTCATTGATATCAGGAGAGCTTGCATCATTAAGGCTGTTATCCGCATCCATATAGACCATAAAATCCCAGTAGTTGGTCTTATCACTTGAACTTGAACCACCGCAGGAAAGAACAAAAGGAATTAAGAATAAGGCAATAAAAAGCTTTTTCATGTTTCCCCCTATATAGGCCTGCACCCTTCGGTTTTACACTTAAAGAGCTTTTCAAAATCAAATTTCTTAACGCCAAATTCTATAACCCCTTCCTTTGAGCCATATCTAAAGATCGTTATGCCTTTAAGCTTTAGCTTATGACCTAATAGGTAAATCCTCTTAACGTCCTCGACCGAGGCATCATGCCTTAGGTTTACAGTCTTTGAGACAGCATTATCCGTATATTTCTGAAAGGCTGCCTGCATCCTGACATGCCATTCTGGTGCCATGTCAAGTGCAGTTACGAATACTCTTTTAATGTTTTCCGGAATGTCTTTAATACCTTGAACGCTGCCCGTTTTTACTGCTTCCTCAAACTCTGCATCGGTAAGCTTTCTTGCATATCTCTCAAATATTGGATTAACCTTGATAAACCTTTTTCCTCCCAATATGTTCTTCTTCACATATGCAATTGCAAACAGTGGTTCGATGCTTGGACTGGTCTGTGCTATCATGCTTATCGAACCTGTTGGAGCAATCGTTGTCCGTGTTGCATTTCTCAACTTTTTCCCTTTGTAGATACTCATCTCAATGTTAGGAAAGCTTCCCCTTTCTTCTGCCAAAAGGGATGAGGCCCTAAAAGCCTCCTCGTTAATAAATGACATAATCCTTTCGGCTGTTTCAATGGCATCCTCGCTGTTGTAAGGTATGGACAATTTTATCAAGGCTTCTGCAAAGCCCATAACACCTAAACCAATTTTTCTATTAGATTTTGCCATTCGTTCTATGTTCTTTGTTGGATAGTTATTGAGGTCAACTACATTATCCAAGAACCTTACTCCCATATGAACTAACTCCTTAAGCTTTCCCCAATTGATACTTCCTTTGTTAATCACCTTACTGAGATTAATGGAACCAAGTGTACACATCTCATTCGGTAGTAATGGAACTTCACCGCATGGATTTGTTGCCTCTATTTTTCCAAGTAATGGTGTTGGATTCTTCCTGTTTATCTCATCAATGTAGAGCATACCAGGATCGCCGGTTTCCCAAGCTGCCTGTGCAATCGCATCAAACACATCCTGTGCCTTAAGTCTTCCCCAAATGCTTTTATCTCTTGGATTTACAAGCTCTAACTCGCCATTTGACTTAAGCTTCTCAAAGAATTCATCTGTAGCAGCTACGGATATGTTAAAGTTTGAAAAACTCTTCTTATCCCTTTTACAGTTTATGAACTCCATTATATCTGGGTGGTTTACCGACAGAACACCCATATTGGCTCCTCTTCTCTTTCCTCCCTGCTTTACAGATTCCGTTGCACAGTTAAAGACCCTCATAAATGAAACAGGACCGGATGCTTTTCCATTGGTTGACCTAACTATATCATCCTTTGGCCTTAGGTGAGAAAACGAAAAGCCAGTTCCTCCACCTGTTTTCTGTATGATTGCCATATCCTTTACAGATTGAAATATTGACTCCATGGAATCCTCAACGGGTAGAACAAAGCAGGCAGCCAACTGATCAAGCTTATTCCCAGCATTCATAAGCGTAGGGGAATTTGGCAAAAATTCGAGGTTCTTCATTGCATCGTAAAACTTCTCCTCCCACATATCAGCCTGGGTTGACGAGGTATAGAAAAGTTCTCCCATTGATACCTTCTTTGCTACCCTACGAAACATTTCATCCGGGGTTTCCCTTGGCCTAAGATATCGCGCCTTTAGAAGTTTTAGCGTATCCTCATAAAACATATAGCCCCCGTG
>CAZXGR010000056.1:0-2639 GCA_964640245.1 uncultured bacterium | reverse complement strand
CAGGCTCCCTCCATCAAGCGAAGGGTTGTAAAATATGGCTTCCTTCTTACCATTGAAATAAACCACTCCAAAGAACTCCCACCTGTAATTGGGATTGGTAGTATCGTATACGGTTGGAATGCCGTTTAGCTCCTCGTACTTGAATCCCTTTCCTATCTGCTGTTCCCTACTACCTTTGGCTTTCCTTAACTCGGAAGCCTTTGGCGCGGATTCTGGACTAATCTTTATATTCCACACAATGGGATTGGAAATGTAGCTCGATTTCGGAATGGAAGGACTAATAACCTTCAGTTTGGGGATGCTGAAGCTAAAATCACTTTTGGATGAAATGGCATTTATTCTTACCATACGCATTGCGAAATATATGATAACCATAAATGATAAAAACACCGATAGATATAATTCCACCTTTTTCATCACTAAATACCCTTATTGAGCTTAAAACATTTTACAATTGCGTTTAGCGAAGGCTTGCTGGAATATGTGGATGCCATTACGGTAACTGACTCAAACCTGATGAGTTTCTTAAAGGAATACAGGTCCTTCAAGAAGTTATCTATCTGATACGGATACCCCTTAACGGAAAGGGACATGGGCAACACGCTATATCCCTTTTTATTCATCTCGTTTCCCCAGTTAATCCTCAATAATTGAACTCCACTTTTCGTCGCAGTAGATTTAATAAACCCCTGCATTTCGCTCATAACCTCGGAAGCGGAAACCTTTGAGGAAAAGAACAAAGCGCTATCCTTATCAGCAACATTCATGTACTTTGGATAGAGCTTTTCTATTCTGTTAAGTTTTTGATTGATAAACTTCTCCTTAGATATGGACCTGCGTAGGTACTTCAGCTGTGTCATGCCGTAATCCATCCTATTCAATAAAGGTCTTACGCCCCAAATGTATATTGAGAGAAGAATCAGGATTACAAGCAGTTTTTTATCGTTCATAGGCCTTTACGCTTCAATAGAATTTTTAAATTTCCCTGCTCCTTTGATTTATCGTAGTAATACTGGCTGGTATTCAAAACCTGAACATCCTTAAAGGACTTGTATGAAAGCAGATCATTAACCACAGAGGATATGGAAGGGGAGATAATATGAAGAGCTATGCTGCCTTGATACTGATTGTAGGAAACAAGCTTGGCACCATTCTTCTTTAAGACGGACAACACCTTACTCAACGCTTCATAGAAGCTTGGATAAGCAAGCTCTTCATCCTCGAAACTTCTGAAGAAATCACCGTAAGACTGCAGCTTCTCGAACTTATGCTTGGCATCTTTACTTTCCAATTTTAGGCTGGATAGTTCAGCTTTGCTGCGTTTAATCTGATAATTCAGGTAGTTGTAGGTTAACAGCCCAAATACATCAAAAAGCACAAGAACAACGATAATTGGAACTTTGATACATTCATATAGGTTTCGTGCAACATCCTTTGAATTTACGTTTAAATTAGGTAAAAACTTTAATACAGACCTAAAACCAATCTTTTCCTGAAGATTACCGTTAAGATTTATTATCTCAGGGTTACTTAAATTGAATTTCCTTTTTATCAAATCTAAATGAAGGGTGCTTATATCTTTTGTGCAGAACTGCGAGAGAATTTTCCCGTTTTTTATAACCAAAACACAACTTTTGCCTTCCGTATTTTTAAGCACTACAGCTTCTTTTTTACTCTTGAACCTTTGCAGTAAGAGAAAAGCTTCAGGTATATATATTTTCTTAGCCAATTTATCGTTTGTAAACCATATAAATAGCTTATTTATCCTCTTCAAAAATACAAAGTCGGCATCCTTCATAGGAGAAAGATGAGAATAGTTTAACCTCACTAGATTTTTAGTAATCTTAATGTCCTTAGGTGCATCAACTATAATTAAGTACGTTTTCTCAATTGGCAAAACTTCTACAAATCTGTTTAGCAACCCATTTAATTTTCCCATTGCAGTACCCTAAACGGGTTTTCCTTTCTTACATAAAAAGACATTACACATCCTCTCTTTTCCACCGCTCTATTGAAACATACGGTTACATGTATGTCAAGAACCGGGGTAGGAAATGTTTCATAGATTTCAGAATCTAAACCTTTGCCTAACCTAAGGCGTACATCATCTAAGCTTAATCCGTTGTTCTGGTTTCTTAGTGCTACAAGGCTACCTGCAAAGGATTTAGATATACCTAAAGTTGCAGCTAACATGTTTTCATCCTCGGTATTCAAATTGATATGCCAGCGTGGAGAGACTATCAAATAGTTCCTTATCAAGGAAAAGGTTTTGTTATCCATACCTCTTATGAGCTTCAGCTCGTAGATCGATTGCAGGTCATTAGAGTTCCTGGACGTATACTTGAAACCCTTACCTATGTAATATTGGGCTTCGGCACCATTCAGATGTACAAGATCGTCATTATCGATCCAGTCCAGGTAGCTGGAGGTAATCTCAGCTATCCTATTCTGGGTTACGTTGTTTAACCTCAAGAGGTTTGATAGTACGTTAACATCAGGGTACCAAACATCAAGCATGGAACCAGCATCTCTTATTGATACAACCGTGTTGTTGTCTATCTTTTGCCTTCTTCCATCTATGAAAATCCTTGAAGGGAAACCCTCAACGGATTCATTCCTTACAGAATTTGCTTCACACT
>CAZXGR010000055.1:0-3077 GCA_964640245.1 uncultured bacterium | reverse complement strand
TGTAACGATGTTTGGTGCTGGTGGTGCTGCAAGGGCTGTTGGGTTTGCCATAGCAGGAATGAATCCTAAGGTTTTAAACATTGTAAACAGAAATATACAAAAAGCCGAGGTTTTATCGCAAAAACTATCAGGTTTCTGTGAAACCAAGGCCTTCGGTTTGAATGAAGCAGGTTCACTTGTTCCAAGTTCGGATATCATCGTTAATACGACACCTGTCGGCATGAATAACAATAATGGGAAACTTTTCGATTACAAGCTTATCCCAGAAAGCATAGTGGTTATTGACATCATATATAAGCCATTTGAAACTGAGCTTTTAAAGCAGGCAAGTCAAAAACATTGCAAGACATTAAACGGTTTGGATATGCTTGTTCTTCAAGGTGTGGCATCCTTTGAGATATGGACAGATAGGAAGGCACCTGTTTCGATTATGGAGGAAACCTGTTTGTCAGCCTTGAAAGTTGAGGATTAGGAGTTGTTTGACGTCATAAAGTATATTGTAAGCTTGGATGTCTGGAAGATGTACGAGCCGTACATCGTTTCCATTTTGTTAGGTGGTTTAGTAGGCATTGAGAGGGAGTTTAAGAAGCAGAGAGAAGGGATACCTACCTTTGGTGGGATAAGAACATTCATGCTCATTTCCCTTCTCGGCACAATTACGGCTGATGTTTCCCATGCATACAGTCATTGGATCATTGTGGGATCAGTTATCTCATTGACGATTCTGCTAATCGTGGCGCAGTACATGAAGAGAATTGTAGAGCTTACATCGATAGTTTCAGCTATCATTACCTACTTTGTTGGTATTCTATGTTACGACGGCAACTATCAAATGGCTGCTGTTATAGCAATAGCCGTTTTCTTCATACTTACGTTTAAGGAGCAGATGCACAATTTCGTGAGGCATCTATCGATAGAGGATCTCTATGCTTTATTAAAGTTTACAGCAGTTACAATTGTTATCTATCCACTGTTACCAAGTAGAAACATTGCCATTTTGGAAAACATAAACCTGCGTGAAGTATGGAGTATGGTAGTTCTCATCTCGACGGTAAACTTTGTGGGATATGTTCTTACAAAGGTGATTGGCAGTAAGAAAGGTATACTTGCCACTGGAATCATAGGAGGCTTGGTGTCAAGTACGGCTGTTTCTGCAACATTTTCGCCACTTTCAAGGGAAAATGTCAGTCTTTTATCGGAATACTCAGCCGGAATAATAGGTGCATCATCCGTTATGTTTCTACGTATGCTTGTGGTTTCATCAATTATCAGCCTTAGCTTTTCTAAGGGTTTGCTCTTACCATGTGCTTTCGCATTCCTGCTTGGTTCCGTTGTAGCGTATAGACTATCAAAGCAAAGGGAAATAAAGGGTAATGGTGTTAAGGTTGAGAATCCCTACGAGCTTTCCACTGCCCTGAAGTTTGGGCTTTTCTATGGATTTATACTTTTCCTGTCAAAGCTTTCAGTTAAATCCCTTGGAAGCTACGGGCTTTTCAGCATAGCTGCGATTTCAGGGCTTGCAGATGTAGATGCCATTACACTTTCATCCATAAGACTTTTTCAGCTTAACGAGATTTCTCTTACCACAGGCATAGAAACGGTCTTAATAGCTGCAACTGTTAACACGATTTTTAAGTGGATCTTGACATTGATAATGGGGGATAGAAAGTTCTTTAGACTTTCATCACTTGGTTTTCTATCCCTCTTAATTGGTGAATTTATTGGGTTCCTTGCGACTATTGTATAGGGTAAATGCTCACAACCTTTTTACCTTTCCTTTTCTCAAACTTTACAATGCCATCTGTAAGTGCAAATATGGTGTAATCCCTTCCAAGACCAACATTATTTCCAGGGTGAACTGTTGTGCCTCTTTGTCTTACAATTATGTTTCCTGCCTTTACGATTTGGCCATCGAATCTCTTAACGCCAAGCCTCTTTCCAATTGTATCCCTACCGTTTCTCGTTGAGCCCATACCTTTCTTATGTGCCATGGAATCCTCCTAAACCGCTATCTCGTTAATCTTAATCGTGGTAAAGCTTTGCCTATGACCTGATTTTTTCTGATATTGTTTTTTAGGTTTATACTTAAATATCGTTATCTTCTTTTCCCTTCCATGTCCAAGAACCGTTGCTTTAACCTTTCCTTCGTTGAACTTGACATTCCCATTGTCACTTACCAGAAGCGCATCAAATGAAATATCCTTGTCCTCAGGTAGATTAACCTTTTCTATCCTTATCACCTGATCTGGCTTTACCACGTATTGTTTTCCACCGGTTTTGATAACTGCGTACATTGTACCCTCCGTTAAAGTTAACAATCCGTGAATTTATACCTTTTGGATTAAAGGTCAACTACTATATAATTTGATTCATGAAAAGGCTTATTGTTCTATTATACCTTCTTTTCTCGTTGAAGGCCAATGCGGGATTATGTCCCGATGTTGCAACAGCTCAATCAGTTATCGATAGGGTTGTCAAGGCTCCGTTAATCGTGAAAAACGTGAAACCCTTACCTTCGTTTAATGCTTGTGAGGTAGAAACCGATGGTGGCGAAACATTTTTCCTGTCAAGGGATGGTGCTTTTCTTATTGAGGGGATTCTCATAAAGGTTAAGAAACCGAAACTTTCAAACAATGAACTTTCAATATTGAAAAGAAATGTCATCTATTCGTTTGGCAGTTTTAACAACTATGTCATAGTAGTAACGAATCCGGATTGTGAAGTCTGTAAGAAAGATAAGAGGATGCTCAAGCAATTCCTAAAAAATAGGGTTTCCGTGAAGGTTGTCTTTGCGGCTTTCAATAAAATGGAATTCAATGATGCAGCATCCGCCATCTGTAATAATATTTCCTTCAAGAATATGTTCAAACCAATGAAAAAGAACATATGCGATATCGGAAAGCTTAGAGTTTGGGAGGTATCCGATATTCTAAAGAGGCATGGAATAACCGGAACGCCGGTTACCATCTTTAGAAATGGAAATTTGAGGCTGGGTCTTAGTTTACCTTAATAGGATGTTGTGAAGGGGTTGGTGAAGGATGAACGAAGAATTATTGAGATTGATAGATAACCTTAAG
>CAZXGR010000054.1:0-3107 GCA_964640245.1 uncultured bacterium | reverse complement strand
TTCCTTTATTTAACCTTGATTGGTAGATCATAATAGTATCTTGATGAAGCCAATATGGAATATCTAACTTCTCTTTTGGAATGTCTGCATCTGTTTGCAGCTTCCCAAGTAGTTTTGGACAAAAGTTTTTCAGTATTCCTGAATGATAAGTCCAAAATATTTCCATAGGAAGCACCAATGTAAATCAATGACGGTTCCTGGTAAGTAGATTCTTCTATTATATCGGTATGAAACTCAATCAGTCCCTTGTTTTTAGCATAATTCTTAAGGTATTCGGCAGCTAAAAAGCAGATATTAAGAGGTCCTTTAGTCATCAGTTCTGATTCATTATACTTATAACCATTGTGGTCAGTTGTGTAGTTTGTATCCTTAAAGAAGAACATTACCCCATCGTCGGTATATTCTACAAACCTTCCATTGAAGTGCTTAACAATTGCCTTTGCTAAAACAATGTAACTGTTAAAGATTACGAATCCTGAGTAATCCTCTTTATCCATAAAGTAGTGTGGATTTTTGGTGGTATTGATAAATACAACTGTTCCTTTGAGGTTTGAAGCTTCAAACCTTTCATACTTGGGAATGCTTAAAGTGGATTGCTTTAGTATAGATTCAACATTACGGAGTTTAGCATTCTCGGGAGTCTTTCTTACCTCTGTGCTTACCGTTTTGAGGGGTAGCTCGGAAAGTTTTACCAACAAGCTAAATATGTCCAATAAGCACTTAGCGCTACTCTCCAGACTATTGATATTCTCCGTTAAATACTTAGAGTATTCCAAGTAGTTCCTACTCGTTTCTTCTATTGATTGTATTATCTCCTTTACATCGTTTCCCTTTTCCATGTTTACCTCCTATCTGTCTTAATAATAGAATTTATGATCTTTAAGTTTATTGGTGAAGGTAAAACCTAAAATATTTTATTGGCGAAAATCTGTTGAAGATTTTACAAACAAAGAAAGAACCCCCTATCTTAATTTACCTGCAATTGCACACTTGACAAGGATACTCCAAGGTATATATCAATTAAGCAGTTAAAAAACTTCTAAAGGAGGAAACAATGGCAAGAAGGGTATTAGCATGGACAGCAGAAGTACTTAAAAAGCTTCATGGCAAAACATATCCTCTTTCTAAGACTGACCTGAAGAAGGATTTAGGAGGTGTACATTTCAAGGGGCTTCCAATCGAGAAGATTATCGATGCTATGGATGTTAAGTCTGTAGAAAGCCCAGCAGATTTACTACATCAATTCAGTGTAGCGCTCAAGAAGTTGGAAGAATCTGGGCAAGCTTAGTAATTCGATCCTGGCTGCTTAAAAGCAGCCAGGTAATACTTAATCGATTAAATATCTATTCAGGTAAACGTTTCTAACATTCATACTAACGTGATTTATCTAATGTTTTCCAATAATTCTTTATTTTTCTCTTGAGGTTATCCGATAGAGGAATATAGCTAAGTTTTTTAGCATCTTCATCCCCGTTCTTAAATGCCCATTTGAAGAAGTTGATAACGTTGGTATTGTTCTTTCCATCTTTAGGTAGGAGTATCATGGTAGCTGCTGTTATGGGCCAGCTTTCCTTACCACCTTGAAGTATTAAGTTACCTTTAGCATAAAAGTTGTTTGTCGGCGATAGGCTTGCATGTGAAGCTGCTTTTTTGAAGCTTTCCATGTCTGGTTTTACAAAGTTTCCCGTAGATGATTGAAGTTGAGCTGATGCAAGCTTGTTCTGAAGCTTGTATGCATATTCAACATAGCCAATGGATCCGGGAGTTTGCTTTACGTAATTCGTAACACCAGCATTTCCCTTTGCGCCTATTCCTGAGGGCCAGTCAACTACTTTCCCAAAGCCAATATTTTTCCTCCATTCAGAACATATTTGGCTTAACCAATACGTAAAGTTCCATGTTGTTCCCGAACCTTCTGACCTATGCACGACGGTAATCCTTTGATGTGGTAGATTTAGGTTTGGGTTGTCCTTTTTTATCTCCCCATTATCCCAATAATTTACCTTTCCCATGAATGCATCGCATACCGCTTTATTTGAAAGTTTTAGTTTTCCGTCTCCAATGCCCGGAAGGTTATACACTACCACAATTGATCCTATGATAGCTGGAAATTGATAGAGTTTCCTTTTCTTAAGTTCAGATGGTGAAAGCATCTTGTCGCTTCCCCCAAAGTCTATAGTCCTTTCAGTTACCTGCCTGATGCCTCCACCTGAACCAATGCCTTGATAGTTTACCTTTATTCCGGTGGTCCTTCTGTAATCCCTTGCCCATTTTACGTACAGTGCATATGGAAATGTTGCTCCTGCACCATTTATCGCTTTGGCATGCATTTTACTTTTATGTGAAAAACAACCAAATATGAATACTGCTGGTATGGCTATTGTTAGTAACTTTTTCATTTTGCCTCCCTTGCTAAAAAAATTATAATAAAAGAGGAGGGAAAATGGCACTTTTTGAGAGAATCTTATATCCAACGGATTTTTCGCCACTTGCCAACCATGCACTTAAATATGTTGAAAAGCTGAAGGAGGCAGGTACTAAGGAAGTTTTTGTTATTCATGTAGTAGCTGACCTATCTGTTGATCTTTTGGACGGTACCGATTTAATGGATAAAAAGCTTCTATCGGAATTACCCGAAACAGATGTAAGCTATATAGACTCTATTCTCCTTAAGCTTAATAAGATAAAAGAGGTCTTAATTAAGGATGGCCTACTCGTAAACCCTTTCCTTTTGTACGGTAATATACCAAATCAGATATTGAAGCTTGCAAGCGATAAGAATGTAAAGGTTGTAGTTATGGGAGCTCATGGAAAGAGCTTACTTTCCGAGTTTGTGCTGGGTAGTGTCTCTGCGGATGTTGTGAGAAATTCAAAATGTCCCGTCCTTATTGTTAAAGGGCAGGACTAAGTATTTAAATTAAACCTTCGCCTGCTAAAAATGCCTTCTTATTAATATCAATGAACCTTTTAGGAACGCTTTTCTCTATTGCTTTTAGAAAGGCTTCTTGTGGCAGTACGTTTGTTGCCTTCCTTAAAACTCCTAAGGCAACCATATTCGCTACCTGTTTTTTTCCAATGGTATCGGTAGCTGTTTTGGACATAGGTGC
>CAZXGR010000053.1:0-3327 GCA_964640245.1 uncultured bacterium | reverse complement strand
ATTTGATATAATCCAACTATAGACAATTAACGGGAAAAGATTTAATATACAATAAACCGCTTTCGAGGAGGTGTCATATGAGTTTTGTGGTTTTAGCCTCACGGCTGCAGTTTGCAATGACAGCCTTTTTCCACTTCATCTTCGTTCCACTTACATTGGGACTGGGAACACTATGTGCAATCATGCTCACGCTTTACTACTCGACTGGTAAGGAAATCTATAAGGATATGACAAAGTTCTGGTCAAAACTCTTCGCCATCAATTTTGTCATAGGGGTAGCTACCGGGCTTATCCATGAGTTTGAGTTCGGGATGAACTGGTCAGTTTACTCAAGGTTTGTAGGCGATATTTTTGGATCACCACTCGCCCTGGAAGCACTTATGGCATTTTTCTTGGAATCAACGTTCATGGGTGTCTTTCTCTTCGGATGGGATAGGGTACCAAAGGGGGTTCATCTACTCTCTGCATGGCTTGTAGCCATTGGTTCTAATCTTTCAGCCCTATGGATACTCATAGCAAATGGCTGGATGCAACACCCTGTTGGGGCTACGGTTACAAAAACCGTTGTCGGGAAAAGAGCTGAGCTTACAAACTTCTGGTCTGTTGTCTTCAACCCAGTTGGGGATGTCAAGTTTTGGCACACTACAACGGCTGCAATGATTACTGCCGCTATATTCGTTCTTTCTGTTAGTGCTTATCATCTTCTCAGAAAACAGAATATTGACTTCTTTAAGAAGTCCGCTTACATTGCAATTATTTTTGGGCTTATTTCATCCACTGGCGAGATATTCATCGGTGATGAACATGCCCACGAGGTTACGGAAACCCAACCAACAAAAGCTGCTGCATTTGAATCAGTTTGGAACACGAAGAGGCACGCTGATATGAACCTATTCGCATGGGCTGATCAAAAAGACCAAAAGAATGTGGTAAAGATACCGCTCCCAATTCCAGGACTTCTCAGCCTTCTTGGAACTCACAATATCAACGGCAAAATACATGGCGGCAAAGATCTTCAGAAGATGTTTCAGGCAAAATTCGGCCCTGGGAACTACCTACCACCCGTAAACCTCGTATTCTGGTCACTTCATATTATGGTTTACCTCGGATTCTTCTTCGTGCTTCTATTCCTATGGGGACTCTTTAGATACAAAGACCTTGAAAACGCGAGGACATTTCTAAAGGTTGCCCTTTACTCGCTACCACTACCTTACATTGCCTGTTGGCTTGGATGGGCTGCAGCGGAAGTTGGAAGACAACCTTGGGTCGTATATCCACTTACTACGGACAATGGGAAGATCATCATGGGAGATATAGGGCTCAAAACATCCCAAGCTGGGTCCTTACTTACAAATAGCGAGGTTATTATTACGTACGTTGTATTTGCTACCACATTTACCGTACTTGCAATTGCTGGTTTTTACCTGCTCGCAAAGATTGCAACAAAAGGGCCACAAAGATCGGCTGAAATTTATTAAATGAAGGAGGTGGATAATGTACTTTGATTTGCCAACAATTTGGACAGCTTTAATAGCCATTATAATCACATGTTACGTAATTACCGACGGATTTGACCTTGGTGTTGGAATACTTAGTAAATTTGTAGCAAAAACAGATATAGAAAAAAGGGTGATGATCAACGCAATTGGGCCAGTTTGGGATGGAAACGAGGTCTGGCTTGTTCTTGCAGGCGGTGCCGTTTTTGCTGCATTTCCAGAAATATACGCATCACTCTTTAGTTCCTTATACATAGCGCTATTTATAGTACTCCTTGCTCTCATATACAGGGCAGTATCATTTGAGTTCAGAAGCAAATCCAAAAGTGAAACATGGAGAAGTACTTGGGATAATAGCATCTTCTGGTCATCCTTAATCGTTGCCCTAGGGATAGGAGTGGCAGTTGGAAATGTCATCGCTGGACTTCCCATAAAGGATTCCGCAATTGGTGGGGATATGATTCATGGATTTGTCTATGCAACCAAATTTCCGATGAGCTTCATCAACCTCATCAATCCATTTGTATTCCACGGCCTGTTTGGCATTCTAGTTGGAATAGCAACTGTTTTGTTCATCATCATGCATGGCGTTTCATGGACTCTATGGAAAACAGAGGGAACCGTTGCTGAGAGGGCAAGGAGTATAGGGCTTAAGGTTTGGCTTCCATTTGTAATTATGTACGTGGTATGCACAGCTATCGCTTATGAGATATCCTTCAAGGTTGGTGATGCAACGAAACTTGGCTTCCTTAATCTACCTCAGGATATGCTTCAGCAGATTGCTGGGATGACTCACGGAGGCGTACTTTCACATGCTCTATTTAGATTCCCAGTTGTAGAACTTGCGCTTATCATACTTGCAACATTCTGTGCAATTCTATGGTTAATCGCGGTAAAAAATGGCAACGGGGCTAAGGCATTTTTCTCATCAAGTTTCACATTTATATTTGCAGGCATAGCCGTGTTGTTTGGTGTCTATCCATTAGCAGTTCCATCAAGCCTTGGTATTGTAAACTCAATTACTGCTTATAATGGCTGCTCCAGCCACCTTACACTGGAAGTTATGCTAATAGCAGCGCTGATATTTGTACCTATCGTTATTATTTACCAAGCTTGGGTTTACAAGATGTTTCTCTTCAAGATTTCACCTGAAAGCTTTAAGAAGGGACTTAAGGAAGCTGGAGAACAATACTAAGGAGGAAGGTATGTGGATTATAATAGCTATAGCTTGGTGGATAGCAGTTGCTTGGTTAACCTATACCTTAGCAAAATCTAAATTCGAGGGTTAGGAAATTAGAATGTCTTCTTAACCCTTTTGGGGAAAAAATGGCAGATATAGTTAACGATATAGTTGGGCTTAAGGATAAATTTTTAGCAAACAAGAGGGAAGTTATAAATAAGGTTTATCAGCTCAAAGAGGAAGGAAAAAGCTGGAATGAGATAGAGAAATATGTAAAAGATAACTTTAGAGATGAGATTGGTTTACTTAAACCTAATTTGTTTACCTATTTTCTAATTATAGGGGGAACTTTCCTCCTACCATCCTTCTTTTTATGGAAAATCATTCTTAAGCCAGGTACAACGGCTTACTTTTTTGCAGGATTATTCTTTACCATCTCAGCTGTATTTACGTTGAAAGGGCTATGGGGGCATTTCGTAACAGTTTTCCTTAATAAGGACCGTTTTAAAACAGAGCTTAATATTCTTAAACACAGAATTGAAGGAGGAAATGATGGAAGACAACCAAATTAAAAACATTCTATTCTACGGTGTTTTTGGAACTTATATTCTCATTCTTCTAATAACTTCACTTGCAATGATTGCGAAATAA
>CAZXGR010000052.1:0-3359 GCA_964640245.1 uncultured bacterium | reverse complement strand
ACATCACAGTGCCACTTAGGTTTTATAAACATGGGAGAAAAGTAAACAACATCAAAACTCTTATCAGGTAAATCACTCAGGTAATTTGCATTATCGGCATTCATAACCTTAACCAACTTAAAGGCAAAACGAGCGATGGAAAGCTTCCCAATTGGCCTATACGTCTTTAAACCCCTTCTAACCATTTCGGCTATAACCGCATCCTTTTCAAGTCCGATAACCGTTTTCTTAGATACAAACGCCGAAAGTAATGCATCCTGTGCAAGGCCAAGGTTGCAGTCGAGAACGGTATAGCCTTCCCTTAAATTCATGGCATCGATCATTGCATCATGGCCTGTCTTTAAGAAGTTCAAAACCCTTATCTTAAAAAGGCCTGGATGATAAAAAAGCCTTTGACCCTTTAACGTATATACGGTAAAGTTAAGTTCCTTATCGATGGATAAAACGCTCTTCCCGTATGTCTTTTTAAAGAACTCAATACTTCTATGGCCTCGATTAGCATATGGTTTATTCCATCTCCGAGATAAGGCTAACGCATCATCTATCATCTGTTTACTCGGATGTCTATCCGTTGTTATAACAATATCCATTAGAAATTTCCTGCTATAAGATCAGGCCTCTTCCTCTTTAAAACCTTTTGGGTATAGGAACACAGGGGGTATATTCTGTAGCCATTGTCATCGGCAAACTTTATGAGTGCTTTCGATAAGATACCAGCTATTCCTCTACCCCTATGTTTCTCTGGAACATAAGTGGTGCTTACAACTATTACCTTCTCTTCATGTGCGATACCGAAGGTTACAAAAGCCTCCTTGCCATCTTCAAGCTTAAGGTAAATCCTATTACCGCTTATCTTTGGCTGCATTTTTCCTCCAATTCAATTTTACCAGTTTTGGTAAAATTTGCCTGTTATAGGTGAACGGGAAGTCCGGTGAAAATCCGGCACTGTACCCGCAACCGTAAACAGGAAACAATTAAGGCTAAGGGTCACTGGATGGCAAGGTGAAAGCCTACCATTTGGGAAGACCTTAGCTTTTTAATTCCTGTAAGTCGGGAGACCGGCCTATATCGCTAAAACGTTTTGCGGGAGTTCGGAACGCGGAAAAGATCTCTTTACTTTATTGTCCTTAAAGGTCATAGGAGGAATAATGAAAACATACGCTTTCGGTTTTCCAAGACTTGGAAAAAACAGGGAGTTCAAGAAATTAGTTGAGAACT
Organism: uncultured bacterium; assembly: GCA_964640245.1. Lineage (GTDB taxonomy): Bacteria > Aquificota > Aquificia > Desulfurobacteriales > Desulfurobacteriaceae > CAZXGR01. Next base: position 2,141 of record CAZXGR010000052.1, on the reverse strand, counting down.
ACTTCAAGGGAAACTCAAGTGAAGAAGAGCTGTTAGTAGGTATAGCTGACTTAAACAGGAAAAGGGAATCAACGTATTCGCAGTTTGTCGATGGCTATCCAAAGGGTGAAATGACGCTTTACGACAACATGTTGGATATGGCATTAACATTCAACGTTCACAAGGCTGAAACGCTTAAGGATTACTTTGCACTCTGCAGGGGCAAGAATGCACTTGAAATGACAAAGTGGTTCAACACAAACTACCATTATTTAGTCCCTAACTTCAATGACAAAGATGCAGATTTCGGTATAAATGAACTTCCATTTGGAAAATACGATAACGGAAGTGAAAACGCATACCTGATTGGACCTTTAACCTTCTTAAAACTTTCAAAAAACCTTCATGGCGAATTTTCGGATAACCTCGAGCGCTTAGTAAACACCTACATATCGTTTATGAAAAAGATGAACTTTAAATCCGTTCACATGGATGATCCAGCATTCGTCACGGAGCTAAACGACGATGAATGGAAAGCAACACTGAGAGCATATCAAAAGTTTGAAAAGATCAACGCAAAGATCAACCTATTTACCTACTACGATAGCGTTGATAGGCTTGAGAATCTGTTTGAATTACCTGTAAATGGCATAGGTATTGACCTATTGCATGATAGAGGCGAAAATCTTGAAAAGGTAAAATCCATTAAAACGGATAAAATGGTTTTTATAGGGATCGTTGATGGAAGAAACATCTGGAGAACCAACATATTTGAGAAGGCCAAATTAGCAGAGGAACTTGCCAAGGATAAAAATATCGCCCTAACGAATGCCGCACCCCTATTTCACCTTCCAGTAACCACTGAAAATGTAAACGTTAAAGCCGATAGGGATATTAAACCTGCAATAGCCTTTGCTACCGAAAGATTAAAGGAATTAAAGCTGATAAAGGACACGATTGAAGGAAAAACCAATGAAGCCAAAAGATGGATATCAAAGGTATCCATTCCGTTTGAGAGAGATAAAAATGTAATTGAAAGGGTGAAATCCCTAAAGCCATCAGATTTCGAGAGAAAACCATCCCTGAAGGAAAGAAGAATAATACAGGAAAGGATATTAAAACTTCCCCTGTTCCCGACAACAACCATCGGAAGTTTTCCCCAAACGGATGATGTAAGGCGTATAAGACTATTAAGAAAAAAGGGGAAGTTAAGCCAAGATGACTATGAATGCTTCATAAAGGGTGAAATAGCAAAGGCCATATATATCCAGGATAGTATTGGCCTCGATGTCTTAGTTCACGGTGAGTTCGAAAGAAGCGACATGGTTGAGTTCTTTGCAGAGAAACTCAATGGTATAGCAACAACGGATAATGGATGGGTGATTTCCTACGGTACACGGTGCTACAGACCTCCAATCATACATGGTGACATAAACAGGCCAAAGCCAATGACAGTTAATGAAATTGCATTCGCACAAAGCCTAACAAAAAAGCCTGTCAAGGGAATGATAACAGGCCCCGTTACGATCATCTCGTGGAGCTACTGTAGGAACGATATATCGTTAAGGGAAGTTGCATATCAGATAGCACTGTGTATCAAGGATGAGATCAAGGACTACGAAAGTGCAGGTATAAAGGTAGTTCAAATAGATGAACCAGCCTTTAGGGAAAAGGCACCGATAAAGAAAAGGTATTGGGATACTTACTTTGATTGGGCAGTAAAGGCATTCAGATTGTGCCACTCATCGGCAAAGCCGGAAACCCAGATTCACAGTCACATGTGCTACTCCGAGTTCGGAGATATAATCAACTACATAAAGCAGATGGATTTTGACGTTATCTCAATAGAGGCCTCTCGTTCGAAGGGCGATATAATTGAAAGCTTTGAAAATGCTAACTTTGAAGCCCAAATAGGTCTTGGCGTTTGGGATATCCATTCCCCCTATGTTCCATCGGTTGATGAGATGATGGAAACGGTTAAAAGGGCCTTGAAGGTAATACCAAAGGAGAACTTCTGGATCAATCCGGACTGTGGACTTAAAACGAGGAGATGGGAAGAGGTAATCCCGGCGCTTAGAAACATCGTTAGCCTCGCAAAATCCCTAAGGCATAAATTCAAGGAGAACTAAATTTGAATAATTTGCCTTTCTTGGATATTGATA
>CAZXGR010000051.1:0-3655 GCA_964640245.1 uncultured bacterium | reverse complement strand
TTTCATTGCTGAAAAATTGAAATATCCTGCAAAAACTTTTTTACCTTCCGCCTGCGCCTCCGCCTCCAAAACCACCACCTATGTTTATCGTACCACCACCGCTGCCGTTATCATTATCCACTATTGAGGCAGAGCTAACAACATCGTAGTAGCCAACCATGCTTCTTTGAAGTACAACAACAGCTTCGGGGCTATCGATTTCAGGTAGGTTTACATTCAACTCCTTCATCGCCTTGAGGACATTTTTAGCGACACCCAAAGCAGTGCCGTATACGAGCCATTGCTTCCACATGTTTATGTCCCCTGGAGCATACTTCCTTATCTGCACGAGATTTGAAAGAAAGTTTTTAAATGCATCCCATTGCAATTTTTCCCTGTAGAGATTGTTCTTCCATCTGCTGAAAAGCTGAATTGGGCTAAGATATGCAATTCCCCAAGCGATAACTATGAATGACAGCAATTTCCAGATAGGATAAACGTCAAATACAGCACTAATTCCCGTATGCTGCTGCATAAGGGCAAGGGCAAAGACACTGTAGGCAAATGAAACTATCAGCAAAGTCTTAAAAATTGTTTTAATATAGAGGTAACCTCTGTTATCAATGAATTTATCTATCAATCGTTCTTCCGAGTGATTGAACAACCTATTGAAATATTGCTTTAAACTATTTAATGCTTCCCTATTCCTTTCGTTAACTAAACTTTCAACCTTTTTCTTAAGCTCTACTTGAAACTTTAGTGTGCAAAATTCATTGTTTTCTGCGTTTTTCTTAAAGAAATCATAGACCATTTTTTCGTAATCATCCCTAAGGCCTTCTTCCTTTTCCAGAATAACTTTTACCCTACATACTTCGTCCCTTTTCAACCTTAGATGTCCCTTTCTAACAAGATCCAAAACGGTTGCATAAAATCCATCTGCTGTACCTCTCTTAGCATCACCGTTGAATATCTGATTAACGATGTATGGCTCTCTCCTTTTATTAGGGACAAAGCTTAAAAATTTTGGAATGATGAAGTCCTTTTCAGTTCCAAACTTCCTATAGATTGCATATAGGATAACGGGTGTTAAAGCCAGGAACATGGATAAGAGATAGATGGATAACCTCCATAGGAGATGCATTGAGTAAATTGAGCTGTTTACGTTTAAAACCCTGTTTCTCAAGTTAGGGATTTTTTTGGTAAAACCATTAACTAAGAATTTTCTCATCAGGATATCGACTTCAAGCAAGCCGTTCTCTGGCGAATAGCCATCTATCAGATATCCGTTCCCGACATGTTCAATTGAGTTGTACGTAAAATGTGGAAATACCTTTTCTACCAATTTATTTGGATCTTTTATGAAGATTCTTACGCTTTCGTACGGGATGTGCGAATCTGCCAGCTTAAGATTGAGGTTTAGGCAGTTTTTCCCTTCCAATATCGGAGCGTAAAGTAGATATGAGGCTGAAAGCCTATAAGTTCCCTTTGTAAACCTTGAAATCCTGAGCATTCCAACTTCGTTTGTTAGGGCTTCATTTTCAATTTTCGCCCTTTCTGCCCTAGATAGTTCATCTGAACTGTGAACCTTGTCTCTATAGTCCTTAACGTATAGTTTTCCATTAGAGTTGGATGCTTTGACGATTCGAATGTTTGGAAAGTTTACCTTACCATCTACAATCAAAGGAACCTTCCAGTCCCTATAGAGCATGGTATACCTGTTGCCCTCTTTGACGTGGAATAGATAGGTTTCCGTTAGCTTTGGCTTTGCTCCGATATCTATCGTGAAGTTAGCATCTGCTGTTAAAGGAGCAAAGTAATTTAAAATAGAGGTTTTAGAGGTAAATAATCCTAAAACAGTAACGGCAATGACAATTGTAAGTAAAACATAGAACCTGTTCCTCTCTTCCATTCAATTACCAGCTGAGGTTTGGTCTTTTTTCTACTTCCTTTCCAAAATCAAGGTAGTCCATTTTCGTAAATCCGGCCGTGCCTGCAATGAACTTTGATGGAATCGTATCTATCATGGTATTGTATTCCTGAACGATGTTGTTGTAGGTGTACCTTAACCTTGCTATCTCGTTCTCGATGTTCGATGTTTCATCCATCAGGTTCTTAACCAATGGAGATGTCTTTAACTCTGGGTATCTTTCCACCGTTAATAGGCAGTTTCCAAACAGGGCCTTGCTTTCCTTCTGGATTTCGTTAACCTCCTTTGGAGATGAAGCCTTTAGAACGGAGCTTCTTAACTCTGTGACCCTTTCAAGGGTTGATTTTTCGAAGCCTGCATAGCTTTTAACGGAATCCACCAATTCGGAAAGCTCATCTAACCTCTTCTTTAGAGCAACCTTTACCTGATTGAACGTGGCCGTTGCACCGTTCCTAAGCGTTTGAAAACGGTTGTAAACAGCTATGAAGTAGCCTATTAAAACGATTATCGTTAAGATTATCAAGAGAAGAACTATATACATACCTAACTCCTAAACTTTGTTTGGTTAGATCTCAATATACCATGGATATTTTAAATTGCAAAGCTTAAACACGACATCTTAGCTTAAATGATACCAGTTCCTTAAGGATCCTTACTGAATCCAAAATCGGATTGAAATGCGAACTTGCGTTGTTTTCAAGGTATATGAAGGGAATTTCAACGCTCAATACCCTCGCATTTTTTATGTAAGGATAGAGAAACATATCCAATTCCGTTTCGTACCTTCCGAATTTGATGCACTTTGATTTCACCATTTTCGTTAAGAGCTTTCTGTCAAATCCCCTAAAACCTGATTGAGAATCAGCTATTGGCATTTTAAGCAGAAAACTAAGTATCCTATTGATAAAGAAATGCCCTATTTTGCTTCTCAAAGGTATTTGACTTTCTCCTTCCCTTATCCCAAAGATCGCTTCCGCTCCGTTCATCCATGCTTTTTTAAACTTGATGATATCCTCAGGCCTATGCTGCATATCACCGTCCATCGTGATCAACAGGTCAAAATCAATGTTTTCAAGCGCAAATTCCATTCCGGCTAACAGTGCCTTGCCCTTTCCCATGTTGTTTTTTAGCCTTATAACATGGAGGTTTTTATTGGATAGTTTTTTAAGGCAGTTTTCGGTATCATCGGTCGAGCCATCATCGACAACTACAACCGAATCAACGTAATTTAAACACTTTTCTGCGGTTTTTTCGCATAACCTTGCAATGTTGTAGCATGGAATTACAGCGACGGTTTTAGGGTTTCTATGTTTTGTCGGTTTAATTTTAAACATCCTATAGCCAATTTTATCGTATATCGGGTTAACATCGCTCAACTTTAGAGAGAACTCTGAATTTTTGCCTATTAAATCCTTTGGTATTGTCAATAGGTAGCCTTTATTGCTTGTGAGTTTTTGTAAGTTTACTTTCCTATTATAATCCTGATTTAAGCTTAGGATTGAATCGGATATTCCATCGTTTAAACGCGAAATATGAACCTTTGGAAAGCTCAATGGATTCAAATTATATGCCAGCCTGAGCCAAATGAGGTTTTCCCCAATGTAATCAATCTTGGCTTTTTGGTCCTCAAATGTTTGCCTTTCCAAGTACTTTTCCTCATTTGGTGATTCTTTAAATATTGATTTGTTGCAGAGTATCTGGCTTCTGTATATCTGCAAATATTCATCCTTGAGTTTCGATTCCCCTTTG
>CAZXGR010000050.1:0-3989 GCA_964640245.1 uncultured bacterium | reverse complement strand
TTGTTGGAAGTCCTTACGACCAAATACCGACAGGCATGCTTTACTTTGGAAGAGCCGGAGTCCTAAATTGGGCTACCATCTGTGGTGCCCTGAACGGTGCGTGCCCAGCCATTCAAGTTATTTCACCCAGTCCCGAAAAGCTAATAATGGAACTCATGTTCTGGTATTCATCGACCCCGTTACCTATCTACAAACCAAGTGATAAGGTAATAGATACCGTTGTTTCTAACTTTGAAAGCATAGGCAAGGGTGGCAAAGTAGAGGAGTACAAGGGAGCCATTGACAACCTTGAAAAAGGTTTCAATACTTCCATTTCAAATTCACCTATCTGCCACATTTCCGTAGCAAAATGGCTTGAAGCTAATTCTTACGATGATGGTGGCTTTCAAACGCCAAAATGGGGAGCTCATTCGGCTGAAAGAGAGGAAAGGTGTGCCAGGTTGATAGCAGATGTTGTGTACAAGACCGTTGATCTTTTGAATGCCCAGATCGTTCACAATAACTTCAAGCCTTCCTATAAGAACAGTGCTGAGGTTTCAAGCTGTTTAAGCTGTCATGGTATGCCTCAGGGAACAGATCCGGAACATCCAACAGCATATAAGAGAGATGATACGAGAATGCTGGAAGGTAATACATGTATTAACTGTCATACCGATATAGGTAAAGATCCGAATCATCCATTCAAATAATCTTTCCTTATGCCGACCTTAAGGTCGGCATTTCAATTCTTTCCAATTATTTCATTTTAGGAAGGAGACGGAACCCTTTCCCCTTGAGTATTTCAAAGGATTTCTACTAAACATAAACTCTATACCATACAATGCAATTGGTTTACAACTGTTAATTTTAGAAAGGACTTGGTTCTTATACAACTTGTAGTTCTGTGCTTTAATCACTTCGTATGAATGCTGTTTGATAAAATCAGGATCGAGAACGACCATATCGTAGTGCCCACGTTGGTATTTCCCACCTTTTTCAGTTCGATCTTCATCGTTTTTTAACTTAAATTTATTTTTACTCATATCACATCTGAATGGAGTTGGATATTCCATGTGAACTAAGGTATGTTTATGGCCATCTTTATCGTAAACAATTGGTAGTTTTTGTTGTAAAATACTATAAAAATAGCACACAATGTCATTTTCCATGAAGAAAAGTGTTGGATGGGATTGAAATTCATCACATGACATTTTGATCGTTTCATTCACAGCTTCAATTATACAGTGATAGTTCATATTTTATTCCCCTCAAGACAATTTTATATGTTGGAGTCATCTTTACATTTGATATAAATGTTAACAATTGTTAATAAACATCGTGACTTCCTATGTCAATTAAAACAATTCCTTTTTCGATTACCGCAAATGTTAAAATTATTTTATAACTTATTGCAATTGAAACGGAATATTTATCTGCAAGTTTGCCTTTTAATTTGTGAAGCCTGAGAGATGAATTCAGTTCAAGCAATCTAAGTATCTTTTTGTATCCTTCTATCAGTTATAGATGTTTTTGAAGAAATTTTCCTTTCCTTTTTAAACAGATTCCGTAAAATTAACCTATATTTACTCAAATTCTCAGTTTCTTGAAGTGTTTCTCTGCTGTTTCAACATTACACTTACCTTCTCTTAGATCCTTTTCTGCTTCTCTTATGGCATTTTCAAGCCTAAACCCCTTCAGTTTCTCGTAACCCTCTACCTTAAGAATGACACATTTCTTTTTTTCTCTGACAGAAATAAAAACATTTCCAAACTTTTCAAGAAAATTGGAAATATAAGAAATGCCTTTTCTTTTTAACTCATTAGCCATTACAATTATAGCACCTCCAATAGTACTTTTAATAATACTATTATATTACAGAAAAGGTGACCTTCTCTTTTTACCAAGGTGGTGAGTTTCCTGCTTTACTGCGGAACAAACAGGTTTAACTCCACAAATTATTCTTGAGACATTTAAATTCAACAAATAACGGAGGTTAGCCATATCCTGTTGAAGCAGAAATTTCCTTGCGGGTCTTCCATGCGGAACAATTCTCGGAAGAGGGCTATATCCCTACCGAAAGTTCCATCCGTAAAAACTGGAGATTTGGTAGTACGATACATAATTTTAGATAAGAAGGAATGGTTTGATATTTTCGTTTGGAAATAAAGAAATCGGGAAGTTTTACCGGACAGGAAGGAGCGAGAAACTTCCTTCAGATATTCAGAGGAGGGTTTTGCGAAAGCCGGAAATGATTGATAAGGCTGAAATCTTGGGCGACCTTAAAGTTCCTCCAGGGAACCGTTTAGAAACCTTAAAAGGGAACAGAGAAGGTTATTACAGCATACAGATAAATAACCAATGGAGAATAACCTTCAAGTTCCAAAATGGAAACGCTTTAGAAGTTAAGACAGAGGATTATTACAAGTAAAACTTATGAGAGGAAGAAGATGAGTGAGAAAACGTATCCTTGCGTTCCTCTGTTTGAGAGGGAGATATCCCCTGTCCATCCAGGAGAGATTTTGTTGGAGGAGTTTCTCAGACCATTGAACCTGTCCCAGTCGGAATTTGCCAGGAAAATAGGAGTCAATTTTAGGACAGTTCACGACATAGTTAACCGAAAGAGAGGAATTTCCCCGGAGATGGCCATAAGACTTTCCAGATTTTTCAACACAACTCCCCAATTCTGGATGAACCTTCAAAGGGACCACAACCTTTGGAGAGCTTACAAAAACTTGAAAAAAAAAGAAACTCTGGTTAAGTAGCAATGAGACCGGGAAAACCGAGAGTAAGTATCCACATTTTCGAAAGAGTTAAATTCTTCCTTAAAAAGGAATCTTATAGACCTATACACATCCTTTACATAGATGAAGCGGCGATGGCTTTACCACACTTAAGTTATCCATCCATATACTTTTCTGAAAACGTTATCTCTGTGGGAGATCCTTTACAGTTGGAACCTGTAGTTGCAATTCCCGAGGATGAAATCGAGGATTTTCATAAAGCCTTCTATAAAGACAACACAGAATTCATAAACTGTTATTCACCAGTTAGAACTTCTACCTATCATCGAACTGCCCGCTGCGAAACCGGTGATTACAAGGACTTTGGTGAAGCCTGTTTTCTAGATGTACATCGAAGATGCCAGAAACCCATTGCTGAACTTTTCAAGGCTGTAGCAGGATACGAGAAGTTGAAAATAGCAACTCCCCCACTTGAAGGTGAAAATCTTGAAAGATTGAGGGAAATGGGCGGGAATCATCTGATTTTTGTGGACGTTCCAAAAGGAAAATCCACAGAAAAAATACCAACTTAATTGAAGTAAAAGTAATAAAAGATCTGGTAGGAGAACTAATAGAATTAGGATATTCCAATGATGAAATAATAGTAATAACTCAGTTTGTAAAACAGGAAAGGTTACTTCAAAAGAAGCTAAAGGGAGCACTGAAAGCTAAAAAGATAGGAACTATCCACAAATTTCAAGGACAGGAAGCCCCGGTAGTTATAATGTCGACTGTGGTTCAGGGAAATGATAGTACAACCTTTATAGGCGTTAAGCCTAACCTACTTAATGTTGCCATTTCCAGAGCAAAACGTCTTTTCATTATGGTTGGTAGTAGCAAGAAACTAAAAATACTAATTATTTTGGTAAGGCTTTAGACTTCATTAAAGATAACGGTAAATTTATCCGGATAGAAGATGAATCAGAAATAAAGACTATTCTTCTTGAAAACAAAAGTTGTACCAACAATCCTACACAAGCCATCAGGAATACCTAAAGACAGGCACAAACACCAATCAGATAGCCCAGATACCCAATACTTGGAATTTTTACACATTTGGATGAACACTCCCACTTGCAGTGGGAGAAAGGGAGCTTTATTTACTTCCTTGAACTTTCAGTTCACCTCCTGTTCCTAATCCACCTTTAACTTTTTGCATTTTATATGACTTAAGGGCTCTTACCATATTATTGTATGCATCTATAAAAGAAGCTACCAACACTTTTCCTT
>CAZXGR010000049.1:0-4238 GCA_964640245.1 uncultured bacterium | reverse complement strand
CAAGCATAAGCCTTGAAATGGCAAGCATCTTTAGATCGTCAAACCCTGTTGTGAAATTTCCACCTAACTCCGTGTTCTTCGGGTGGTATGAAAAGGCCATGAAGGCTTGAAATCCTCCTGTTTCATCCTGCGCTTCCCTCAGCCTTAAGAGATGGTCAATCCTATCTTCATAATTCTCGATGTGACCATAGAGTATAGATGCATTGCTTTTGATTCCCATTCTATGGGCAGTTTTATGTATCTCAAGGTATTTATCAGATGAAACCTTGTCGGGGCAAAGTTTTTTTCTTAAGCTTTCGTTGAATATCTCAGCTGCTCCACCCGGTATGGTATCAACGCCAGCTTCCTTAAGTTCCTCTAATACGTTCTCTATGGATTTACCGGATATCCTCGAAAGATGCCTAATTTCCTCGGCTGTAAATGCTTGAATCCTTAAATTTTTAAAGTTTTTTCTTATGGCTTTTATGATATCTATATAGTAATTGTAATCCCAATCCGGATGAAGACCACTTACTATATGAACTTCGGTTATACCCGGTGATGACTCTAACTTGTCCATTACATCGTTTACGCTTAGCTCAAATGCATCGGCATCCCCCTTTTTCCTTCTAAACGCACAGAACTTGCACGTTCCAATGCATATATTTGTTAGGTTGATGTGCCTATTTGATACAAAGTAAACCCGGTTTCCGTTTTTTCTTCTATTTACGATATCTGCCAGATTTCCAATTGTCAGTATATCGTTTGACCTGAAGAGCTTGACACCATCATCAAATGAAAGCCTTTGGCCATTTGTAACCTTTTCGACTATTGGTATTAAATATTTATCCTCGATAAATTCAGTCCTTAACAAGTTTTTCCATCTCCCCTTTAAGACCAAGCTTGTTGAATAAATCCGTTAGGATCTTGATACGATTAAGGGCTTTATCAGATACATAATGTTCCAAAAGGCAGCCTTCATATTCGGATTCATCCTCTGGCAATAGTAAAACTTCCTTCATGAACGCCTTTAATATCCTATGTCTTCTATAAACCCTTTCAGCGTACTTTTTTCCTTTTTCGGTTGTTTTAACGTGGCCATAAGGCTCGTATATAACAAATCCCCTCTTAGATAACCTTTTTAAAACCTCTGTTACTGTTGGCATCTTAACGTTTCTTATTTCAGATATCTCCTTAACCCTGGCAACACCCTTTCCTCTTTCCAATAGGTATATTGTTTCAAGGTAATCCTCAAATCTTGGTGCTAGTTCCCTCTGATTCATATCATTCCTAAGTTAAAAGGTTACAATATTATATCAAAATTAAGGAGGTTAGGTGAATAAGTTTTACGTGACAACCCCTATATACTATGTAAACGATGTACCGCATTTAGGTCATGCATATACTACCACTGCAGCTGATATCGTCGCAAGGTTCAATAGATTTTTAGGAAAGGATGTTTTCTTTTTAACCGGAACAGATGAGCATGGACAGAAGATAGAACAGGCAGCAGAAAAGAAAGGCTTAACACCTGAAGCCTTTGTAAACAGTCTTGTGCCGAGGTTTAAATCGCTTTGGAAGGCTTTGAACATATCCTATGACAGGTTCATAAGGACAACCGATGAAAATCATATAAAGGCCGTTCAGGAAATCTTCAAAAGATGTTACGAAAACGGTGATATATACCTTGGAGAATACGAGGGATGGTACTGCATTCCATGTGAGACCTACTATACGGAAAAGGACCTTATAGATGGCAAACTATGCCCAATGTGTAAAAGGGAAGTTGTAAAGGTAAAGGAGGAATCTTACTTCTTTAGGCTTTCAAGGTATCAGGATAGATTGCTTGAATACTACGATAAAAATCCGGACTTCATTGCACCGGATTTTAGAAGAAACGAGGTCATAAACTTCGTCAAGAAGGGATTGCAGGATATCTCCATAAGTAGAACAAGCTTTAAGTGGGGAATTCCCGTTCCAATAAATAACAATCATGTTATATATGTTTGGTTTGATGCATTGATCAACTACTTAAGCGGTATCGGGTTTCCCGATAATATGAATACGTTCAACAGGTTTTGGCCTGCTGACCTTCATATAGTTGGAAAGGATATACTGAGGTTTCATGCCATTTACTGGCCAGCATTTCTCATGTCTGCTAAGTTAAAGCTTCCAAGAAGGATCTTTGCACACGGCTGGTGGACTATGAACGGTGAAAAGATGAGTAAGTCAAAGGGAAACGTCGTAAATCCTTACGATCTTGTTTCGAAGTTCGGTTCAGATGCCGTCAGGTTCTTCATGTTCAGGGAGGTTTCCTTCGGCCTTGATGGCGATTTCTCGTATAAAAAACTCTTATCAAGGATAAATGGCGAACTTGCAAATGATCTTGGAAATTTGTTCAACAGAAGCTTTTCAATGCTCAAGAAGTATAGGAATTCAATGATTCCTGAGCCTAAGGGTGATTTTGCAGACATTGATGTTGAATTAAGGAAAAATGCCGAGGAAACATTAGAATCCATAAAGGCTCTTATACCTAAAGGCGAATTATCCAAAGCTCTTGATAGGATATGGGCTTTCGTAAAGTTCGTGAACCTATACATCGACAGAAGGGCACCATGGAAACTCCACGCTACCGGTAATGCTGATGAGCTTGATAGCGTTCTCTATAACTTGTTTGAATCCCTAAGATTTATAACGGCTTTTCTCTATCCCTTTATGCCTGAATCATCGTTTAAAATGTCTGAGATGCTTGGAATTGAAATGCCTGGTAGGTGGATAGTTGATGATCTTAGATGGGGGAAATTAAAATCCAAAAAGGTTTCGAAGTCAGTAATACTCTTTCCAAGGCTTGACTATGATGAAGAAACGGGAATTGTAAGCATGGCAAGGACGAAGAGGGATTCCAATCTATGAAAAAGTTGCGCTTTGTTGCCAGAATGCCGGATGAGCCGGGCAGTTTACGATAAGACTGCTTTTTCAAATAGGAGAGAGTCAAAGGCTCAGCAATAAAAGTTCTCTGACTATCTCATAGAAAGTAAGATATGATTAAAAACGGTAATCATCCAAGAGGATTATATGCGAATGGTTGCATGTCTTCAAGTTTAGTGATACATCTAAACAGTTCGGATATAAACGAGTTATATGCAATACAGCTTTTCAATCTGGGGTTAAAATGGGGCAAAAGATGAAAATTGATTTCAATACAAAAAAAACAGAAGCTGATTGGCAAAGAGTATTAGATGATTTTTGGGTAAAAGCCACACCAAGGTGGTTTGAATGGTTAGATTGGGTGACCATTTTAGGAGCATTCAGTTTTCTGACTAAACTGACTCAAAATGTAATCATAAGTATTGCTTATGGTTTTTCATATGTTGCCTTATTTTTTTATTTACAGAGCTTTTTCTTCTCTTTGGATTTCCATGGATTTCCTTTTGTCAAGTCGGAGAAAATTAGAAGACTCATGTCGTTACTTATTTCTGGTATTTTGTCCTATGGTATATGGTTATTTCTTAGCAGCTTGGTATTGGAGATAAGAGGTAAAATTTAGAATGAGAGATTCAAGAAAAGCTGTACAGCATATAACCGCATGTTTGCGACGCTTCGCTAAACGCCTTTGGCACTTCGCAAACATGCAAACCGTTATCTGCAATTATGACGAAAAAGAGCTGAACTAATGAAAACTGATGTTGGGGAATACATTGTAGGTGCATACTTAAAAATCATTAAAGGATGTGATTTTGTTGATTATAATGTCAGACCTCCGGGCGGCGGACTTGAAGGATTAAATGAATTAGATGTTGTAGGTTTGGATTTCAAGAATAAAATCATTTATCTTTGCGAGGCTACTACCCACATAAGGGGAGTTTTGTATAAAGATAACAAAACCACAGTCGAAAGGATAAAAGCGAAATATGAGAGGCAGAAAGCATATGCTAATAGGTATATTTCATATTTTCCTAAGCAACGTTTTATGTTTTGGTCTCCGGTTGTTCCTAAAGGTTATGTCACTAATGAACTCGAAAAGATTGATGGATTGGAGTTAATCATTAATAAAAAATACGCTGAATGCATAGATGAATTAATAGAAAAAGCAAAAGAATTAACCAACGATGTTGGAAATCCGTTTTTCAGGACGCTTCAAATATTAAAACATCTAAGGAAAAAATAGAGTATGCACATGCAGATAACAAGTAGGTATCTGGTTGGGCTTTTAGCCCTCACCCAAATCACCTTCAGATACCTGCCAAACGTTATCTGCC
>CAZXGR010000048.1:0-4410 GCA_964640245.1 uncultured bacterium | reverse complement strand
CATATTGAAAATAAGTCAATTCTAAGGTAAACTATCCGTGTTTGAAATTAAAGATTAAGGAGGAATGATGAGCATAAGGGTTGGCATCAACGGGTATGGTAGAATCGGAAGGAGCTTCCATAGATCGAGAATAAATGATGAAGAGATAGAAATCGTTGGTATAAATGACCTTTCAAGTACGAGGGTATTGTCTCATCTTTTGAAGTACGATTCAGTTCACGGAAGGCTAAACGCTGAGGTTGGATACGATGAAAACCACATTATAGTAAATGGGAAAAGGATAAGGGTGTTCTCGGAAAGAAACCCGGAAAACATTCCGTGGGGCAGCCTCGATGTTGATATGGTTCTTGAATCAACGGGTAGGTTTAGGGATAGGGAAAGTGCATCAAAGCATCTAAAGGCAGGTGCTAAAAGGGTAATCATATCCGCTCCAGCAAATGACCCAGATGTAACCATCGTTATGGGCGTAAACAACAAGCTATACGATCCTAAGAAGCACTTCTTGGTATCCAATGCATCATGTACGACAAATTGCCTCGCTCCGGTAGCAAAGGTTCTCATGGAAAACTTTGGTGTAGAAAAGGGATTTCTCTCCACTACACATTCCTATACCTCAGATCAAAAACTCCTGGATGCACAGCATAAGGATCTAAGAAGAGCAAGGGCAGCAGCTGTTTCCATAATACCTACGACTACTGGGGCTACAAAAGCCTTGGGGTTGGTAATACCAGAATTGAAGGGCAAGTTTAACGGTATATCCATAAGGGTTCCAACCCCGGATGTTTCACTTATAGACTTTGTATGCCTTGTGTCACAAAACACAAGTAGTGAAGAGGTTAACAAGGCTCTTAAAAAGGCCTCGGAGAACGAGCTTAAGGGCATCTTAGCGTATACCGAGGAGGAACTCGTATCTATCGACTACCGTGAAAATCCATATTCGGCGATAGTTGATTCGAAGCTAACCGATGTTATCGGTGGAAACTTGGTAAAGGTAATTGCATGGTATGATAATGAATGGGGTTACTCGGTTAGGTTAGGGGACCTTATGAAGTACATGGCATCTATCGGGATTTGAACCATGACATCTTGTTCCTTTCGAGGTGAACCTTAGCTGTTTTCCACCTTGGAAGGATCTTTTCTCTATCCTTTTCTGGCATGAAGTTCATTGACCAATCTAATAGCGGAATGCTAAATCCCCCAAGGTAGCTCTTGGTTATCAGGTAGCTTTTAGGTGCAATAACGGCTATTAGGAAAACAAAGAAGGATGCGATAATCCAACCCCGTACCACTCCGAATAGAAATCCTAAGAAGTTATTTAAAAACCCTAAAAATCCATCCTTTAACCTTGAATTTAAGGAAAAGGCAATATACTTAAAGAAGATGAAGCTAAGCAGGAAAATAATAAATCCAGATACAACTAGGCTTATGGAATCCCTTTGCATCCTAAACACAGATAAAAGGGGCTTTGCAAGTCTAAAGGAAAACCCAAGGCTTACTATAATGCCAATTACCGATACCAATTCTTCTACGAAGCCTTTGTTAAACCCCCTTAGTATGTTCCATCCCATCACAACGATTATAAGGCCGTCAAGAACATTCAGTGGATGAAGGATCATAAAATCTCCAAACTAATATCAACCCACTTCGAAGCAGTGATAAGCTTACTTGTCGATATAAAATCGATATCAAAATTTCTTAATCTCTCGAGCTTTTGGATATCTACATTCCCGGATACCTCTATTTTTACATGGGTAGCTTTTTGTCTTATAGCAGATATAGCCTCTGCCAGATCATCCTCACTAAAGTTATCAAGCATAACTATATCCACATTATCAGGTATGGATAAAACTTCGTTTAACTCTTCCATATCTTCAACTTCAACCTCTATCTTGGTAGTTACAGGAAGATACTGCTTTACGGTTTTTACAGCCTTGATAATTGAACCATAAGCCTTTATATGATTATCCTTTATCATAGCGGCATCGTAAAGTCCCATTCTATGGTTAAATGCACCACCAACCCTTGTGGCATACTTTTCAAGCAACCTGAACCCAGGTGTTGTCTTTCTCGTATCGAGGACTTTTGTATTACTACCGTCCAATACCTTTACGTACATTTTTGTATTTGTGGCAATACCTGAAAGTGATTGAAGGAGGTTCAATGATAACCTCTCGCAGGCAAGTATCGTCTTCGTTCTTGCATCAATTTCACATACAATGTCCCTTGCCTTTACCCTATCACCATCCTGAAAGTTCCACTTTAGAGTGGAGGCTTTGTCGTATAGTTTAAAGAGCCTATTGACAAAAGGGGAACCGCAAAGGATAAAATTCTCGTTAGCAATTAAAACCGCCCTATTGCTTAGATTATCAGGTAGAGCAGCAGACGATATATCACCTAAATAGCCCAAATCCTCGTTCAAAAAGGATAAAATCATATCATTCAAAAACTTATTATTCATAAAGGCTCCGATAAGGTAATGACAACCGCAAATATGATAACATTTTTAAGGTTAGTTCTATCTATAGTGTTTATCCTATCATTTATCAGGGAAAGGTTTGCTGTTGCCTTAATAGTCTTTCTTATTGGTTCATTGACGGATGGCATTGATGGATTCGTTGCAAGGAGAAGAAAAGAGGTAACTGAAATTGGTAAAATGTTTGACCCTTTGTGCGATAAGTTTCTTATAGATTCCGGGTTTATTCTTCTGTCGTTATCCAAAGTAATCCCAATATGGTTGTTTATAGTAGTTGTAATAAGGGATGCATTGATACTTTCCGGAAGTTTAGCCTTAATCATGCAGGGAAAATCAAAGGATGTAAAACCTACATATGTTGGAAAGATCACAGCATTTCTCCAATTTGCTACGATTATAGAGGCACTACTCATCGTAAATGGAATAGATATAGGGATAACCAGCTTCGAGTTAACCTGTACAGCAACTGCGGCATTGACTATCATATCCGGCTTTACATATGCCTATAGGGGGATGGGGAATGCTAAAAAGGTACTTTCCTGAAGGGTTTATACTCCTAAGTTTTTTGACCCTTATAGTAACTTTATTCGTATTTAAAACCGCGCTAATGCCCTTTTTCATCGGATCAGCTATCAGCTATATATCATATCCTATATTCAAGCTTTTCTTGAGGATAAGCAAAGGCAGAAAAAGGATATCTGCAATTTTGACCACTGTTTTATTTTTAATACTTGTGATAATACTTGTATTCATCATACTGCCGATAATAATCAATCAAATTCAGGACTTTATAATCCACCTACCTCTGATTTTAAAGAAAATCGATGCGGTGATATTTGGATTTCTTGGTAAACACTACCTTACATCAGTTCATTTAGATACCAAATCAATTGAACTTTTCATCAAAAGCATGTATGATAAACTATCAACCATACCTATTGGGGACATAACCTCGAGAATTACATACGTAGTAAACCATTTATTTTCCGGAATCTCATCTGCAATCGGCGTAATCGTAAATATGGTAACGGTCCCGATAATTATCTACTACTTCCTGATGGATGCAGGTAAAATTAAGAAGATATATGTCAATCTTGCGCCAAGGGAATTTCAATCAGATGTAAGCAACCTCTTAGATGATATGCATGATGCACTTTCAAGCTATCTCTTAGGGCAGATGCTCATAGCATTGATCGTCGGCATTTACATAGCCATTGGGCTTTACATAGTTGGAATTAGGTACAGCCTTTTAATAGGTTTAATAGCTGGCATACTCAACATGATCCCTTATCTTGGCTTCTACTCAAGCATCGTTCCATCATTGCTGTTGGCAACCTTTGATAATGGGGATTGGGCACATGTAATTGGGGTTTTAGTGGTATTTTTTAGTGAACTCATCATAGAAAACCTCTTATATCCCATGGTGATGAGAAGAACAACGGGTATCAATCCATTGATAACATTGCTTGCCATATTCTTAGGCGGTGTTTACGGTGGAGTACTGGGTATAATCATAGCGGTACCATCGGTAATAGCGGTGATGCCATTGTTTGAAAGCTTTATGAAGAAGAAGAGCAGTGTATGCTAATAGGTGTAACCGGAAACATAGGCTCTGGAAAGTCAACATTCATGAAACTTCTGAGATCACTAAACGCCAAAAGCTTTGATTTGGATGTGATATCAAAGAGAATATTGAAAAGCAGGGAAACCTCAATAGCAGTTAATAGAACCTTTGGAACAACGGATACAAAAAAGCTATCAGAAATTGTCTTCAATAATCCAAAAAGGCTTAGGGTCTTAGAGAACATCCTAAAACCAAGGATAATTGAAGAGATACTTAAAATTAAGAATTCAAATGAGACGGCATTCGTAGAGGGGGCAGTAATAATCGAATACGGGCTTCAAGGCTACTTTGATTTTATTGTAACGGTCTTTGC
>CAZXGR010000047.1:0-4644 GCA_964640245.1 uncultured bacterium | reverse complement strand
CGAAAAGAGGAAATAAATTGGGAGGTTTCTATGGCTACGAAGAAGGAGCTGTTGGAGGATGCGCTTTCCGAGCTTTACGATGCTCTTGGTGGGGATTTGCTTGGTGCACTTATAGCAACACCTGATGGGCAGGTCGTCGTTTCAAAGATATCGAAGTCGAACCTTGATCCGCAGAAGCTTGCAGCCATGGCAGCGGCCGTTGTAGGAACATCAGAGAGACTATCGAAGCTTGTGGATGCCGGTGTGCCTATGGATACACTTGTAAGGTGTGCAAACGAAAACATAATGGCAAGGAAAGCCGGGCATAGGGCCGTTTTGGTGTGCGTTGTTAAGCAGGATGCAAACATAGGACTTCTAAACATAGAGGTGGAAGATGCCGTTAACAAGATAACCTCTATACTTGGAATGTAATGGTAGGAATTACATCCACCATTCACGTAAGTAACGCATGTTCACTGAATCCTAAGTGTGCCTACTGTGGCTTTGCAGCCGGGACATCTAAGGATGGTTATTTCTCTGTGAATGAGAAAACTGAGAATGAAGTTAAGCTTGCCGCGAAATCCATAGCTTTATCGGGCATAAATAGGGTTAGCCTCTCGGCAGGTTACGGGAACTTCGAAAGGATAGCCAAGGCCTTGGAGATAGTTAAGAAGAATACGGATTTAAAGGTTTTAGTGAACATTGGTGGTGATTTAAACAGGAAAAGGATAAGGATCCTGAAGGAACTTGGTGTTGATACGATATGCTGTAACCTTGAAACGGTAAACGAATCACTCTTCAGACAGCTTAAGCCAGCTGATAGCTTGAGTAAGCGATTGTCTGTCTGCTACATGGTGAAGGAAGAGGATATAGAGCTGTCAAGTGGTATTCTTGCCGGTATAGGTGAAACGGAAGGTAATATCGAGAAGCACATTGAGGTTTTAAGGGATATAAAGCCATTTGAAGTTCCAATCATGGGTTTTAGGCCTTATAGGGATACACCAATGGAGGATCATCCACCATGTCCACTTGATTATCAACTGCATATCATCGATGTGATCAAGGGATTACCGTTTATTAAGAGGATAACTGTTCCATATCCGACCATTGGGCTTAATGGAATAATTCCTGCCGTTGAGCATGGGGCCAACAACATTGCAACGGTTATTCCAGAAAACTATCCACTTAAGGTTGTGGGTGTTGGCAGTCCCCAAGTTGGTTTATTAAGCGATGTTCTATCCCTTTTAAGGGGAAGTGGATTTGAAACGGATGTTGGAAAACCTGCATCAAAGGGCACTTCTCGAATCCATTGAGGGTTCAAGGAAGGGCGATAGAATAGAGGAAACAGAATCCATTCAGAGATTCCTGAGAAGTGGGAATATAGGCATCGTAACATCTAATAATGCTAAGTTCAACATTGCCAAAAATGCTCTTTCACTTTTTGGATTGGAGTCCATTCAGGTTAAGGTGCCGACTAACTGCTTTGACCTTACGCCTATGCCTGCCCTTTTTAAAGCACTATCTGGAAGGAATTTTTCGGATGCCAATGTTTTCCTGGCACGCGGTAGGTTAGGTATAGCTGGTTCTGGAAGCCTGACGGTTATGGTTGATAGGGAAGGAAGACTACTTTCAGCTGTTACATCTCCACCGCACCATATTACGGGTTTCTCCATTGAGCTTGCCACGTTTTTGGACATCTTCAAGATCTTAAGGAGATTAGGTTTAATCTCAAACTACAGCGGAATAACCGAGAAAACCGAAACCATTTACTCATCTTTGACCTTTTTGGATGTGGCAAAAGCCATATCCTATAGGAAGTTTGATGCGATAAAAGGTTCCCTTATCGGTAAGACCTGCCTTTTAATTGGTCTTTATCTTGATGGTTTGTTCTTCCTGGATAAACTCAGGAATTTCTTTGAGGATGTATACTGTTTTGATAAGGAAAAAACCGTTTTAAGCTTCTGTAAAAATAAGGTTTTAAACAGTATCTATGGTAAGAACTTTGATACCGTTATAGACCTTTCAGGTTACGGCGGTTTTAGGCAGTATAAGAACATTAACTTTAAAAGGCTAATAGTTGAAAAGCCACTTTCAGAAAGTAAACTACCTGATAATTGCGTATCCTTCTATGCAAATGGTGCTAAGACATCCGGAACGATGACGCTATCAGTTGCCACAATTAGAAGGGCATGCGATGACCTTGAAAATTTGAGTGGTGTTTTCTATGCTGTTCCAAATCTTCTACCATTCGAATCCCTTTTGTTTAATGTAAAATCTAAGGCGGCGTTTATGGATGCCATTTCATTTCCCGCTGTAACGGTGTCCGCAATGAAGGATAGTTTAAACCAGTTAGATATAGATAGGGCTGTTAAGTCGAGGATAGAGGCTATAAATGTTGACGTACAGGGATTTTGAGGAAGTTCTGAGGAAAATGGTTCCTGAAAGCTTGAAGTTAGAGGGTGATTTCTACGGGTGGTTTAACGAAGAAAGGCCGAAAATAGTTAGGAGAGTTGCCGTTTTGGTTGACCTGAGGAAGAACCTTAATATGGATGGTTATGATGCCGTTGTTTCCCACCATAAGCCCTACATTAATGTTGATCTTCCGGTGTTCGTTATGCATACACCGCTTGATAGGATAGATTGGGGAACGAACTACCAGCTTTCAAGAGTCTTGGGTTTAGCAGAGGTTAAACCTTTAAATAAAAAGGGTCTCGGCGTCTTTGGACATTGTGATATTTCCTTCAATGATGCCCTGTTTAAAATTAGTAATTCTCTTGGTGTTAAGGATTTGAGGTTTGGCCGTTTTCAGGAAAGATTTAAAAACATTGCGGTCTTCAGTGGCTGTGGTCTAAACTACTGGGACATAATGGACGATCTGATAGGGCATGGGATTGAGCTTTTCGTATCGGGAGATCTTACACATCACTTTGCCCTTTCACTTGAAGCTAAAAGTATAAGCTTTATAGATGCAGGCCACTACTATACCGAGTTGCCTGGTATAAAGGAATTTGTGAGAAGGCTTAATAGACATGTTGAAGCTAAATTCATTGATTCAAGGGCACCATATGATAACATTTGCATCAGCTGAGTGTTTCACGCATTGTGAAGTTGCAAGGCAACTTCATCTCTTATCCGCCCCCTACTCTATTCAAAGGTTAAAGCTAAGGGTAGCTGCTTCATGTTTTTTGCCATCCGTTGAAAGCGTTGCAAAGCTTTTGTCCGTTAAGCTACCTTCACCAAAGTATCTGTTTGAAGGCATCAAGGTTTACGATGAGGATGGTGATAGGGAGGTTGTTTTGAGGGTTTCAAGGGCAGTTCTTGAAAAATTAGGTGTTGACATGGCTCTTTCATCCAGTGCAGGAATCGGTGGGGGATATGTAGCTATTAGGTTTAGAGGTAAGGTTTTTCTTTTTAAATCAGGTGTAAGCTTGAATCTTCTAAAGGCAAGCGAGAATGATGTTTTAATAAGGCAGGCATCTGCCGTTACGAGGGCTGTAAGTGTTGTAAAGAACCTCATGGATGAAAAAAAGCTCCCAAGCTTCGTTGAGGTGCTGAATGGATGATGTTGAAACGTTGGAAAAACGCTTTGTTCCTAAGGGAAAGGTCGTTTTAGTTGGCGCTGGGAGGCTTGGCGTAAGGGTCTTTATGAACCTCCTGCTTACGCATAGGGGCGGATTCAGGGTTATAAGGGTTATGGATGGTGCAAGAATAGAATCAAATGACTACTACCACATGCTGCTTGGTGCCGAGGTGGGGGAAAACAAGGCCGAGTTCCTTTCGAGGAGGTTCAATACCTCTGAATCGAGAAGAATTGAGGCCATTAAGGAGAACTTTAGCGGTGATGATAGGTACTTTTTGGATGCGGATATCATAGTTTCAACGATAGCCGGAGGGGATACGATACCCTTGATGTTGAAGCTTTCAAGGATAGCCGATGAAATAGGAGCAAGACTCATAACGACCAACGGCGTTTTTGGATATGGAAGCGAAAATATCCTAGTTTATGAGAGATTATCAGATGTTGAAAGGGGTCCAGCTGTTTTTCTTAAGGAACTCTCGCCACCTGATTGCATAACGTTTGTCGGTACAGGTTTTCTTATAAAGGATAGAATGCCTATTGTACCTTCGATTTTGGATAGGATTGCCAATAGAATGGCAGAAGAAGCATTAAAAGAGGTAGAAGATGAATGAATTGCTGAGAAAAAGCATGGAGGGAGATCTTGAGGCAAAGTATGAGCTGTTCTTAAACGCCAAAAAGCATATAGACGAGCTTTTACCTGAAATTAAAAAGCTCTCAAACGATGAGCTTCAAATACTTGGCACCACCTTCAAGCAGTTTCCATTTGGCTGTGATCTTGTAGAGGTTTTAGCTGATGTCGTAAGCTTAAGGCAGGATATGCTAAACATAGAAGGGAGTTTCAGGCTCGTTGATAGATTGGGGATGCCTACGCATATGTGTGCCTATGTTGTTGCCGATCTTGCCGAAAGGGAAGGTATGACGCCACTTGAACTTGCTAAGAGGTTTAGAAGGATAACTGATATGCCGATTGATGTTGACCACTTTGGTGGTAGCGGACCAATGAGATACCCGAAGGAGATATCCATGTGTCCTGGTGATTGTTATAACTCCGGCAAGCCCTTCAATGGATGCCCAAGGGGAAGACA
>CAZXGR010000046.1:0-4850 GCA_964640245.1 uncultured bacterium | reverse complement strand
CCTTTGCAGGAAAAGCCATGGCAGTAGAAAACATTAGAAGTAAACCCAAAATTACTCTAAACAATTAAAACCTCTTTTGATAAACTCACACTGAATTATAGAACATGAGGAGTTGAAGTTGAAATTAAGGAAGTCGCTAGGGCAACATGTACTTAAGGATAAGAACATAGCGTGGAAGATAGTGGCAGCACTACAAATAGGACATAGTGACAGTATCGTTGAGATTGGCGGTGGAACAGGTGCATTAACGGAGGAGATTCTTAATAAAAAGCCAAAAACACTTACGGTGATAGAAATAGACAGGAACATGGTGAATATTCTCAAGGAAAGGTTCAACGGAATCAGGTTGATAAATGCAGATGCATCAAGGTTCAATATCTCATCAATCGGCAAAGACCTAAAGATAACCGGAAACCTGCCTTATAACATGTCAACGGCAATACTTGAGAACATCCTAACCCACAGAAAAAGTGTGAGGATAGGCGTATTCATGATTCAAAAGGAGGTAGCGGAAAGGCTGATAAGCCAAAAGGGCTACTTTCCATCGTTTCTCTCGTTCTTCTTCAGGGTTAAAAAGCTATTCAACGTCTCTCCAAATTGCTTCTTCCCACGCCCAAAGGTAATGTCAACGGTAATAGAGCTGAAGCCAAAGGATTTTAAATTATGTGAGGAAGATTTCGAAGGCTTAAAGGATTTTCTAAAACGTATCTATGCCCATAGGAGAAAAACCATAGAGAACAACCTAAACATTAGGATTCCTGAATTCAGCGGTAAGAGGGCTGAGGAACTGAGTCAAGATGAACTTTTTGAACTCTTCACCAAGTTTAACCGATGACTTAGTAATGCTTCGAACTTATCGATTAAATCATCAACGTTCTTTGCTTTTATGGTGTAATCGTACTTGAACCGTGCCTTGTTGTATAGTTTATCATAGTAATTCAACATCAGGAACCTTGCGGCTTCAGCTATTTTACCCGTTTCAATTAGGTTCTTTACATGCCTATAGCCTTCGTTACCCAAAACATTCTCTATTCGCCTCAAAGAATCTAAAAATTCACTTAATGGGTATTTTTCTACATTGTACTCATCAAGTGCAAGCTTCAGCCTCTCATCAAGCGGAATTTCAACGTAAACCTTTTTTGATGACTGCATAGCTGACCAGAAACCTTCGGGTATAAAGATGTTGCCGATTCTTCTGCTCTCACCCTCAACCACGGCAAAATTGCCCTTTAAGTTTTCAAGCTCATGCCATAGAAGGGCATCGAACATCTTCTGTGATGGCTGCTTTAATCCTATACCCCCAAATGCTGAACCTCTATGTGCTGCAAGCCCTTCAAGGTCAATAACCGGATACCTTGCTCTCAAATGCCTTAGAAGAATAGTTTTTCCGCTACAGGTTGGGCCATAAACCGTTAAGAGGTTCAAGCTCCTTGATATCCCGGATATCCTTTTAAGTGAGTAATTCCTAAAGGCCCTATAGCCTCCAGTAAGCCTTGGAACTGAAATTCCGGATAACTGACATACAACGGCAACTGCAAGGCTTCTCATACCACCACGCCAACAGTAAATGGCAACGCTTCCCTCAGATTCCTTTATCTTTCCTATCTGATTTACAATATCATAGAGTTTTGGACCAAGGATTTGAAGTGCCTTTAGCTTTGAAAGTTTTCTGTTCTCGTAGTAAATCTTTGATATTTCCTTCTTCTCCTCCAACGAGAAAAGCGGAACGTTAAATGCACCAGGGATATGAAATTCATCGAATTCATCCTTTGTCCTCACATCTATGAACTGATAACCCTTTTTGACTGCATCCTCAATGTTTATCTCGCCTATCATGCCTCTAAAATATAGAACTTTGCAACTGTAAATCCAGAGCAGATATGGGAACTTCCAAGACTTCTTTCGATTGAGGGTTTCAAAAAACCATCGATGCAGAATTTCAGGGTCCCATAACTTTCAAAATGCCTTATTTTTTTCCCTTTCAGCATCTTATTTGCCGTCCTTACCAATTCCTTAAGCTCATTAAGTGTCAGAAAATCCGTTGACCTGTAGGATGATTCCCTGAATACGGACTTGACCTTTCTATAAGCAGAAAGTAACGAGTACCTATTCAAGAACCCAACAACGATACCCTTCCTTGAAACGCGAGCTGCCTCAAGGATTGCCTTAAGCTTTGCATCCATAAATTCGAGGCTAGTGATGAACAAGGATGTATCGAAGGTATCATCCGAAAAGGGAAGCATATCGGCATCTGAAACAACGATCCTTCTAAGCCCCTTCTTGACTGCATATGAAATCATGTCCTTCGATAGGTCAACGCCGTAGATATTGAATCCTTTTTTTCTTAAGGCATCCATCCAGATACCGGTGCCGCAGCCAATTTCAAGTATAGAATCCTGTTTATCTAAAACCTTCAAAAGCAGATTTTCCTCAAGTTCAAATACGTTTCTTCCAAATTGAGTTTCAAAAAACCTATCATACTTTTCAGCCATTTTGCCAACGAATGGATTAGCTGCCAAGGTCTTCCCTCCCGGTAAAACCCTTTATGTGCGTGGTATCCACAATCGACTGCATCAGCTTATTGTCGATCTTGACGTTTTCGTGAACTAATTTCAGGGGATAGGGATAATTCAAAACACAGGAAGATTTCAAAACACCCAAGGCTCCTTCCATATCCATGGAAGTTTCAACCTTATATACGTTTGATGAATCCGAAAACCTAACGAAGCAAACCTTCATGGATCTATCCTTGAATTCAGCTTCAAAGCTACTTGGAAATCCGAACTTCTTGCCTTCAATGGATTCATCAACGGGTTTACTGTAACCCTCAGGAATATTTGATAGATAGAATACAGACATATCAGAAACTACACAGTTAAAACCGTAAACCCTTGTTTGTGAGGTTTTTGCAAGGGCTATCAGCCTTCCGTCTGACTCATCCAATAGAAGCCAATGTATATAGAGGTACTCAAGGTATTCAAGATAAGCAGCGGCAAGCGCTAAGTCCTTTCGGCCAAATTCCTTAGTCATTTCATCGTAAAAATCCTTTGCGTTTACGCGGTCAAGCGAAAATTCAGCTTTAAGTTCATCAAAGATCCTTTCTACACCTCGTGCTAAAGTCTCGTCTATCGGATATGGAAACGGCCTTATGATGTTTCCGATGATAGAACCGTCAAGGAGAAGGACATCTGGGTTCAAATCCCTTAAGGATCTAAGCGCACGTTTTGCCTCTAATATACCCATGAGCATTCTAAGCCTTGTATCGGAGTATTCGTCAGGCTTTAAGAGATCAACATCGCCGGAATAGTAGAGGTTTTCCTCCTTCCCATCTACAAAGCTTGCGCTAACTGCTGCAGTTGCATACAGAACATAGCCGATGAATGCCTTCTTATTTCTACTTCCATCAACAGCCACAAGGCCTTTAACATTTTCTTCTTCTGGTAAACCCTTATGCCATATATCCTTAACCTTATCTACATTAACTGGTTTAATATCATCTATCGTAAAGGTTTTACCATTTGCCTTTTCAATGAGAAGCAATCTTAAATTCATAGGGAAATTATACGATATGAAAAGGGGAGGCCCCGATGAAAGGGCCTCACTAACTCATAAGGAGGGTTAAAATTAAAATGCATAGCCCACTTCGGCACCTAAGTAGTACTTGCCATCCTTTAAACTTCCGTCATTATCCACAAAGCTATCCTTGGCGTGAATGTAGGCACCTTCACCCCTTAGATAGATGGCATCCGTCAGATGATAGGTTGGTGTAACAGTAACGGCGTAGATGTTGTCCTCATTGCTGTCTATGTACATGTGGCTCTTACGCTGATCTGCGTATTCCAACCTTACTGGTATCTCTATGTTCTTGTTCAACTTTGGTGAAACGTAAAGCGAAAGACCATAAGCTGATTTATCCTTATAACCTTGGAATTTCTTAGCATCATCCGTCCACTGCCAGTAATCCCCATCAAAGGCTACATAAACGTTGCCAAGATCCCTTTCAAACGTAAGGCCTGCCAAGGATTTTATCCTATTGACATTGTAGAGGTAAGCCGTTCCATCGAAACCTGCAACCTTTCCACTGATACCAAATTCATAGCTGTGATTGGCATTGCTGTAGCCATCAACAACATATTCTTCGTCATCCAGCCTATCCCTATAGTAGCCTGCATATACATCGAATCCGTTTATCGAGTATGTAGCTCTTGCACCGTAGGCATTGTATGGCTGCTGCGAAGCTATCAAACCAACCGTAATGTTCTTGTTGTTAAATGAGTAGGTATCCTCATAACCAGCGTTTGGGCAGAGCAAGCCAGCCTCAAGTGTGAGGTTCGGGACTGGATTCAACGAAAGATCGGCATACTCGATATCAAGACCCGGAGTAGCATCACTGTCCTTTACATTAGCCCCAAGAGCCGGTGCTGCAGATGGCCCTCCAAGTCCTAAGTCAAAGGAAAATGGATAATCCTTCGGTGATATTGAAAGATCAATTAGTGCGTTTGTCAGTATGAACTTGCTTTCCCTATTGCTGCTTGCATCTTCACCTGGGTTATTCGCAAAGAAGAAGCCAGAGCTTACGCCGCCTGAAACCTTAACCTGTGTATCTTTGTTTTGAGTTGAAATGCTTGCTGCCCTTTTGGTACCTATTTCTTGCTTTAGTTCCTTAACCTCTGACTGAAGTTTTTCCAACTGTTGAACCTTCTGCTTAAGGATGGCTATATCCTCATCAACGGAAGCATCCTGTGCCCACGAAGGACTTGCGATAAGAAGCATGGTTGCACATAATATAACCTTTTTCATACTTTCCTCCTATTAATTTAGTTTATTTTCCCTTAATTTTATCACAAAGT
>CAZXGR010000045.1:0-5743 GCA_964640245.1 uncultured bacterium | reverse complement strand
CAGGTGCTGGAAATCTTGAAAAGCTTAAGTTTGCTGTTGATTATGGTGCTGATGCCGTTTACCTTGGTGGTAAGACCTTTAACCTTAGGGCAGGAAGTGAAAATTTTACCATCGACGAAATGAAACAAGGGATTGATTACGCTAAGTCAAAGGATAAAAAGGTTTACGTTACCCTAAACATCTTCGCAAGAAACTACGATTTTGCAGGTATTGAAAAGTTTATAAAGGATGTTTCCAAACTTAATATCGATGGCTTTATCGTTTCAGATTTAGGCATTTTATCCACCATTAAGGAATTATCCCCGGATATTCCCATCCACATAAGCACCCAGGCAAACATCACCAACTATAGGGCCGTTTCACTTTTGAGGAATATGGGAGTGAAGAGAATTATCCTTGCGAGGGAACTTTCAATTGATGAGATAAGAACTATAAGGGAAAAAGTGCCTGATGTGGAGCTTGAGGTTTTTGTCCATGGTGCAATGTGCATGGCTTACTCCGGTAGATGTTTACTTTCCAATTACTTAACCTATAGAGATTCAAACAAGGGTGCATGTGCACAGTGCTGTAGATGGAGGTATTCCTTAACAGAGGAAAAGAGGAAAGGCCAGCAATTTGAGATAATTGAGGATAAAAACGGCAGTTATATACTGAATTCAAGGGATTTATGTGCTTTACCTGTGCTTGATAAGCTCTTACCTTATGTTAATGCAATAAAGATAGAGGGAAGGATAAAAAGCGTTTATTATACTGCCTTAACGACATCCATTTATAGAAGGGCTGTTGAGGCCATTAAGACCGGAAACTTCAGGGAGAAAATGCCTAAATTCCTATCTGAGCTTGAGAATGTAAGCCATAGACCATACACAACGGGCTTTCTCGTTGGTAAGGAAAATTTACAACACTATCAATCAAGTTCATATATAAGAAAATCTAAATTCTTGGCTGTTTACCTTGGGAATAACCTGTGGCAGGTCAAAAACCCGTTTGGGGCTGATATATCTGCTGATATCATAACACCAGATAAAACCATTGAGATTAACATTAGACAAATCATAAAGGACAATAAAACCATCATTAAAGCCAATCCAAACTATACTGTAAAACTATACTTTGATAAGGAACTTCATCTACCGAAGAGAAGCATACTTAGAACTACTTTATAAGCTCTCCCATCTTGAATATCGGCAGATACATGGCAATTATGATAAACCCTATAATTATACCAATTACAACGATCATAAGCGGTTCTATAAGGGATGTTAAGGCATCAACGGCTCTATCGACCTCTTCCTCGTAGAAATCAGCAACCTTTGAAAGCATTCCATCCAAATCTCCGGATTCCTCACCAATTGCAACCATGTTTATAAGCATAGGAGGAAATACCTTATGTCTTGAAAGTGCAACGGATAGGTTTACACCTCTCTCAACCTGTTTTTTCACATCCTTTATGGCATATTTAATAATCAGGTTATCCGATGTATCCGCAGATATATCCAAGGCATCTAATATACTAATCCCACTTGAAAGCATGGACGATAAGGTTCTAGAGAAGTTTGCAACTGCACTTTTCTTAATGAGATTGCCGAATATGGGCAACTTTAACTTTACGGCATCCATTGCAAATTTAACCTTCCGAATCCTTGAAACCTGTTTGTAAAGAACAAACAATGCAACCAATAAAAGAATGAACCACGCTATGTAATTTCTTAGCATGTTGCTGATATTTATAACTAATTGTGTAAGTGCAGGAAGTTGACCACCAAGACCAGAGTAAAGTTTCGAAAATGTTGGTATGATAAATATAAGTATACCAGTAACGATAATTGTAGCTATGATGCTTACAAAGGTTGGATATGCCATTGCGCTTTTAACCTTTCCACGCAACTTTTCTATCTTTTCAAGATACTGGGAAAGTCTCCTTAAGGTCTGGTCAAGATTCCCAGATTGTTCTGCTGCCCTAACCATACTTATGTAGAGATCACCAAAAACATTCCTGTAACTTGAAAGTGCTGTAGAAAACCTTTCGCCTTCCTCAACCTTTGTTGCTACATCAGATATGATTTCCTTGAGCTTTTTGTTCTCAATCTGATTGCCTATTGATTTAAGTGCGGTAACCAATGGAACGCCCGCGCCTATCATGGCTTGAAGTTGTCTTGTAAATAGAACAATATCCTTCAATGAAACCCTTTGTAAAAAGGATAAGTTTAACTTAAAGTTAAACAGAGGTTTGCTTTCATTAATATTCTCTACAACCATTACCCCTTTTGACAAGAGGATATTTTTTGCAATTGCAGGATTATCAGCCTCTATGTTGCCTTTTCTCAACCTTCCAAGTACATCCTTTCCCCTGTAGCTATAAATTGCCAAGTTTACCTCGAATAGGTTTTAATTAGTGATTCAAGTTCCGCTACATTTTGTGACGTTCTCTTTGCCTCGTCAAGTGTTATCTTGCCTTCTAAATAGAGTCTTGCAAGAGATTGATTTAGCGTAACCATTCCAGTTGCTGCCTGTCCCGTCTGCATCATGGAATATATTTGATGGAGTTTATTCTCACGTATCAAATTCTTTATCGCAGGTGTCGGTATAAAAACCTCAGCTGCTGCAACCCTGTGTTTTTCATCTGCAGTTTTTAAAAGTTTTTGCGCTACCGTTCCTACAAGCGTAAATGAAAGTTGGGTCCTTACCTCTGATTGTCTATCAGCTGGAAAAACATCAACAATACGATTGATTGTCTCAATGGCAGAATTTGTATGGAGCGTTGAGAAAACGACATGTCCAGTTTCAGCCGCTTCAAGGGCTGCTGCAATCGTTTCCGGATCCCTCATTTCCCCTACAAGTATTACATCTGGATCTTCCCTAAGGGAAGATCTTAGGGCATTTGCGAATGACTTTGTATCAGGTCCAAGTTCTCTCTGCGAGACTATGGACTTCTTGTGCTCGTAAACAAACTCTATTGGATCCTCTATCGTTATTATGTGATATGGATAGGTTCGATTTATGATATCAATAAGCGATGCCAGTGTTGTAGATTTACCAGAACCTGTAGGGCCGGTAACCAAAACTAAACCTAATTCCTTATGCGCAAAGGTTTCTATAACAGGTGGTAAGGCTAAGCTTGAAAACTCTGGGATATCGAACGGTATCAGCCTGAATGCAGCAGCGAGTGTTCCCCTTTGAAAGTAGGCATTTCCACGGAATCTTGCTAAACCTTCTATTCCAAACGAAAAATCAAGCTCTAAGTTTTCCTCAAGTTTCTTCTTTTGAACATCAGTTAGTATGCTATATATGAGCTTTCTTGTTTCCTTTGGTGTCAATATGCCGTATTCATCAAGCGGGACAAGATCACCGACGATACGTATCCTCGGAGGGCTACCAGCCACTATGTGAAGATCGGATGCGTGCCTCTCTAAAACTTCCTTTAACAGATCTACCATGGTAAATGATGCCATTCCCACCTCTTATTCCATTATAACAAATGGCTAAAAATTGCCAATAGATAAGGCTGAATCCTATTAAAAGCCCCGTTCATGAGGGTGGAGCAGTTCGCTTGAAAAGCTAAATGGAAGAAGATTCTTCAACTTAAATACCTTAAAATCATTGCCGTTGCTTACCGTTATCTTGAAATTCTCCTGGCAAAATTCGGACATTACCTGTCTGCATGCACCGCAGGGATATGGCATGATATCCGGTGAATAGATAAGCATCTGACTAAATTGCCTTTCACCTTCGGAAATAGCCTTGAAGATGGCAATTCTTTCAGCACACATCGTTAAGCCTAAGGATGAATTTTCAACATTCACACCGGCATAAACATCGTTTTGGCCAACTAAAACAGCACAGATACGGAGCTTTGAATACGGACAGTATGCGTTCTGGAGATACTTTTTGGCAATTTTTAGAAGTTCACTTAGGCTCATTCCCCAACACCCTCCATATTCAAGCATAAAACCTTGGTGACATACATCTTGAATTTTAGCACTTGCAGAAGTATGATTAAATACGGTTTCGTTAGGAGGAAAAATGCCAAACACCGTAAGGACATTTTTAGATAAGAAGAAAAAAGGTGAAAGGATAACCATGCTTACATCCTATGATTATGTAACGGCAAGGATAGTGGATGAAGCTGGAATTGATGGCATACTTGTTGGGGACTCACTTGGAATGGTTATGTTAGGTTATAAGAGTACCGTACCAGTTACGATGGATGAGATGGTTCATCATACTAAGGCTGTTGTAAGGGCAAGAAAAAATGCGCTTGTTGTATTTGACATGCCATTTCTATCCTATCAAACAGGTAAAGAACAGGCAATACTCAATGCGGGAAGGGCCTTAAAGGAAACCGGATGCGATGCAGTAAAGTTGGAAGGTGGAATAGAACAGGCAGAAACCATAGAGGCTTTGGTAAATGCCGGCATACCCGTAATGGGGCACATAGGGCTTCAACCCCAAAGCATCAATATCTACGGTGGATATAGATTAAGGGGGAAGGGAACAGAGGCAGACAGAATAATGAACGATGCTGTTGCTGTTGAGGAAGCTGGGGCATTTGGTGTTGTCCTCGAAAAGGTTCCATCTGAACTTGCAAAGGCTATTACAAGGAAAATTTCAATTCCAACGATAGGTATAGGAGCAGGGATATCCTGCGATGGCCAAATACTTGTATTCCACGATATGGTTGGCTTCTTTGAGGATTTCAAGCCAAAGTTTGTAAAGAGATATGCCGAACTTGGAAAGGCTGCCAGGAATGCCGTTAAAAACTACATAGATGATGTAAAATCAGGAAAGTTTCCTGATGAGGAACATTCATTTTGATACTTGAAGCAAGAAAAATAAGCAAGGTTTTTCCCTTAAAGAGAAATTTCCTTGGAAGGGTTATTTCTTCCTTAAATGCCTTAGATGATGTTTCCCTATCGCTTAAAAGGGCGGAAACCGTTGGAATTATCGGGGAAACTGGAAGTGGAAAATCAACGTTAGCTAAAATTCTACTTGATCTTGAGAAGCCAACAAGGGGTTCTGTTCTATATAAGGGAAAGGATATACGGAAGCTTAGGAATTACAAGGACTACAGACTTAATGTACAAGCGGTTTTTCAAAACCCGCAGAGTTCACTTAATCCAAGGATGAAGATCCTTGACATTATCTCCGAAGGCCTAAAGATAAACTTCTCGCTTGATAAAAATACAGTAAGAGAAAAGGTAAAAAGGGTTTTATCACTTGTTGGGCTTAACAATGAAGTTTTAGATATGTATCCTCACCAACTTTCAGGTGGTCAAAGGCAAAGGGTGGCAATTGCAAGGGCTGTAATCCTTGACCCTGAGGTTATAGTGGCCGATGAGCCTACATCTGCGCTCGATGTCTCAGTTCAATCAGAGATAATCAATCTATTTTTAGATCTTCAGGAGAAATTCTCAACATCCTATGTTTTTATATCTCATTCATTGCCCGTTGTAAGAACCGTAAGTGACAGAGTTATGGTCATGTACAGAGGGTTTGTGGTCGAGGAAGGCACAAACGACGATGTGTTTAAGAATCCATTGCATCCCTATACAAGGCTTCTGATCTCATCCGTTCCTGTAATCATGGGGAAAAAGAAGATTTTAGGGATAATGAACGGGGAAATTACACATTCAGGATGTCCATTTTACTCAAGATGTACAGCTAAAAAAGATAAATGTAAGGAATATCAAATGAAACCCGTAAATGTATCCGACACACATAGGGTATCGTGCCTCCTATACTC
>CAZXGR010000044.1:0-5947 GCA_964640245.1 uncultured bacterium | reverse complement strand
AAAACAGATTATACCTTCATAAGATTTTTGTCAAGTCACTTATGTATAATTAAACGAAATTTTGCAGAGTTTTATAAAATGCTAAGATGCGAATAAACTAATTAAAATTTTGGAGGTGTTATGATAAAAGCCTTTAAGAACCTCAAGCCGAGGATAGGCAAGAGGATATTCGTTGCAGAGAATGCAACCGTTATCGGGGATATCGAGATAGGCGATGACAGCAGTATCTGGTTCGGGGTTCAAATGAGGGGAGATGTAAACTTCATAAGGATAGGGAAGTGCACATCCATCCAGGACGGTTCGCTTGTTCATGTAACCAAGGACAGATATCCCACGATTGTTGGAAATTACGTTACGGTTGGACATGGTGTAAAGCTCCACGGATGCGAGATTAAGGATGACTGTTTGATAGGCATTGGTGCCATTGTCCTTGACGGTGCAGTAGTAGGTGAGGGTTCCATAGTTGCAGCGGGTGCATTGGTGCCGCCGAGGAAGGTCTTTCCACCCAAAAGTCTCATAATGGGATTTCCTGCAAAGGTTGTAAGAAGCTTGACGGATGAAGAGGTAGAGGGTTTAAGGAATCATGCCTTGAGGTATGTAGGCTACAAGGATGAATACCTTGCCAATTTTTCATAGATTTATATGTGAAATCTTAAACTTAAGAGGTAGATGTTGATTATCAGTGCAAGGTATAGGGATGTTCTTTTAAAGATTGTTAGTCTCTATATAGAAACAGGGCAACCTGTTGGCTCAAGGACGATATGCAAGAGGTTTAGGTTGCCGTTTTCACCTGCAACGGTTAGGAATGTCATGGCTGACCTTGAGGAGGAGGGTTACCTAATACAACCGCATACATCAGCAGGTCGTTTACCAACAGATAAAGGATTGAGGTTTTATATTGATCACCTGTTTTTATCGTTGGATAATACCGATAATGAGGATGTAGCCACCCTGATACGATACGTTAAGACAAGGGCTTCGAGGTTTGAGGATATCTTTTCGGCCGTTTTAGATATGCTTGAGAGAAAAACCGGGTATACTGGATTCGGGGTAAACTTTCTTAAAAGGCTTGTTATATCAGATGTTAGGCTTATCAACATAGTATCGAGAAAGGTTTTACTTGCCGTAAGCTTCACGTCTGGCCATGTTTTTCACCAGATTATGGATTTGGACCTTTCAAGAGATAAGCTTAACCAAATTTCGACTGAACTTACAGAAAACTTCAGAGGGAAAACCCTAAAGGAAGTTTCGCAGGAGCTCAGCAGTGGATTTAACCTCTGTAGGGATGATGTTCACTTTAAACTAAATGCACAGATCATAAGCCTGCTTGACAGTTCCAGTGAGATTAGATTTCATGGAATATCCAACATGGTCAGCATGGTTGGGAAGAATGTCGGGAAGCTGAAGGAAATTTTAAGCCTTATAGAACAAAAGGAAAGATTTATTGACATATTCAGCGATTTTCTATCAAATAAGTCAGAAGTGAGCGTTATGTTAGGTTCGGAAACCAGGTTTAGATCGCTTGAACCTTTAGGTATAGTTGTTGGGAAGTATGGTTCTAATACCGGTGAACTTGGCATAGTCGGTATAGTCGGACCGAGAAAGATGAATTACTCGTACATGATTCCAATGGTTAGAAAAACATCGAAGGCCTTAACATTCATATTGGGTAAAACACAAGGAGAGATGGCATGTCGATTAGGGTAAGGTTTGCACCAAGTCCAACCGGTTTTTTGCATGTTGGTAACGCAAGGGTTGCGCTTTTCAACTATCTGTTTGCAAGGCACAATGATGGAAAATTCATTCTTAGGATTGAGGATACGGATATTGAGAGGCACAACGAGAAAGCTGTAGATGTGATATTTAGGGCCTTAAAGTGGATGGGGCTAAATTGGGATGAAGGTCCAGATGTAGGTGGGGATTTTGGCCCTTACAGGCAATCCCAAAGGTTTGATATATATAAGAGATATGCCAAGCTACTTCTTGAAAAGGGTTTAGCTTACGAATGTTTCTGTACGCCAGAGGAACTTGAAAGCATGAGAAACGAGCAGATAAGGAAAGGTGAGCCGCCAAGGTACACCGGCAAGTGCAGAAGTCTAACGAACGAACAGAAACAGAAATTTCTGTCCGAAGGTAGAAAGCCCGTTTTAAGGTTTAAGGTTCCAGAAAAAACCGTTATATGGAATGATCTTGTAAAGGGAAGGATGGTTATTGATTCAAACCAGCTTGGCGGTGACTTCGTCATAGTTAGGTCAAACGGTATTCCGATGTACAATTTTGCTGTTGTAGTTGATGATACCCTTATGAAAATTTCCCACGTTATAAGGGGGGAGGACCACCTATCAAATACACCCAAGCAAATACTTCTCTATGAAGCATTTGGCTTTCAAATTCCAGAGTTTGCACACTTGCCAATGATACTTGGTTCTGATAAGACAAAGCTTTCGAAGAGACATGGTTCAACAAGTGTTTCTGATTTTGAGAGAAAGGGATATCTGCCGGAGGCTTTTGTAAATTTCCTTTCCCTTTTGGGATGGTATCCAGAGGATGGAAAGGAGATACTTTCCATGAATGAGCTAATTGAGAGGTTTGACCTTAAGGATGTTAATTCTTCGCCTGCCATTTTCGATGTTAAAAAGTTGAACTGGATGAATGAGGTTTATATAAGGAAGTATCCTATACCAAAGCTTACCGATCTCATTGTCCCATATCTGAAAGAAGCCAATTTAGATACATCAAAATTTGATAGGCATTGGCTTGAAAAGGCAGTCGCGGTCACAAGGGATTATATG
Organism: uncultured bacterium; assembly: GCA_964640245.1. GTDB lineage: Bacteria > Aquificota > Aquificia > Desulfurobacteriales > Desulfurobacteriaceae > CAZXGR01. Next base: position 3,155 of record CAZXGR010000044.1, on the reverse strand, counting down.
ACGGTTTTAAGCGATGCACCTAAGTACATGTCTGAGCTTATGACGGACGAGATAACGATATCAGATGATGCAATGGATTTCCTCAATCCATCACGGGTAGAAGTCATAGAATCCTTTTACGAAAGAGTTAAATCCATGAATGCCCTAGATTCGCAGAGTTTTAAGTCAGCTCTTAGGTCAATTGGCAAGGAATTGAAGGTAAGAGGCAAGGAACTCTACATGCCAATAAGAATCGGAATAACCGGAAAAACCAAAGGCATTGAACTTGATAAACTTGTCGATCTCTTAGGAAAGAAGAGAATTGAGGAAAGGCTAAGTAGAACCTTAAGTGCAGTTAAAAAGGCATTATGAAGATCGGCATATTGGGATCCGGTAGTTGGGGAAGTGCTTTATCGGTTCTGTTTGGGGTGAACGGTTTTGATGTAATGCAGTGGTGCAGGGAAGAGGAAATTGCAAAGCGTATAATGACTGATAGGGAAAACGCCAAGCACCTTCCGGGTATAATGTATCCTGAAAGCATCAAAGCTACATCAAACTTTGATAAATTCTTTTCAAACATCAATGATTTAGTAATCTCTGTCATTCCTGCACAGTTTACAGGTGGTATCTGGGCCAATATAAAGGATTACCTTAGGGGTAAGGTTCTCATATGCGCCAGTAAGGGTATAGACACTAAAAAACTAAAAACACTTTCAGATATTTATGTTGATATCTTCGGTTCAGGAGAAGGATACCTCGTTCTTTCTGGTCCAACGTTTGCCAAAGAGGTGGCTTTGGGTTTGCCAACTGCTGCTGTCTTGGCCGGTGAAGAGGATAAGGTCTTTGAACTTGCAAGGATTTTAACTACCAAAACCTTGAGGCTATATGCTTCGGTTGATGTTAAAGGAGTTGAGATCGGCGGTGCGCTCAAGAATGTTATAGCCATTGCTGCCGGCATATCAGACGGCATGGGTCTTGGAAACAACGCAAGAGCGGCACTTATAACGAGAGGGCTCGCAGAGATCAAGAGATTCGGCGTTAGGCTTGGCGGTAACGAGGAATCCTTTTACGGCCTTTCGGGGATGGGGGATCTTATACTTACATGTACAGGAGACCTTTCAAGGAATAGGCAGTTTGGCTTAACCATTGGCAGGGGAAATATGCCGAAGGAAGGTAAATCTGTCGTGGAAGGCATATACACCGTTAAAGCTGCCTATAAAATTTCAAGAAAGTTGAGAATAGATATGCCAATAACGGAAGCCGTTTATAAGATCATATACGAAGGTTTACTGCCACATAGAGCAATGAATGAGCTGTTATCAAGGCCTATAAAGTGGGAATAGTTTAGGCGGTTGGAGGAATTTTGAAAGTTAAGGGTGTAAATCGGAACATCTTCTTTTTAGGTTTAACGAGTTTCTTTACCGATATATCAAGCGAGATGATCCTTCCCCTCATTCCATTGTTCCTTGAAAACTTTCTTGGTGCATCGAAGTTTCAAATCGGTATCGTTGAAGGTTTGGCTACTGCCACGGCCAGTTTGCTTAAGGTATTTTCCGGCTATGTGTCGGATTTAGTTAGAAGGAAAAAAGCCTTAGTTGTAATCGGCTATACGCTTTCAAACTTTACAAAGCCGTTGTTTGCCTTTTGTCGTAATTGGATTCAAGTTTTGCTTGTAAAGGTTACAGACAGAATCGGAAAAGGCATAAGGACTGCACCGAGGGATGCCATGATATCCCTTTCAACCTCAAGCAGCAAAAGTGGTAGGTCCTTTGGTTTCCATAGAACTATGGATACGCTCGGTGCTGTTCTTGGTGTTCTTACAGCTTACGTTATCCTGAGCTATCTTGGTGATAACGAAAAGACATTTAGAATGATATTCCTGCTCTCTATCATACCTGGTGCCTTGGCTGTATTTACCCTTGCCTATTTTGTAAAGGAGCCAAAAGAGGAAAGATCGACCAAACACATCGATTTTTCCGTTTCACTTCCAAGGGAATTCTATATCTTGCTTGTAATTGAAACGTTATTCTCGCTTTTCGCCATGAACTACTCATTTATGATACTGAAAACCGAGGCCTCCGGCGTGAGTTTAAGGTTTCTTCCGCTTTCCTATCTTATTTTCAATATATTCTATGTCTTGTCAACATTTCCAATGGGATACATCGGGGATGTTTTCGGAAAAGTTAATGCCCTTGCACTAAGCCACTTCATAGCATTTTTAAGCTTTATGCTCTTCAACCTTAACAGTGAGGTTGTTTCGTGGTTTGCATTTGCAATATACGGCATCTTCATGGCAGGTTTTGAGGTTTCATCAAGGGCAATGATATCCGATATTGTCGGCGAAAACTTCAAAGGCACTGCCTATGGCCTTTTCAATACATGTATAGGCATAGCTTCATTTTTATCCCTTTCCATATCCGGTTTTCTGTGGGACAAATTTGGCTCAAACGTTCCGTTTACACTGTCATCCATATTCTCTGTCTTGTGTGCATTTCTACTTTTGATGTTCAGAGGGAGACTACCCTATAGAGTTTAGTTCCTCTGCTATTTCCTCAACATCCTTTTTAGTTACATCCTTCCTCGTTGCAAAGTCCTCAACCCTACCATCAAGCCAGAACTTGTGATCTGCATCCTTAAAATCCTTCTTTACATTTCCTCTTAGAACTGGTCTGAAGTAGCCAATAGGTCTGCTCCAAACGGAAACATCAGTTGAACCACACTTTTCGCACTTATCATGCTTTCCAACCATCTTATATCCACACTTATTGCATATAGTTAGGACAGGTGTTTTTGTTAGATATTGAACTGGAAAGTTCTCAATAATTGAGAATATGAGCTTTTCCTGTTCATCTACTGTCATTTCCTCTGTGGTAAATAAATGAAAAATTGAACCGCCTGTTGCATAACTTTGAAAGTGAGAGTTAACATCAATTTGATTTATTAAATCCTTTTCTTGAAACGGTGCTTGAAAACCAGATGTTAGAAATACCCTTTTAGTTGATGGATCACCCTGAACAAAAATTCTCGGTTTTACCATTGATTCCTCCCTTTAATTATTTTGACTTAACTAAGTTAAATATATCTTCACCAAACTTATCAACTGCTTCTTTGATGAATTCATTCAATTTGCTATTTCTTGATAAATTGAAATCTCTTTTGCCGTTCATTGCATCTGC
>CAZXGR010000043.1:0-6043 GCA_964640245.1 uncultured bacterium | reverse complement strand
CCTTTGGTAAGTAACAGGTTACGTGTAGGTAGTATCCAGAGGGTTTCCTGATGAGCATCCCGTTTGCCAACTCCGCGTCCTTTGGTATCTGGTGGAGCCCCAAAGCCCTGAACTTCTTTTTTATGCCTTGTATTTTTACTTTGTTCTTGTCTCTGCTGATTTTATAGGTTATCCCGTACTGTTTTAAGGGTATGGTGTTGACTTCACTCTTGAATCGGAGCTTTCCAACCTCTATTCCTTTATCCTTTGTTTTCTTTAAGCCTTTTAAGGAATGCTTTACCCTATCTATTACTCCCTGCCTCATCTGGGATGAAAGGGTTTTTACCTCTCTTTTCTCAAATCCCTTTGGAGTTTTTACTTCAACTTCTTTCGGTTTCCAAGCACTATTGTTTAGACGATTATCAATGTCTACAACGATGTAGTTGTAAAGCCATTTGGATTCGAGGAAGAGTCTATCAAGCCTTTCAAAATCTGATTTAGAGAGGTTCTGGAGTTTCAACTGATAGACACGGGCTACCTGATACTTTCTCTTTTCTCTGGTTGCTTTTAAGGTTTCCCTGATTTTTGCTTGCTTAAGTTCGTTCACAACTTAAAATTAATTCCTAAGTATTTTGATGTCAACGGCTTACGCCGTGTGATTCATCTCTGCTTTGGAAGGGAGAGCTTTCTCGCAAAGTTTTCTGCAAGGGATAAGGGGCATTTTGCCCCTTTACTTATCTCTATGCCAAAAGACGTTAACTATTCTATCACCCGAGCTGTACTTAACCTCAAAGTTTCCCTTGAATGCATCGTTTACAGCTTCGCCAAGATGCCTTGCAAGGTGATCGCTCGTTGTTGCTATTTCTATCTTTCCATCATTTTCCTTTGTCCACATTATTCTTTGTAAAGGTCTCTGTTTAAGCACTTCATCGGCAACGTTCTTTATCCTGTTGAGTATTTCATCCTTATGTTCCTCCAAGAACTTTCCACTCAGGTATAAAAATCCCCCTGGATAGTTATCCCTCTTCCTTCGGCATGCAGGGCAAAGCGCTTCGCTCATCTTCTTGGGCAACTTCTCGTGTATCTGATCTGGCCACTGCCACCTTCCATCGAAGAATATGGCACCGCATACAGGACATTTAGTTGGCTCTGGATATTTCCTCCTCTCGTAATATGGGTTATCGCTTTCCCATGTATACTCCTTTCTTCCTGCTGGTATGTAGCCTTTCCCTTCCATGGAACCTCCTTTAGTGCATAAATCTCATTATATCATTGTAGAAAACTACCACCGTTAAGGCCAGGATAAGCACTATGCCAATTTCCTGGAACCTTTCCCTAAATGTAGTTGAAAGTGGTTTGCGCCTTATCATTTCGATTAGAAACGTGAAGATCAATCCCCCATCAAGTATGGGGAGTGGAAAGAGGTTGAAGTATCCAAGCTGAAGGCTTATGAATCCTAAAAAGTACATGAAGTTGGATATGCCTGCAGCAGCCGCCTTTTTTGCAACCTCCGCTATGAGTATGGGGCCGCCTAAGCTTTTTATAGAAGCCTGACCGGTTAACAGCTTAAATAGAAATACAAAGAATAGTTTGGTTTCCGATCTGAATTCCTGAATTCCTTTTTTTATTGCTTCCACCAATGGATATCTAACAAAAGAGAGTTTTATGAGCGGTGTTATGCCTATCATGTACCTGTTGTATTTCTTGTTAAACGATGGCTTTACATTTAGGGTTAATATTCTTCCATTTCTTAAAACCTTCATGTTTATTGGTTTCCCATTACTTTTACTTACGTCCTTTACAAGTTCTTCCCACCTTGATACATCGTGGCCGTTTATTGAAAGTATGACATCCTTTGGCTTTAAACCGGATTTTTCCGCCGGTGAGTTAGACACTACGTTGGATATCGTTGGCTTTATCGCAGGAACTATGCCGATTGTTCCAACCCCCAATTTTTTATCCATGCCTGTGTGAATCATGACGGGAATGGATTTTTGGCCTCTTTTGACTACAAGGTTGAGGTTTTTATTTGGATTTAGAGCTACAACTTCTCTAAATTCCTTCCACGTCCTGATCTTCTGATCGTTTACATCGAGAATTTCATCGCCAGGCTTTATCTGTGAGCCTGAAAGGACGAATCCCACTATGGGCTTTTCCATCTCATAAGTGGGAATATACCTTCCTATGTTAAACGTTATGGCAAAGAAGACAACCGCAAGTAGTAAGTTCATGGCTGGCCCTGCAAGTGCGATCAGTATCCTCTGCCAAGGAGGTTTAGCATAGAAATCGTATGGGGCTTTCGCAGGTTCATCCGGGTTTTCGCCGGACATCTTTACGTATCCTCCAAGCGGGATGAGGCTTATCGCATATGTAGTATTGCCTATCCGTTTTTTGAGAAACTTCGGCCCAAAGCCTATTGAAAATGTTTCAACCCTTACACCAAATAGCCTTGCTACGACAAAATGCCCAAATTCGTGGAAGAATATAAGCAAGCTGAGCGCAACTATTAAGTAGAGTAGTGTTTGCATTAAACCTCCTTAAAGGCAAGATTGATTAAGGATTTCTCACCTGTTAGTTTACCCATCTTTGTATTGAATTCAGCTTCATGAAGATAGAAAAGCAATTTGTAAAGCCTTTCTACGGGTATTTCAGCTATCATGTTTGAGTAATTCTTGACTATGTTTGGTGGTAATCCAAGCTTTTTGCCCAACTTTATGCTGATCAACTGCCTTAACTGAGTTTGAAATAGTGCTATGAGTGAAAGTGGATTTCTACCCATGGATATTGCATCAGTTAAAGCATTTAAATAACCTCTTTTCTCGTTCCTTAGAAGCTTCAAGATGATGTCGAATACGTTTATCGATGCCCTTGGAACTACAAGCTTGTTGATTACTTCCCTATTTATGCTGTTGGGATAGCTCAGTAACTTTTCCGTTTCCAACTTCAGTTCCGTTAGGTCATTACCTACCATTGAAACAATTAACTTAATGTCTTCGCTTTTAACCTCCCTTTCGTTCGAGCTAAACTTCTTGGCAAGTATTGATGTTAACTTTCTTTCGCTTAGTGGTCTTGCAACCACTATACTTTCGCACATATCAGCTATTCTTGATAGTATCTCTGTTCTAAGCTGTTTCCTTTCAAGGTTGGCGTACGAAACAAATACAATTCCCTCAAGCTTTGATATAAATGAGTAAAACCTTTCCTTTTCAGCCTTTGCTCTTAGGATGGACGGTAGCTTTTCAACGTTTAAGAGTACCGCTATCGAGGGTTTAACATTGAAAAGAGAACTCCCCGTGAAGGTATAAAGCGAATCAATTTCATCAGCGTAGAAGGTTTCTATGCTAAACATTTTGGATACGGCATTCAGAATCTGCCTTGTAAGGTATTTTTCCTTGCCGTATATGAAGAGTTTTTTAGGCATTACCTTATTTGACCTTATTGCTTTTATAAACTCCGTTGCACTAATCGTCTTCTTCAACCTTTACCCTCTTCATCTTTATGGGTTTACCCTCGGCTGGGCATGCATTGATGCACCTTCCACATCCATCGCAGAGGTCTACGTGGAATTCGGGGTACCTTAATTCCCTTAATGTTATAGCCTTATCCATATTAGGGCATGACCAATAGCAGGTCTGGCAGAACATGCCCTTGTATGCTGCACACTTTGACTTATCGAATGAAACCGCGTAACGGTACTTCTTGAGATTTTCCTTTGAAAGTGCCTCTGTTGGGCATACCTCTATGCACCTGTAGCACTTTTCGCAGTAGCCGTTTTCGAAGTTCATAAATGGTGTATCCAAAACCATTGGGTTAAGTTCCTTCACCTTGTCCAAAATTCCCGTTGGGCATACCTCTATACACTTTGAACACCTTGAGCATTTTGCAAGGAAATCTGCTTCCGATCCGCTTCCGGGTGGTCTCACATAGGTCTTAATGGGTTTTGAGACCTCAAACGTAAACTCGCCAAATGCCCTTTTCAACGAATCCGCAATATCCTTGAAGAATTTTCTTCTTTTCACGGTAAAACGCCCTTTTTATACCTTCTGTAAATCAAGAATCCTATCGTTAAAATTATCCCAAAAGCAATGGATATCAGGTTTAGGTTTTTCATAACGAAACCCTCTATTCTTTTACCGTACAGGTATATCAAGAATGCTTCAATGAAAAAGCGACCTCCCCTTCCAATAAACGAGAAGAGCATAAGCTTCTTTAGACTTGCAAAGAGTACCCCAGATGTAATGGTAAACACCTTGTAGGGTATCGGCGTGAACCCGGCAAGCAGTATAACCAAGCTTTCATATGACTGATATAGAATGTGAACCCTGTTTACCTTTTCCAATCCGAAGAACCTAACCGCCAATGGTTTACCACCAATATATCCTAGATAGTATCCACCAACGCCTCCAAGGCTTGAGAATAAAGTTGCAATAAGCATGTAGAGAAAGGATGATTTTGGGTTTAAAATACAAAGTGTAATCAGAAGCACATCCGGTGGAATTGGAAAGAAGATGGCCTCTATGAAGCTGTTAAGGGCCAAACCCCATGCCCCGTACTTTACGGCAAAGTTTTGCCAGAATGACAGATCAAACATCAATCACCAAAGGGTTTCTAATATTGAAAGTGCTTTATAATCCGTTATGTCTAACTGTATAGGGGTAAGTGAAACGTAACCGTTCTTTACAGCCCAATAATCTGTACCAGGATTTGTCCTCCAGCTCGGTTTTTCACCACCTATCCAGTAGTAGCTTCTTCCCCAGGGATCCTTTCTCTCCTCTACCTTTTCCGAGTAGGTTTTCTTGCCCTGCCTCGTTGCCTTTACGCCTTTAACCTGCGATAATGGTATGTTCGGTATGTTCACATTGAGGCAATACAGATCAAGTGCATGTTCATTGATCAGTTTCTGTGTTATCCTTCTTGCCCATTCCCCTGCCGTTTTCCATTTAAAGTTTTTAAAGTCTGCCATCGAAAAGGCTATTGACGGGATGCCAAGCATTGCACCTTCAAGGGCAATTGAAACCGTTCCAGAGTAGGTTACGTCCTCCCCTAAGTTAGGGCCCCTGTTTATTCCACCTATAATCATATCTGGTTTTTTATCCTTCAGTATTGCGTGAACGCCTATGTAAACACAGCTTGTCGGCGTTCCATCAACGGCATACCAGTTTTCTGCGATTTTCTCGCACCTAAGAGGTCTATGCATTGTTAAGGCTCTTCCAACTGCGCTTCTTTCCCTATCAGGTGCCACTACCACAACGTCCGAAAAACTTGAAAGGGCCTCGTATAGCGTTTTTAACCCTTCGGATCTTATGCCATCATCATTCGATATTAGTATCTTCAAATTACCTACCTTACCAAGCTGAATATTCTGCTAAACCGCGGTAAATGCCTATGACCATTCCATGAGAAGAATATGATCCTTGCAATGCCCACTATCTGATTTCTATTTACGAATCCCCAGTACCTGCTGTCGTAGCTTTCATCCCTGTTGTCGCCCATCATGAAGTACTTGCCCTTTGGAACTATTGTTACACTTGTAGTCTCATCTGTTGAACCTATTCTCAATATCTTATGCCTTTTTGTGCCACCACCCTTCCTTGGCAAAAATTCGTAGAAAGTTTTTCCAGTATACCTTTTTCCTGATTCATAGTACGTGTAGTTTCCATCACTCTGATACCTGCATGGTTTTCCATTCACGTAAACCTTTCCATTTAAGATCTGAATCCTATCGCCGGGAATTCCCACGACTCTCTTTATGTAGTATATCTTTTCATTGAGCGGGAAATGAAAGACAACCACATCTCCTCTATCGGGTTTCCTAAAGTGATATGTAACCTTGTCTACCAAGATGAAATCACCGATCATGAGTGATGGTTCCATTGAGCCTGATGGTATGTGAAATGATTGAATGATTAACGCCCTTATGATGAGGGCAAGTACAAGTGCGATGCCGAAGGATTTTAAGTTCTCGTATATTCGTTCCTTCATGTTTATTCTCCAGTAAGTAGGTAAGGGAATTATAAGCTATTGAGACTAAAACTCTAAGTTTATGCCGAACGAAAGGTTGAGG
>CAZXGR010000042.1:0-6284 GCA_964640245.1 uncultured bacterium | reverse complement strand
GAGGTCTTTGTCATAGTTGATAATGTCTCATGCCTGAAGGATGTGCTTGATATAGGTTTAGAGGTTTATCGGAAAACGTCGGTTCACATTCCGATACAGGTTATCTCAAACGAGCATCTTGAAAGGTGGAGGGAACAGGGAAATCAGGCTTATGACAGGATAATCGGAGGTACTTCGATAGCTTGAAGAGGAAGGAACTTGAAAGATTGCCCGTTATGGGTATTGAGGTAACACAGGTTAAAATATATCCATTTGATACATCAGGGATAGGAAGAAACGTAAAAGCCATTGCTTCCGTCACGCTTAACGGTATTGTGGAGATAAAGGGTATAAACGTTGTTCGATCAAACAAAGGATACTTTATTCAAATGCCAACGAGAAAGACTCATTCAGGCGAATTTATGCCAATTGTCAACATTCTCAATAAGGATATATATTTACATATAAGAAGGAAGGTGTTGGATGAGTATGAAAGAATGGTAAGGAGGTACGATGAAAAGGTTAATAATAACTCTTAGTTTACCATTTATGCTATTTTCCTGTTCTCAGTCTCCCTTATCTAAGACTGATTCTGCCCTGCTTGGGGGTTTGGCTGGTGCTGCTATAGGTGCATCTACTCACAAGAACTATAAAACGAGCGCAAAGGATGCAGCAAAGTATGGGGCAGTTGCAGGAGGAATACTTGGATATTTATCCGGAAGCAATAACGAACATGAAATAGATGCTACATCATCCTACGATGTTACCAATAAGAACGGGAAGTTAGTTCACGTTCACGAAACCTGGCATACTACGGATAACCAATTAGCTCCCTCAAGGTAGGGTTTTAAGTATCCTTGATGCCCTTTTGTCTATACCCTTTTCTCCTTTGAGTATTGAGGGGTCAGCTTTAAATGCCTGTAGTGCCTTTAAGAGATATTCCTTAGCTTGTTTATATCGTTTCAATCTGAATAGGCATTCGCCGTAGTGTTCGTTTATGACGGGATCATCCTTTAAGCGCAAAGCCCTTGATAGATAGCTGCAGGCTTTTTGGTATTTTTCCTCCTTGAATAGAACCCATCCATACGTATCAAGATATGCAGGTTCATTAGGCTTAAGTTTTAAGGCCTTTTTGGCATATCCTTCCGCTTGCTGCAGGTTTGTTCCCCTGTTTGCATAGATGTAGGCTATGTAGTTGTAGGCTGATGCCGATGGTTTTATCGATATGGATTTCTTAAGGTAGTTTACAGCTTCATCTTGATTTCCCAGTGTATCTGAGAGGTATGCAAGGTAAAAGTAGAGGTCTGCATATTTTGGAAAGTTCTTCTCCTCAGATTTGAGTAACTTGTAAGCAGATTCTGTATTACCTAATTTATTCTCAATAAGTGCAAGTTTTATGAGTGCCCTTGGATCCTGTGTCAAATCCCAAAGCCTTTCAAGATAAGCTTTTGATTCCGATAATTTTCCCATTCTAAAGAGAAGTGATGACAGTCTATCTATTACACTTGGATTTTCAGGGTAAAGGTCAATTGATTTTTCGTATGCCTTGACGGCCTTTTCATTTTCTCCTGACATCTCATACATTAGGCCAAGCATAAAATAAACGTTGGGGTTGCTTGGATTTAGTATCGTTATTCTCTTTACTATTGGAACCGCACTTCTGTACCTCTTCATTCTGATTAAATTGGATGCCATGAACGATAGAAGTTTAAGGTTAAATGGTTCCAGTTTTAGAAGCCTGTTCATTGTATATACGGCTTCGTCATCCTTACCTTCCGCTAAGTATAATTTTAAAAGCTCTCTAAGTGCATATATGTTATTTCTATCCTTTGAAAGCACCTTATTAAAAAACCTTTCTGATATTTTGTGTTTCCCTTCTTTCATAAGGATACTACCGAGGGCAACATATGCGCTTTCGAAGTTAGGGTTAAGGGCTATAGCTTTTTTAAGGTAAGCTTCACTTAATTTATCGTTTCCACGCGCGTGATAGGTGATGCCTAAAAAATAATATCCAAATGGGTTATTCTTGAAGTGTGAAATCATATCCTTAAAGTTCTTCTCAGCTTCACCGTACCTCTTCATGTTAAGCAGAAGCGTTCCGTACATTATGAACGTATCAGGATCAGGCTTAAGTGAGAGTATCCTTTTATAGTATCCCTCTGCTTTTAGCAGTTTGCCGTTTGACACCGCTACAGCAGATAGTATCTTCAAGGCCTCGATGTTCCTTGGATCAAGCTTTAAAACTTTTTCTGCAAAGAGATGAGCTTCCTTCAACCTTTTCATTGAAAGTGAAAGCTTTGCAGCTTCCAAGACAATGTCCTTATTTTTTGGGCTAATCTTGGCAGCTTTTCTTATGTTTTCGTAAGCCTTTTCCATGTTACCTTGGTTTAGATAGTATAGGTATGACGCATAGTAATCGAGCGGTGTTTCCTTCAACTTTACAGTTTTAATAGGTTTAGGCTTTGGTTTTACTACACTTACCTGCCTTTTAGTTTGAACCGCAGCACATGATGATGAAAGTATAATTGTAAAGCATAGAAACCTTTTCATATTTGCCTTCCACTTTAATTTAGAGTTAAATTATACATCGTTATGGAAAGGTTAATTTCAAGGCTAAACGAACTGCTTGATCTGATGACAAGGGAGGACTTCAAGTACTTCAATAGAGTTAAGTCCCCGAATAGTGTTCTATTAATGTATCTAAACGAGCTTAAGACGAAGGTGGATAGCGATGAGGCACAGAGGATAGAAAAGTTTATGAGTTTTCTAAGGATCTATTCAGATTTTCCCATTGAGAAAAGAAAACTATTGATAGGTAAACTTTACGATGAAGTCAAATCCATTAAGGTAGTAGAGAAAGGGAAGGATGAGAATAAGTTGATCCTTAACAATAGAGCTTTTGAGCCACTATCACCTTACCCATTAGATTTTTTTCTTAGGCCAATTGAGTCCTTTAAATTCAAAAAAACTTCGTTGAAAGTGTTTTCTAAACTTGGATTGAAGACATTATTCGATGTACTTTTCTACCTTCCGTTTCGTTATGAGGATAGGGCATCCCTAACGCCTATTAGAGGCTTAAAGCCCGGAGAGAAGGCACTTGTGAAGGGGAAAATCGTAAAGGTAGCGGAAGTTGAAACCTTTAGAAGGAAGAAAAAGCTTTTAAAGGCAGTTATATATGATAAAACTGGTAGCCTCACGGTTGTATTCTTCCAGAGAAAGGTTTTTGCCTTTTACAAGGCTTTGCTTTCCAAAGCCCATGAGCTTAACAGGGATGTCCTTTTATACGGCAGTGTAAAGTACTCAAGTGGTGGTTTTTCGATGGTTCATCCGGAAATTGAGGTTCTTGACCCTTACATGAACAAGGATTACAGGCTTGGAACGATCGTTCCAATATACCATCTTACCGAAAACATAAATGGTTCAACCTTGAGAAGAAATATAAAGAACATCGTTGAAACCTATGCACCGCATTTTCCTGACTATATGCCTGGGAGCATCATTAAAAAGCACAATCTCATTGGCTTAAGCGAAGCACTTTGGAAGGTTCACATTCCAGGCAATGAAGACGTAGGGAATCTAAACAGCTTTAAATCGCCTGCCCAAAGAAGGCTGATATTTGATGAGCTTTTCCTATTTCAGCTTGCCCTTTCAATAAGGAAAAAGGAGTTAAAGGCTAATACCGGTATAGCTTTTGATATAAAAAATGAGTGGCTTGATGTATTTGAGAAGATGCTTCCATTTAAATTGACAACAGCCCAGGAAAAGGTAATTGATGAAATAGTGAATGATATGAAAAGCTCAAAGCCCATGAATAGGCTGGTTCAGGGCGATGTTGGGAGTGGCAAAACCGTAGTGGCCATGGCTGCAAGCTTCCTTTCTGTAAAGTCTAACCATCAAGTTGCAGTTATGGCACCTACTGAAATACTTGCTAGGCAGCACTTTGAAAGGTTTAAGGAACTTTTAAACCCAACAGGCATAAATGTTGCCATTTTAACGGGGAGTAGCACCAAGAAGGAAAGGGATAAGGTATATTCGGGCATACTTGATGGAACGATAGATATAGTTGTCGGCACCCATGCAATTATTCAGGATAAGGTGAGGTTCAAGAATCTTGGCCTATGCATAGTTGATGAACAGCATAGGTTTGGCGTACTTCAGAGGGCAGCATTGAAGGGAAAAGGCCAGTTTCCCGATACGCTTGTCATGTCTGCAACGCCAATCCCAAGGACACTTGCCATGACAGTCTATGGAGACCTTGATATATCAACAATTGACGTGCTTCCATCCGGCAGGAAACCTGTTAGAACGAGAGTAGTTCATGAAAGCGAAAGGGAATCATTGGTCAAGTTTTTAAGGAAGGAACTTAAATCCGGAAACCGCATATACATAACCTATCCTTTAATTGAGGAGTCCGAGAAGCTTGAACTCAAAGCTGCTACAACGATGCATGGCTATTGGCAATCCAAGCTAAAAGGGTTCAATGTAGGGCTTCTCCATGGCCGGATGAAACAAGATGAGAAGGAAAAGGTCATGCAGGACTTCAAGAACGGGGAATATCAGGTATTAGTTTCAACAACCGTTATAGAGGTTGGCATAGACGTTCCAGAAGCAACGGTTATGGTTATTGAGGAACCAGAGCGCTTTGGCCTTGCCCAGCTTCATCAGCTAAGGGGAAGGGTTGGTAGGGGAAGAAGTCAATCGTACTGTTTCCTGGCTACCCCAAAGGGCATAAGTGAGGATGCCATGAAGAGGCTGAAGGTATTAGAATCGACGAATGATGGTTTTAAAATAGCCGAAGCTGACCTTAAACTGAGAGGTTCAGGCGAGATATTTGGCACGAAGCAATCCGGCATTGGCGATTTCAGGATTGCGGATGTGGCAAGGGATTTTGACATACTAAAACTTTCAAATCGGGAAGCAAACTCATCAATTGAGAATGTTGAGGACTTAGAAAAACTTAAAAAGCTCATCACTTTGCGTTTTGGCAATAGACTATCCTTAGGGGAAACAGGTTAGATACAGAAGCCCCAATGTTGATGCCAAACCTAAAGCCAAAATAATGTAAGGAACAAGGCTAAATTTCATGTACTCTACATATACCATTGGCAGGCCGTTTCTTGAGCTTATTCCCTTTATCCAAATGTTTCCTAACCTTGAAAGCATGGGCTTATTGTACGAGACGGAACCTTCAGCGTTTCTCTTACCGTTTTCAATTATGAAATCTGCCCTGTAGTTGAGGTTCTTGTAGTCAAAGGAAAACTTTTTCAGCGCTATTAGTCTATCATCAATTTTTACATAGGTTCTTGGGTACATGTAAAACTGCTTTTTAACCATAAAAATCGGACTACATAAGAAAATCAGCGTCAGGCCTAAAATGATATGTATTAAACCTTTTATGCTTTTGTCTAATCCGCAAATGATGGTTTGAACACCTATCAAGAATATCATAAGGGTAGTAATCGTGAACATTGTCTTCATGCATGTTGGCAGATTGGCTTTTAACATTCCTATTTGGCCTATAGTTCTGCCATTTAGAAGAATTACGTCGCATATCGACACCATCAGGAACAGCATTACCAATGCCAAAAATAGCTTTTTAGATTTAAGAAACCTAAAAACCATGGCTTCCACCTAACAGAAAGTTTACGCCAAGGAACGTAAACATAACGATGAATCCACCTGCAATGTAGCCTGTGTATTCCAATTTTTTATCGTTTACATGAAGAATTGCTGAGAAGTAGAGCCACATAAATACAGAAAATAGGGTTTTAGGATCAAACGGGAGGATATCTCCCCATGATAAAAATGCCCATATACCACCTATGAATAGGGAAAACGTAAATAGGAAAATTCCTATCCTTGTTAAAGGCTTGAAGTTTACGTTCATTTCCTTAATCGATATAAGTGCAGCGACCGACAGACTTAAAAATACACAGTAACCTAAAAGGCTTGATGAGACGTGGAGTATGAATAGGGGTGTTTTAACTATTGGCGGAACATTATGGATAGTTTTACTGAAAAATAGAAGAGGGAAGGATGTTAAAAGGATAATTAAAAACGGTATCCTTCCCTTCAAGTTTAACCAAAATAGGGTTAGTTCAAGCGTTGCGCAGAAGAGCAGATAGGTATCAAAAGGCTCAAACGTTAATGGATAACCAGCAGCATAGGTTCTATAGGCCATTATTAACAGAAGGATGAATATTGAGGGTATCAGTATCTTTCTCTTTGGAAGGATAACAGAGATACCCAGAATAATTGTGCTTAATATAAGTAGGAATTCTACAATGCCCATAAATGAAATTATA
>CAZXGR010000041.1:0-6484 GCA_964640245.1 uncultured bacterium | reverse complement strand
TTTCTTTGCAAACTCCGATATTCTCATCGTCCCTTTCACATTGACAACCTTATAACGATTCACTAAGTTATGTAATGAAATATAGGAAAATTCTAAACAGTTCTCAGGGAGGAAAAATTGATAAAGAACTTGATTCAGAAAAAGGTCGTAACAATAGAACCCAACGATACCGTAATGTTGGCAGCTCAGAGGATGCATGATAAAATGGTCGGCAGTCTCGTAATAATAGACGGTTATAAGCCTATCGGCATCATTACAGATAGGGATATAACTCTAAGGGTGGTTGGGACCGGAAAACCATCAATGACAAAGGTAAAGGATGTAATGACCAAAAAGCCGATAACCATAAGAGAGGATGCTCATTTCTTAGAGTTAACGAAAGCTTTTAGAGAAAGTAAGGTAAGAAGGTTGTTAGTTGTTGATAGGGAAGGCAAGTTGGTAGGGCTTATATCGATAGACGATATCCTTGAAACAATAGCTACGGAATTTGCAAACTTAGTAACAGCGATAAATGAACAGAACAATTAAGGTAGATACAAACTTATTCGAAGGCCCCATTGACCTTTTAGTTTATCTTGTGACTAAAAGGGAGGTGGATATTCGCAGTATTTCCATTTCAGAAATTACCGATGAATTCCTTAATTATATAAACAGCATGAGAAACCTAAATATACCTGTAGCATCGGATTTTATACTCATGGCTGCCATCCTTACAAAGCTTAAATCCGAGGCAGTATTTAGTACTGAAGATAACCAAAAACCAAAGGAGGTATTGTCTAAGATAATAGACATGTATATCTCCTCTAAGAAAGCAGCAGAAAACATTAAGAATTTAGAGGAAGAAAGCACCAAATCCTTCTATAATGATCCCTCGGATTTGATATTCTACCTTCAGGAAAAGCCGATAATTGCCAATACGGCAAAGGATCTAAGAGAAGCCTTTGAAAAGCTAGAAAATAACAAAAAGCCAAGGACATATATAAAAATCAAACAGGAAACACTTAAGGTCTCTGACAAGATAGAGGAACTTAGGAAAATTTTAGATGATGAACCTTTGGTCTCCTTTTCCCGTATCCTCAAAAAAAGCCTATCGAAATTTGAAGCTGTAACCTACTTTATGGCACTACTTGAGCTTTGCAGAATGGGCGAAGCATCCACATTCAATGATAAAGGAAAGCTTTTTGTATCAAAGGTCTTTAAGCTTTTCCCCAACAATCTCAATATCGCTCTTAAGGGAACTAAACCTGTAAATGTACGAAAGCCTCTGTACACTCACATTTGAATATTCTGAAACAATACTAAGCGGCAGACCCTTTTTAAGAAGCTTATAAGCGTAATTCTCCCTAAAATCCAGCACTTTAAGGTTAATATTCAGTTTTTTCTTGAGGTTGTAGAACGTCACCTTTAGAACATCTGCATTTATGTTTAATATCCTCTCCTCGGGTTTAAGCCCTGATACGATAAACTTCAAATTCTCGCCAAGACCTCTATGTATCACCAATCTCTTAAATCTTTTACCTGAAACGATAGGAACGGGTAAACTATCAATATAGGAACTTCCGGTTAGGGACTCTATTTGCCTGGGGTTTAAGCCTAAAAGTACCATTAAACGTATGGCAAGCCTGGATTCTTCTCTTCTAATTTCATCGATAGCCTTCTTAAAGCCATTGAACACCTCATCACTTATATACCTAAATTCCCTAAAGGTATCATCCTTGAAGTTAAAGTTGGTAAGGTTAACACCCTTAGTTCTAAGGTATACCCTTATGGCAGAAGTTGCGGTTTTAAGGCTCTTAGCACTTCTATAGTAAGCCTTCAAAAACGATATGAGCTTACTGGCATCGAATTTCCCCTCGGTAAAACCGTTGAGCTTAAGGAACAGGTCAAACCTCTTCAATGCCCTTTGATACGTTTCAATTGTATTGTTGCTGTAACCTTGTTTTCTTAAAAGTTGGATAAAACCCTGCATCTATCTCCTTCTTATTGTATAAACTGTTATATATGAAATAGTTTCGCATAACCTTTTTAACATAGTTCCTCGTTTCTTGATTTCTAATATAAATATTGGCAAAGATAACTAAATCACAAGGGGTTTTAATATCACCATAGGACTTAATCCAGTTATCTACATTGTTAGGGCCTGCGTTGTAGGCAGCTACGGAAAGCGGAATTGACTTGAAATGCCTTAGCAGGTTTTTAAAGTAAAGCGAGCCCAATTTATAGTTAAACTTACCATTGAAGAGCTTATTTTTTGAAAATCCCTTGATACCAAATTTCCTGGATAGATAGCTTCCCGTCGAAGGCATTATCTGCATCAAGCCTATGGCACCACTCCTTGATACCGCACGCTCATCAAAAAAACTTTCCTGCCTTGCAATGGATAAGGATAATAAGTCATTCTTAAACATCTTTGGCTTAGGATAAAGCAGGTAATAGATGAACGAAAACCTATTAGCCATCTTCTTATACCTATATGCAATGTCTGCAGCTTTTCTGTAGTTTTTACACATGTAATTAGCTACCGCCATATCAAGCGTGTTTTTACCCATAAGAGAAATTATATCACATCTATTTGATTTAACTATATACCTTAAACCCATATCAGAAATTTTATTAAGGGAAGACACTCCATTTTTTATGGTTAAATTCTTAGGTTTTTGCATTTTTAACGATAAATCACCGCTATAATTACCGAATTTTTGCTTTAAGCATATCCCTAATTGCCTATAACATGGTGAATCAAGTTTGGAAATTAACCTAGTTGCATCATTGATCTTATAGTTAATTATATCATATTTAATTTTATATTTCAAGTACAGTTTGTTATCTAAACTTTTTGTTTTACCCATGATAAACTTAAAGTAACAGAAATTATTAAATAAAAACCTGTCTAACAGATATTCGGATGATAAAACCTTTAAAGGTTTTGGGGCATCGGATTTTAACAGCTTTTCAAGGAAGTAAACCTTGGCGGATGGTTTTCTCTCTAATCTTATCAAGTAGAAGTAGGATTTCGGATTGTTCAGACTTAAAAAATCAGATATTGCCTTGTCCCTTTGGCCGGTTCTCATGAAGATGATGCCATTTAAAAAGCGATATTTTTTCTCATCCTTCATGAAATTTAAATAGAAAGCTGCCTCTTTAAGGTTGCCCTTGGATATAAGCCTCTTAACTTTCGTGTAAATCAGTTTATCATCAAATAGAAATGATAAATCATCCAAGTTATTTAGTATGACTTCCTCATCAAATTCATCGTATTTACTAAAGACATACCTAAAAAGCTCCTTTGATCTCTTAATATCGCCGATTTTCTTATATGCAACTGCCTGTTCAAATGCTGAAAATCCGTCAACGGATCTTACGGTTACAGCTTTTCTGAATTTGCCCTCATTGAAACATGCATCGATGAATAATCTTCGGGAAATACCACTCAGAATTCCACTGCCAAACTGAGATAGAAAACTTGTTGAGCAAAACCTCTTGCCCGAATCAACGTAATTCAAGAAGGACTTCGCCTTTTGAACCGAAAGGGCAAAACTGTTTGAGAACATTAGAAGAATCAATGCTAAAATTAGCATACTGAAATTATAACCTATGGAGTGGAATGTTTTCGTTTAATATTCTATCGATAAGCGGAAGGGCAAGGTATGCTTTAGCTAAAACTGAACATGGAACGTTTGAAACGCCGTGCTTCATGCCTGTAGCCACATGTGGCTCGATAAAGGGCGTTACATGGGATAGGCTAAAACACATGGGTTATTCACTTGTGCTGAGCAATATTTACCACCTCTATTTAAGACCAGGCGTTGAAACAATAAAGCTTGCAGGCGGTATTCACCGGTTTACAGGATGGAGCGGTTCCATACTCAGTGACAGCGGAGGTTTCCAGGTATTCAGCCTCGGTAAACTGATGAGGTTAACAGAGGAAGGTGTTTACTTCAGATCACATGTTGACGGCTCAGATCACTTCTTATCACCGGAGCTTGTGGTAAAGATCGAGGAGGACTTCGGCGTTGACATAGGAATGGTCTTGGATGAATGCATACCATATCCATCTACGAGAAACTACGCAAGGGAATCCACGGAACGCACGATTCGATGGGCAGGGAGAAGCATCGAAAGCAGGACATCGGATAAAACAGCTGTATTCGGAATAGTTCAAGGCGGAGAGTATCCTAATTTAAGGATAGAATGTGCTAAGGCTTTATCGGATATGCCTTTTGATGGATACGCAATAGGTGGGGTAAGCGTGGGGGAACCAAAACAGACGATGTATGATACAGTCAACCTTACAGCTCCTCTTTTGCCTGAGGAAAAACCAAGGTACCTTATGGGGGTAGGAAAGGTTGAGGATATCTTCAATGCCGTTGAGATGGGCATAGATATGTTTGACTGCGTAATACCCACAAGAAATGCGAGAAACGGCAACCTGTTCACGTCAAGGGGAAAAATAAACATTAAGAACTCTAAGTACAAGAATGACTTTTCACCTGTGGATCCTGAATGTGATTGTTACACGTGCAAACACTTTTCAAGGGCCTATTTAAGGCACCTGTTCATGATAAACGATATAAATTCAGCCATACTCAACTCAATTCACAACCTTCATTTCTATGCAAAACTTATGGAAAACATAAGGAAATCCATAAGGGGAAATTACTTTAACGAATTTAAGAGAGATTTTCTACTAAAATATACAAATTCGAGGGAATAATGGGAATAAGCATTGAATTTATCGATGAATACAAAGTCAAAAGCGAAAGGTTAATCGATAAACTTGGACCTTCAATATCCAATAAGGATATGCCATTTACCAACATAAGACTTGAAGATGTAGCATCCGTAGGTAAAATTGCAGATAGGTTTAAGGGAAATTTCGACACTATGTTGGTTGTGGGTATTGGAGGTTCATCGCTCGGTGCAAAAACGGTTTATCATACGATTGAAAAACCTGAAAGAAAGCTTGTTTTCATGGATAACGTTGACCCAGTATACACGATTAAAAAAATGAAAGGGATAAAATGGGAAAGAACGGTATTCTGCTTTGTGAGTAAGTCTGGAAAAACCTTAGAAACGATTGTTCATCTCAACATCGTTCTTTCAAAGCTTAAAGCAATGAACCTTAATCCAAGCAGTAGAATGGTTTTTATAGGAAACAGGGGAAATGACTTTGACGGTCTCAGTAAAAAGCTCAATATGATCTTTATCGAGGTTCCATCAGATGTTGGAGGAAGGTTCTCCGTATTTACGCCCTCGGGGCTATTTCCATTGAGCTTTGCGGGCTACGACATAGAAGCCTTTACAAGGGGTGCATTGAACGTTGTAAAAGATAAGGGGAAAAGGGAGAAAGCTATACTTTTGGGAATACACAAGTATCTCTCATATACAAATGGAAGAAACATATCCGTGATGATGGTTTACTGCGATGCCCTTAAAAGCTTTACCGAGTGGTATGCACAGCTTTGGGCTGAAAGCTTAGGAAAGGATGGAAAAGGGCAGACACCACTTAAGGCCTTGGGTGTTCGCGACCAGCATTCCATACTTCAGCTGTTTGAGGATGGGCCAGATGATAAGGTTTATCAATTCGTAAAGGCGGAGAACTACGATGGGGATTTGAAACTTCCAGATAAAACAGAGATAATCGATTTCATTGGTTCGAAGAGACTTTCTGATGTCCTCTCCGCGGAATTTCACGGAACGGTAAAATCACTAATGGAAAGGAAAAGGCCGATAGTAAAGCTCATGCTTAAGAACCTATTACCGGAGAGTATGGGCGAACTTATGATGACATACATGGTAGCGGTAGTTTCAATGGCAAAGCTACTGAACGTTAACCCTTATGGCCAACCAGCTGTTGAGAGAAGCAAGAAAATTGCATACGAGATGCTGAAGGAAGGCTAAACTTGCAATCAACTATGGTGAATATTTAAAGTTAACAATCGTTCAGAGGAATGCATATGCGAACAGTTGAAATATCTTCTAATTTTAGTATTATTCGAATAGTTCGGATATACCGGAGTTATATGACATTGCAATACTAAAAACTTAGATTTATAAACTAATTTGCCTTAATGATAAAAAGGAGGTAAAAAATGAAAAAATTGGCAAAAATTAGAGCGATAATCTCGCTTTTTCTGATAGTGTTATTTGTAGTAGTTTTTATAACTGGTACTGAACTGCATTTTGCACCTTGTGGTAAAATATCAAGGGAAATTAGTTGGAACTTTTTGGGATTTGATAGAAAAACATTAAGAATGATGCATACTTTGTCAGGATATTTAATGTCAGGCTTAATAATCATTCATCTGTTGTTGAACTATAAAATGCTAATTAGTGAAATAAAATCCTAATTAGAAGGAAGTAATGGTTGTAGTGTTGCAAGGCTTCTCTCGGGTCATATAACAAGTGGGTATGCGGTTCGCTTCGCTCACCCAAATTTGGCTTACGCCAAACTTCGCATACCCACCAAACATTGTCCGAAATT
>CAZXGR010000040.1:0-6650 GCA_964640245.1 uncultured bacterium | reverse complement strand
GCTGTAAAGCAAATTTCGGTCTTCTTAGAAAACAGATGTGGAAGGTTAACGGATGTCTCGAGAGCCTTGCTTGATGAGAACATAAACATAAGGGCGCTGGTTTTAGCAGATTCATCCGAGTTCGGAATTCTTCGGATGGTAGTTGACAACCCAGAAAAGGCAAAAGCCACACTGCTTGCAAAATCCTTTGCGGCAAGCGAAACCGATGTGTTTGCCGTTGAGGTTGAGGATAAGCCCGGCGGACTCTACAGCGTTGTAAAAGTTCTATCTAACAACAATATAAGCATTGAATACGTGTATGCCTATGCAGGTTCAAGCAAAAGGGCAATTCTGTTCTTCAAGGTAAATGATAAGGATTTCGATGAGAGCATTAAGCTTTTGCTTGCCAACGGCATTAACGTGGTAGAGGCTGTTGAGTTTTACGGATAGAGCCTCTTTAGAAAGTCCTTGATGGTAATTAACTTCATGCGTATCCTACTATCACCGCAGCTGGATATCCAATCTCTAACCAACTCTGTTGATTCGCTGAGGTTAACATCCGGGGCAAAGCTTGCAAGGTATATGTTTGCCTTTCCAAAACGTTCATTGAGAATCCTTGCCGTTTGATTTAGGTACCTTACCTTATCCCTTACCTTTCTTGCCCTTTCTCCCCTACCTTTTCCGAGGTAGAGAAAGAATGGGACGTTTGACTTACATTCGTAGGCTTCTACGTACTTCCTTCCCCAAAATACCACATCGATGTTCTTCCTTGTAAGTACCTTTTTCCCGCACCTTACCTCTACCCTTTTCCCGTTTAACATCGGTTGGCAGTGCATGGACGTAAGGTCAACCCTTTCCCTTTCGATAGGCCCAAGCATGTAGACGATTTCCTCGAATAGCCTGCCCTTTCTCAAAGCTACAAGGCTGTCCTGTGGAATAAACCTTCCCGATGAGTTTTCAGATTGCTTCAGAAAGAACCTGTTTATCAACTTTGATAACCTTTGCCTTTCAGGTTCACTTAGGTTGAATTCACTTAAGAATTTCGTGTTCTTGATTTTATAGTAATCCCTGACCCTGTTTATCTTTTTGAAGAGATATGCAAGATTCAATATAACTTCTTCCCTTTTTCTCCCTTTAAGGCAGGAAAGATACGCTGCAAGGTCCTTTACAGGTTCACCTAAAAACCTTTCATAGTCCACATAGCAGCTAAATACGGGCATTTTAGCTGCATCCCAACCTGAAGGCCCCTATGTTTTCATCCGAAAAGGATGGCTGAAGTTTCTTAATTGAACTTTCTATATCGTTACTTGAAAACGGGAATCCATCTATCTTTTTAACGGCTTTGCCAAGAACGTAAGCGTTTAGGCACCTTGGATTTATCAATCCATCCAAGACTGCTTTTGTTCCATTAACGGTTAAAACCCTAAGCCCATTGGTGTTGAACTTCTTGTCCGTTGTGTTTGTCAAAATAAAACCATCTGGCCTTAGATACTCTAAAAAACGGAGTGCTTCCGTTGGATAAAGCCCCAATATCAAATCTGCCTGTCCCTTTCCTATAAGTGGAGCCTCGAAGTTATTGCCTATCTTAACATGCGCGGCAACCGTCCCGCCTTTCCTCGCCATTCCATGCGTCTCGGTGCCTATGAATCTTAGATTCTTGTCTATTGCACATTGGGCTACAACCTTTTCCAAGAATAGAACCCCTTGACCGCCCAGGCCCGTAATTATCATTTGATAGTTCATCTTTTCACCTCTACGAAGGCATCAAATGGGCAAAGCCCATCAAGGCAAACACCACAGCCGGAGCAGAAGTAGGGGTCCACCTTAACCTTTCCGTCTTCCCAATTGAATGCAGGACATCCAAAGTTCTCAATACAGTAGCCACAGCCCTTGCACCTCGTTGGGTCAACCTTTGCAAACCTTCCTGGAAGCTTTGCGTGTACTTTATCGAAAAGGCAGAACTGCTTTACCACTGCAACTACCGGAAACTCCGAGTTTTCAAATCTATTCTTAACCATTTTAAAGAAGCTGATGGTTGTCCCGATCTTTCCATCATAGTGAAGTATAAGCGGTTCCACTCCGCATCCCTTGACAATGTTCTCTATCTTAACGTTTCCGGTCGACTCCGGAGTTGGCTCCAAGCCTGTCATGGCAACGGTTTGATTATCCAAAACAACGAGCACAAACCTATGTTTGTTTGCCACTGCATTTATAAGCGGCGGTATGCCGGCATGAAGGAACGTTGAATCGCCAATGGTAGCTACCACCGTTCTCTTATCCGATTCGGAAAATCCATTTGACATGCCGGCTGAAGCACCCATGCAGAGCACCGTGTCAACGGCATTTTGGTTGATACCAAGCGTATAGCAGCCTATGTCGGATGGGTATATGGCATCCTCACCGAACACCTTCTTGATACTGTAGAAAACGGTTCTGTGTGGGCAGCCAGGGCAAAGCGACGGCTTTCTCTGCGGCAGTTTACCCTTGTAAGGCTTTCCAACATAGGGGTTCTTCCTTAAATAACCGAGCCTAACGAGTGTATCGGCTACCTTGTCGTGCGTTATTTCATCCATCCTGAACACATCGCCCGTCAGCTTTCCCCTAACGTTCTTGAACCTGAGCTGTTCCTCCATGACTGGATAGGTTTCCTCGAAGACAACGACATCCTTGTAATTTGAAAGGATCCCCTTCAGCTTTTCAATTGGCAAGGGATACGGCATATCTATCTTCAGTATATCTGCATTTACGTTGTTCCCGTTTACAACTTCTGAAACAAAGCCGTAGCTTGATCCTGATGTTATTATCAGTGCCTTTTTACCGTTTAAATACTTAAGCTTTGGCTCTATAAGGTTTTCGTAGTTAAAGTCAGCGATTAACTTTAACTTTTGAAACAGCTTTTCTTCCTGCTTTAACCTCGGTATCCTCGGTATGGCAGCCCACCTTCCAACGTTTCTTTCAAACTTTCCAACCCTTCCTTCAAATTGGAAATCCGGTATATCAACAATTTGCCTGCCGTGGCAGACCCTTAAAACCGGCCTTAAAATCAGCGGGACCTCAAACCTCTCTGAAATACCTATCCCCATAACCGTCAGCCTAAAGGCATCCTCGGGGCTTGAAGGGTCAAGGACGGGAAGTCTTGCGAACTTTGCAATGCTCCTTGAATCCTGTTCTGTTTGTGAACTGTAAACCCCGGGGTCATCTGCCGATATGACCAAAAAACCTCCCCTATTGCCGATAAACGCGCTGCTCATAAGGGGATCCATGGCCACGTTTAACCCTACCATCTTCATGGTACATGCGGTTCTCTTTCCTGATATTGCACCTGCATATGCAGATTCAAAGGCTACCTTTTCATTTACCGACCACTCGGAATAAGCCTTGAGCTTTCTATCCTTTACTATTTTTTGGTATGTCTTGATGATCTCAGAGCTTGGCGTTCCAGGATAGCCCGTTAAAAGGTCAACACCCGCATACATCAAGCCATATGCTATTGCCTCATTTCCCAAAAGTGCTTTTTTCATGATTCCTCTAAAAGTCTATTTCGTTGAGGTTGACGTTTTTCTTTATCCAGTCTACGTACGAAGGTATCCCTTCCTCGATTTGTATTCCCGGGTACCATCCAAGTACATCCTTTGTTTCCGTTAAGTCTGCCTGTGTGTAGTTTTGATAAAACGTATACGGGTTGTCGAAGTAGTCCACCTTTAGGTTTGTCCCTAAGGCTTTCTGTATTATGTTGACCACCTCGTTGAAGCTTCTCGCATTGCCCGTCCCAACATTCACTATTCCACTTTTCCCTGATTCAAATGCCCTTATATTGGCCTCAACACAGTCATTGACATGAACAAAATCCCTCTTCTGCTCACCCCATTTAAAGAGCCTTGGTATCCTGCCTTTCATTATCTGAACCGTAAGCTTCAAAATCATGCTCGCCATTGAACCTTTATAGGTTTCATGAGGTCCATAAACATTGAAGTACCTCAGTCCAACCACGTGAAACTCAGGGTGTTCCTTCATGAACCTTTTAACGTACATGTCCACAGCGTACTTTGAAAAGCCGTAGATGTTCTCCGGGTGAAGCTTCCCGTTGACCTTCATGGGCGGTTTTTCGTTTCCATAAACGGCAGCGGATGAAGCATACACAAAGCTTGCATTATTTTTAAGCGCAAGGTTCAGCAGGTTTTTCGTAGCCTCACAGTTTACCGTCATGACAAAGTTTTGGTCGGTGTCCGTTGTTTTTGCATCGGCTGCCTGGTGAAATATGACATCGAACTTTTTCCTTGAAAGCTTTTCCATGAAGCTACTATCCGCAATTGAGCCTGTTATCACCTCGCCCTTGAATCCTATGATGTTCTTGAAGTATCCGGAAAAGAAATCGTCAACTATGGATATGTTTGCATCCCTAAACCTATTTTGAAGTGTTAATGCAAGGTTCGAACCGATAAACCCGGCACCCCCTGTAACTAGTATGTTCACTTTCCAATCTCCCCAACTTCGCCCTTAAGGTGCGTTTCGTAGCCCTGTGATTCGTAGAAGTTGCTCAGCTGCCTTGCATACCTCTTGGCAAGACTCCACTTCTTGAACTTTGCCACTGTGGATGCTTCCTCTAAGTCGTTACCCACAAATGATGCAAGCGATACGGCAAAGTCGAACTTCTTCATTCCCTCGTCGTAGAATATCCTTTGAACGAATACATCGCATATCTTTTCAGGTTCCTTTGACTTCAAATCCTCAGGTGATTTACCCATTGCACCGGCCATCAATTCCCTAAAGACCTCATTTGTATCCTTTTTCTTCATTTTACCCCCTACTTTTCGACTATACTTTCCTTAACCTTCATTCCGAAGTGCCTTCCTGGTTCCTCTGTATAAACCAAAACCTTATCACCCTTTTTGAGGTTAACGACAGATACAGGTTTGCCCTCCGGTGATACGAGCCTTATCGTTTCCGCATTCTGCAGGACTGCACCTATACTTTTATCGTTTAGCTTGGCCTTAATCAAGAGCATTGGCCTTTTCTCCACCTTTGCCCTTCCAACGTTGACGGTTCTACCTTCACCCTTATAGTTGTATATCATTATTTCGCTACCTGCCTCAATCTCTGCAAGGTACTTAGTTTTACCGTCCGGAATCCTTATGTACATGTGGACAGCCCCTGCATTTATGCGAAATGGCCTTGCGGCAACGTATGGGTTTGATTCCGTTTCAGCATGAACCAGGAACATTGCGGACGATGAGTTCCCAACTAAGGCACCTTCGCCTGTAACCATATTCGAGCATGTATCTACACATACTCTATCGCACATGCCAATAGGCTTAACCTCATCTATGGTTGCAGTTTGGAACTTCAATACCTCACCACTTTTAGCTATTATCTCCCCAACGGATTTTACATCATTGATGTTATCTGTATCCAATACTATTCCCTTCACGCCCCTTTCAAGTATGTTAAGAGCCGTTTTGGCTTCATCTGCATTTCTCACCCATGCATAGAGGTTGTCGCCTTGGGCCAATAGGTTTTCAATGGGTATGATGGTCCAATCGGTAGTCTTAACTATTACGTTTTTACCACTTGATAGAAGTTGTGCTGCATTGTTCTCGTCTGATTTACCCTTTATCTCAATTAGGTAGAAATCCTTCCCAAGCTTGTAATCGCCGTCCGGTGCTATTGTCTTTACCCTTGCTAACTGTTTTACCTTTTGGCTTTCTGGTTTTTCAAGGAGAAAAAGGCTTGCACCTGATTCAAGTGCCGCTGTTATAAGGCTTTTATTGTTTGTATCCTTTAAAAATACGATTAGTTCCTTTGACATTGACCCTCCAAAGTTTAACTAATTTTACCATAGCTATCGCTGAGCATGTCTGCCGCCATTCTTGCGATTACCTTGGATGGATGGGACTTAATTACGTACAACAAGGTTTTCCTGAATTCCTCTCCCTTAAGGATCTTTCTTATTGCATTTAATATCTCCATACCCTCGACCACATCCTTTGGATTTTCCATCGAATGTTCTATAAGTGGTTTTACAGCTTTTTCTGATTTCATGTTGCCTAAGCTTATTATTGCTCCCATCCTAACTTCCCTTACAGGATGATTTAGGGCATGTATAAGCCTATTCTCATACGGTACGGTTCTTTGGTAATTCCCTATGTTAAATCCGCAGTAAGGGCATGTATCGGTTTTATTCTTCAATTCCCTGAAGCAGTTTGGGCAGAAAAAATGCATGGCTACCCCGCCTTTAAGGATAGAGCTTCTAAGGAAGTTTGGCAGCTTGATTTTACTCTTATTCCCTGAGGTAGGTTCATACTGCCGCATACTCCTATCCCTACTCCATTTATATCTACATTGATGATTCTTTTTGAAGAGCGAAAGTATATAAACATATCCCTGACTTTGCGGTATAGACCAATCATATGAGGTTTTACCATCCTACTTTTTACCATGTAGTTAGCTTCATTACATAACTTTCCTGCATGGTAGGTTAGATACCCTAAGGTCATTCTCTATTCCTCTGGCAGGTGGTTTAGCTCAAAAACCAATACCGTTTTAGCTTTCATGCTTTAATTATACCTCTGTGTTTTAGGGTTCAGGGTGATAACGTACCTTTAGGTTTTCAAATCTTTCCTTACTAAAGGGATCTTTATGCCCGGGAAGGATAAAAGGAATGCCTAAAATCA
>CAZXGR010000039.1:0-6655 GCA_964640245.1 uncultured bacterium | reverse complement strand
AGCTTAAATGCTTTTGGGATTGCGTTCTTAGCTTGGACGCTCAGAGTGTCAGAAATTTCAATAGCTTTAGTTTTATCTATTCCTATTCCCAAAAAGATAATCTTGGGAACAAAGGATTTAATGTAGTAAATGAGTTTAGAAACAGGAATATTGTGGGTTGTATAGATAAATCCAACATCATCGTTTTCCGAAATATCAAAAAACCCAACTTCTCCCTCTTTTACTCCAATAACTGCATCAACGATGATAAGCAAATCAGGTGAAAATCGCCTTATTCTATGAAATTCATTCTCTGGCGCATTACCACCGTAAAAAACCTTTAAACCAAGTTTTTCCTCAACTACAGTGCCAACAGCTTCACCAATACCGTCGTCCCCTCTCAGAGGGTTGCCTATCGTTAGAAGAGCTAACTTCATTTGACTTCCTTAAAATTAAAAGTCCCTCCTTTAAGGAGGATAAAACTCCTTTTAAATCACATTCTGGAAGTTCCGGAACCAACTTTTGGGCATGCTCCGGGAAAATCTCAATTTCCGTAAATTTATTAATGTTTCCCAACTTAAACTGTGCATACTCACCTGAATCTTCAAGTATTCTTTGATATTCTGAATCTGGAATAACCAATATTCTCTTCATAAAGTCAATACTACCTGTACCATGACCGGTAGATATTGCAAAAAACTTTATATAGTCACACTTAGTCTTATAATTCTTCTGAGGTCCATATCTCATAAAAATTCTGTAAACCTCGATCACGCTATCCTCTACTTGCGAAAATAGGATGAGCACCTTTCCCTGTCATAAGAGCAGCAACCCAAGGTTTATAAACCTTTTGGTGAACAATTCTCATACACTCAGCATACCTTGGGTCTTCTTCCTCTTCAACTGCAGATTTTAAGGAAGCTTCAACTGACTTCTCATCAAATGCATCCTTAACGGGAAGGAAAATCCTCATATACTTATTATACAGTTTTCTTCCCCAATAATATCCCATTAGGAGTCCGCATTCCTTATAAACGTCCCTCTCAAAGAGAATAGTTCCTAGAACTGGCTTCTCAATCATTGGCGGTTTACCATCATCGTTATCGTAAACTTCCTTCTTTAACTTTTGATCTAAAACTCCAACAGCTAAAGCAACACCATGAATAATGGTGGCTGGGTGAGGAGGACATCCAGGAATATATAGGTCTACGGGCAAATGAGAACCTATACCACCCCATACAGCATACGAATCATAGAAGATACCTCCCGAACAAGCACAGGCTCCCAAAGCAACTACTACCTTAGGATCAGGAGCGGCATTATAAGCCCTAATTAATGGATACCTCATCATTCTCGTTAACGGACCCGTGCAAAGTATTATATCCGCATGCCTTGGCGAGGCAGCAAGTTTAAAACCAAGACGCTCAGGATCCCACCTTGGAGTTAAAGCAGCAAATATTTCTATTTCACAACCATTACATGAACCTGTATCAACCCTATAGACGTAAAAGCTTCTCTTTATATTACCAAGTAACTTCAACTTTAGATCTAAGGTGTTGAGTTTCCTCATTTCCTCAGGAACTTCATAAACTTTTTTCATCTTTTCCCTCCTTTTTTATTGGATGGAAACCTGGAAACGAAATCCGAAATAGCTAATTTTTTTCTGCATTCAGGGCATAGTTTAGTTAATTTCAGTTTCTCATCAATTTTGCTTTTAGGAAGACTGCTAGCTTTAATTCTTTCTTGGGAATACTTAACAAGCCTCTCGGTTCCGTAATATTTTCCACACTTTTCGCACTTTGCCATCTTTAAGTTACCTTGAACAGTTAAATCCTCCTTGTTGATCAAAACAGCCATCTGGTATTCCTTTGAAAGTCTTATGGCACCTGTAGGGCAAACCTCATCACATCTACCACAGAAAATGCATCTACCATAGTTAATCTTCCAAACCACCTCATGTTTCTCATTATCAGCTGAAACGGTTATGGCATTGGAAGGGCACGCAACTGCACAGGCACCACATCCTATACATTTTTCGTATGTGTACTCTGGTTTGCCTCTATAACCCTCCATCATTTCATATGGTCCAAAGGGATAATCAAGAGTTACATGATTGTATTTCAAGCTCAACTCTAAAAGTGTCATTATCTACCTCCCTTATAAATCTTTTAGTGGGGAATTCTTAAGGGTCATTGAATACTTTTTAAGCTCATCCACAGTAACTATCTTCGATTTTCTCTTTTTAACATCAATGACGGTTACTCTTTCCGTGCAGGAATAGCATGGATCCATAGAGCATACTATTAAGGCAGCATCGGAAACAGCATTTCCTCTAAATTGAAACCTCAGTGAAGACCAATTATTATATGTTGCTGCCCTGGCTCTCCATCTGTAAACCTTTTGGGAATTTCCATGCATTACCCAGTGAATATTTTCCCCTCTTGGGGCTTCGTCGTTTCCAAATGCATAGACAAATGGTTTAACAAATGGTTTTTCAACCTTTACAGGTCCAGGAGGAAGGGATGCTAAAGTTTGTCTTATTATGGAAAGAGCTTCCAAGACTTCTCTATACCTAACGGTTTCCCTCGATAGGACATCACAACCTTCTTCATAGGCCACGTTAAACTCTACATGCTTATACCAATCAAATGGATGGTCATATCTAGTATCCCTCTTAAAACCACTTCCCCTGATATTTGGCCCAACTGGGGAGAAATCACGAGCTACCCTTCTATCAAGTATCCCGGTTCCCTTCCATCTATTAATAAGATTAGGGGCATCCATAATAGCATCCCAGCATTCTCTTACCTGCTTATCTAATTTATCAACTAACTCTAATGCCTTTTTTCTCTCTTCGTCACTTATATCTCTTCTTACACCACCTACCATTATCATTCCATATGTTTTTCTTCCACCCGTGATAAGCTCAGCTAAGTCCATCGCTAGCTCTCTAACCCTCCACATCTGCATAAAACCAGTTACGTTTCCAGTATTTTCACAGGCAAGACCAATATTAAGCATATCGGAGTGAAGTCTTTCCATTTCAAGACACATGGTTCTAATAGCTTGAGCTCTTAATGGAACTTCTGCACCTGAAGCCCTTTCTATTGCCTCTATGCACGCGACCGCGTGCGAAAAACCGCAGATGCCTCATATACGTTCGGCGAGGAACCCCATCTGATCGTAGTTCATTCTATTCTCTGCAATCTTTTCCATACCTCTGTGAATATAGAAAAGCCTGTAATCAGCATCAATTATCGTCTCACCGTCCACAAAAAGCTTAAATTGAGCTGGCTCATCACTGGTTATATGAAGGGGGCCTAAGGGAACATCGACCGTGTTCTCTGTCTCAGGATAGAGAAACGGATAATCTGGTTCCTTACCAACTTCACAAGGCCCAGGTCTATATCTATAATCCATAGAATCCTTTCTCAGCGGATGTAGCCCTTCTGGCCAATCATCTGGAAGGACTAATCTTCTTGAATCTGGAATACCCTCTGGGGTAAGACCAAACATATCTCTCGCTTCCCGTTCATACCAAACAGCAGCTGGAACATAAGGAGCAACCGAAGGAAAGGTTGGGTCATCTGCAGGAATTAAAGTTTTAACTGTTATCCAGCACTTTTCATCCTGTGGCAACTCATCATCTTTATCAAGCTTCCCGCCTTCCATTGACAGAATATAATAGAGAGCAAAGTGCCCGTTGATTTGCCTTTCATCGTTAGCAACCATGTTGGAAAGCCAACCACCATGCTCGTAGTAGAGACTTCTAACAACTTGAGGTAAGTCTCCCCTCTTACATAAAATCGTTATTTGGTCTTCAGGGTTTCTATTTATCTCCTCAACCTCAAACTTCTTCTGGAGAGCTTTGATAAATCTTTCTCCTTTTCTCATGCATTCCTCCTAAAAATTAAATTTGAAATCCTATTGTCTTAACAGCTTCCTGCAAAAGATGAATCCACCAATTTGGGGTAAGCCACCCAATTGTTAAAACTAAAAATGCCATAACAAGAAGTGGAAGATTTGCCGATAATTCAACTTCCTTATTCTTTATAAGTTCGGTTCTTGGTTTTCCAAGAACAACCTCATTCAAGTGGGAAATTAATCCTGCAAATACAATTGCCAGACCAATAAGTAAAAGAGCTACAGCAAGGTAATCCCCAACCCCTAAACCAGCTTTAACTGTAAGAAATTCGGACGTAAACATTGCAAGCGGGGGAGTACCGGCAAGAGAGAAAATCGCTACTGCCAGTAGAAAAGTTGTAACAGGAGCTATTCTTATCAATCCTCCCATCTTTCTCATATCTCTGGTGCCATAGAACTCATAGAGATTTCCGGTAGTACAAAAGGCAATAGCTTTTGTTAGGGAGTGGTTAAGCGCGTGGAATAGAGCTGCAAATACACCAAGTGGACTTCCTAAACCTAATCCGAAGGCAATGATGCCTATGTTTTCAATAGAGTGATAGGCAAACATCCTCTTTATATCTGTCTGTTTGAGAATGAAGAGGCTTGATACCAAAACGGAAAGTAAACCAAGGACAAGAAGCACTGAGGATGGAAAACCAAATCCAAGCGGAGAATTACCAGCTATCGCATAGAACCTAACAATTGCTGCTATAGCGCACTTGAGAAGAACAGCCGATAGCATGGCAGAAGCCGGACATGGTGCTTCTGAGTGAGTATCTGGAAGCCAGAAGTGATTTGGGAAAAGGCCCGCTTTGGTGCCATATCCAAAAACTGCAAGGACAAAGATAATCTTCATAACATTAGGGTTAAAAAGCTTCGCATTTTTCATCAAGGAAGTCCAAAGCATAGCATGGAAGGCATCCCCAGTACTAGAGAAGGCTAAACCATAGAGTAAAACCGTACCATAGAGGGCAAACGATAGCCCCATACTACATAATACAACGTACTTCCATCCACCCTCTGTTGCCCTTTTGTTTCTATAGAGGGCAACTAGGAAAACGGAGGATAATGTAGTTGCTTCAATCGCTGCCCAGAGAAGCAAAATGTTATTGACAACTACACTGAGTGTCATAGTAAAAACAAACAGTTGAGACAAGGAAAAGAAAAGTACAGCATCATTGAATTTAATTCTGCCGTCGTTCAACTCCCAATCCATGTATTTTATAGAGTAAAGATTTACTAAAAGTCCCGTAATGGAAATAATTGTCAGAAAAACCCCGCTTATCGGGTCAAGGAGAAGTTGATGATCTAAAACCGTGTAGGTACTTCCGTTTATCACTTTTGATATAGCGATAAAACCTATGACGGAAGTAACCACAGAGAAGAAGGCATGAATTGAGTAAAGAGCAGTTTTACTTTTGCTCTGAACGGTAAGCCATGGCATCAGCGTCCCTAACAGAGGAGCTGAGAGAAGAGCCAAGAGAATCAATGTAACGTTTTCGGAGCTCATAAATTCCCCCCTTAACCTTTCAAATAATCTGCTTTACTGGTATTAAAACTTCCAAAAAACCTATACAACCTTGCAGCAAGAATACTCATTATTAAAACTGCAAAAACTGCATCGGAAAGCATTCCTATTTCTACCGTTTCCGTGGAACTTGGAACCATAAGAGCTAAACCAAGGTGAATACCATTCTCAGATAGGCAAAATGAGAGAATTTGCTTAAAGGCACACTTCCTGAGGACAAATCCAAGGCTTCCCATCAGAAAAACCGCTATGGAAACCGTTAAGGGAATATAGAGCTTTATAGTAGCAAACTTTAAGAAAATCGGAGATAGAATAACCGCAAGCGATACGGAAAAGGCAACAGCTATGAATGGAGTTAGAGGTCCAGCAATAGGTGATGTTTCATCGGATGCCTTGACCTTGTTGAGAAGGTGAAAAAGGATGTAGGGCACGAGAACAGCTTTAGTTACAAAAGCTGTGGCAGACCAAAGGTACAAATCCTTGCAATTGTATTGGTATGCAATGGTTATAAGGATGGAAACTAAGGTAAGAGCTTGAACTATATAACCGTAAACCGCCCACCTTAAATGTCTTACCTCAAAAACAAAGATGGTAGTTATTGCAAGAAAGAGAGATTCGAGTGTTAAGAGGTCTAAATGTGCCATTGTATACCTCCAAAAACGTAGAGTAGAAGTGATATAAGAGCCAATGAAAATGCCCCCGCAGCACTCTTCCTAAGTTGGAAGAGTCTATACCTTGAGCAGAAAGCATCAACAAATGTACTTAAAACATAGAAAATTCCAACTTTAACTAGAAAAATCCCGATATCAAGAAACGGGTTACCCGTTTTAGGCCATGGTACAAAAATCGTTATGAATAGTCCTACGACAGCTATTCTCTTAACCATTGAAGCCCATTGTGCTATTGCTAAACGTTTTCCTGAATAATCAGCTAAGGGGCCTTCCATAGTTTCCTGTTCTGCTTCTGGTAAATCATAGGGCTTCTCACCAGTTTCTATATATGTAGTCCATAAAAAGGCAACAGCAGCTACAGCAAAGGCAGGCATAAGATAATTAATCTTGCCACTGTCAACTAGGTTGCTGATCTCAATAAGATTTGTGCTTTTCGCAAGGAAAACCACGACCATCAAAGAGAGAACAGAGGCAGGTTCAAAAAATACAGCTAGCATTTGTTCCCTACTTCCACCAATAGCCGCAAACGGACTCCCTGAATCAATGGAAATTACCCCAAATATGAACCTTA
>CAZXGR010000038.1:0-6684 GCA_964640245.1 uncultured bacterium | reverse complement strand
GGCACTATCAGTTTCGTTTCTCCTCCCGACAGTCGGAGACTTCTTCCATAAATAAAGGGAAGAGACCATGTTTGTATTGTAACAGATATTGTGCTATATATAAATTGTGGAGGATTTTCGGTTGTTCTTAAATTCACAGAGAAACAAGAGCAGATGCTCCTTAAAACTGTGTTAATCACAAGATAGCAATGGAAATCGTTAACCTCATTCCCACTAGTGAACTAATTGCTCTTGAAAAGCCTAAGAGAATAGAAGTTGTAATGTAAATACCCGCTATACTTCTCAAAAGTGCAGTAGGTATGGATACTTTTCCCGCTTTAATGAGACTTGACCAAAAGAGATGGAATGAGGGTCAAAAGTTGCATCAACACCTTGAATCCTAATACATACAGAGGTATAATTAAAGCATGAAACCTAAAAGGATATTGGTTTTTGAATTTAACGATTTACTGGAGAAACAGAAGATATACCCACATGCCTTCGCTCTTTAAAAGAATCATCAATGCAGAACAGGAGGGCAAATGCCGAAGGTCGTATTTTACATGCATAGAGTATATCCAGACCGGAAAAAGGGCAAGACGGATGATCTAAAGCTGAAGGATTTTATAAGGGCAATAAAGCTTATAAGAAGAAAGTTTAAGATAGTTAAACTTCACGATCTTATATCAACTGATGGCGATAAAAACCTTGCTGCATTGACCTTTGATGATGGTTATGCAGATGATTTTGTCTATGCCTATCCCATACTTAAATCGATGAACGTGCCTGCTCATGTCTTTTTAAACTCCAAGAGGGTAATAGATGGCATAAAAAGAAAGAATCTGTTCGATTATTGGGAAGGGAAGGTATCAGAAAGTGAGCTTTTCATACCTAAGTCCATGTATCAGGGGCATCTTGGGTTTGTTAAGAATGGTCGTTCTGAGGAGTTTCTTTCTTGGAGTGAACTTGATACTATGAGGGATGTATTTTCGTTCGGTTCCCACGGGGAGACGCATTTTTCATACCCTTATAAGGATAAAGTGATTAACTTCTTTGATGGTGAAAATTTTCATTGGAACATGCTTTTGTACTGTAAGGAACCGTTTATTGGTCTTCCTAAGTTTCCAACAAGAAGCGTGCTTGATACTAGGAAGTTTAACCCATCGAGGGAACTTTTAAGTGTCTGTAAGAATTTTCCAAAAAAGGGAAACTGGAAGGAGAATTTAGGCAAAGCAATTGAAGGAATTGGGCTTGGAACCTTTGAAGGTAAAAAGGAAGCAGAGGATAGGATAAGGAATAACCTTGAAAGTTCAAAACTGACCATTGAGGATAGGTTGAACGTAAGGGTAGATACATTTTCATGGCCGTTTGGCCACTTTTCCGATTGGTCTGAGAATTTAGCATCGAAGGTTTACGATTTTATCTTTACGACTAAAAAGGGTTTTATAGAAGGGGGATCTTTCCAAAGGCTTCCCCGTGTTTCCGTTGGGAAGGATATATTTACCGTTTTAGGAAGAACTACTCTCTTCTCAAGCAGAGCAGGTTTTAAGTTATATAAATTCTTTAAAGAGGAAAAAACAATTTGAGCTTGAGTGTTGGCATCATAACCAACAATGCTAAGGGTTACTTAAAGCAGGTTTTAGAAAGTGTTAGGGATATAGCTGATGAGGTCGTGATCGTTGATTCCTCGTCTGACAACAAAGTTACAGACCTTGCAAGTTCATTCCATGCCAAGGTCCATTATAGAGATTTTGATAATTTCGTTAACCAAAAAAACTACCTTCTATCCCTCTGTAAGGGAAATTGGGTTCTGTTCCTAGATGATGATGAAGTCGTAAGTGATGAATTGAGAAATGAAATAGTACTTTCAATGAGCAAGGGCTTAAGTGGATTTTATCTGAACAGATTAACGAACTACCTTGGAAAATGGGTAAAGCATGCATGGTATCCTGATTGGCATTTAAGACTTGCGAAAAGGGAACTGTGTGGGTGGGAGGGAAGCGGAGTTCATGAGAAATTGATGGTTAAAGGTAAGGTAGGTTACCTTAGGGGATCCTTATATCATTATTCCTATACGTCATTATCACAGCATATTGAGAAGATAAACAAATATACCAGCCTATTTGCCAAGTATTCCTATGAGAATGGTAAGCATTTTTCCTATAAAAAGCTTTTTCTATCCCCTCCATCCTCATTTATTAGGAGGTTTTTCCTAAAAAAAGGTTTCTTGGATGGTTTTGAGGGTTTTATCATAAGCATTATGGCGTCTTACTATTCGTTTTTGAAGTACCTAAAGCTTTGGGAGATTGAGAATCGTGAAAACTCTCTTCATCTTAGATGAAAGGTGGAATAGTGCTTTAACGAATCTTGGTTTAACGATAGCAAGGCTTTACAATGGAGAAAAAGCCTGTGCCGTTCTCAAGGGATTTTCCGCGGACAAAATCTGTGAGGATATTGGGATTGATAGATTCTTCATTGAGGATCCAAGGGCTTCATTTTTTTACTTTGCATTTAAGTCAACTAAGAGTGTTATAGAAAGATTTAAACCCGAACAAGTAGTGGTAATAAGAGGGGATGAGCTTCTCTTCTGCAGTATTCTTAAGAGGATTTATGGTTTCAGACTAATAAGAATTCATGGTGAAGCAAAGGGTATTAGAGACAATGTTTTCAATAGATTTTTGCATAGAAATTATGTGGATAAGGTGGTAGTTTCAAGCAAAAAACTTATGTGTCCTATACTAAGAGGGAAACCGCTATTGGTCGTAAATGGCATTGTAGATTCTAATAAGTTCAGTTTTTCCCCTTCTAAAAGGGAAAAAACGAGGAAAACTTTGGGCTTAAGCGAAAAAGATGTGCTTTTTGGTATGATTGGGAGACTCGACCAAGTAAAGGGACATGAAGTTTTTATTAAGGCTCTTTCTATCCTTAAACAGAAAGACATAAGGGCAAAAGCAGTGATATTGGGAGAGGAAAAGGGAACTAAGGTATCCTATCTTAAAGGTTTAGCTAATAAATTAAAACTTTTAGATTTTATAAAATTTATCACTGAAAGGAGAGACGATATAGTAAGTATAATTTCAGCAATTGATGTTGGAGTAGTACCATCAATTGGTTCGGAGATAATTGCAAGGGTTCCCTTAGAGTTTATGTCCTGTGAAAGACCCATCGTTGTGGCGGATGTTGGCGTTTTACCCGAACTGGTAGAGCCTTCATTTGGCATCGTGGCAAAACCAAACCCTGAGGATTTAGCGGATGCCATGGAAAGAATATTGAGGAATGATTTTAAATTGATGGGAAAAATTGCAAGGGAGGTAGTGCTTGAAAGGTATTCCTATAGCGTTATTGGCAATAGGATTAATGAGTTCCTGCGTTAGTTTCTGCCCAAATATACCGATATACCTGTTGAACAATTACCCAAGAAGCTATGAAGGTAGATACATTAAGGTTGTTGGAAAACTTGAGGTTAAACACTTGGACTATTCTTTTCCCCCATTTTATACGGAGGAGCCAGTTTTATGCAACAGTGATAGCTGTATCTATGTCTATTCCCCGACAAATCTATCGGTTTACATTGGAAAACATGTTGAGGTAGAAGGAAGACTTAGGATATCGAAGTTTAACTTTTCATACTTAGAGATACTTAGCATAAGGGAGATTCATGATAATTGACATACTTACCGTAGTTGTTCTTATCCTTGCAGTCCTTGGAGGTTTTCTCCTATTAGTTATAGCCATAGGATCGACCTTCAGAGCGAGGAAAAAGTAGTTGTTTGTGGATGTTGCCCTTAACCTTCCAATAGATAGAACTTTTCTTTATAAAGTGCCATGTAGACTTTCCAAAAAGGTATCAATTGGAAAAAGGGTGGTTGTGCCGTTTGGTAAAAACGATCTCTTGAAAACAGGCATAATCATTGGTATTAACAGGAAATTAGATGGAATTAATCGGATAAAGATCAAGGAAGTATTTGATGTTCCAGATAGATTTAGACTTCTGGATGATTCAACCTTAAAACTGTACAGATTCATATCGGATTATTATTGTGCATCCTTTGGTGAAACGCTGTTTCACTTTATTCCATCTGGTTTTAGCGTATCGGAATCGTTTTATGTAAGGGTAAGACAGAATCGAACTGAGGTTAAGTTAACCAATGCAGAGCAGAAAATCATTGAAGCATTTAAAGGGTCTAAGGCTAAGGTCAAACTTTCAAGTTTAATGAAGCGTTTGGGGTCAAATGCATATATGTCCATAAGGAACTTGATATCCAAGGGTATCCTTGAAAAGGAAGAATTTCTTAAACCCGATACGATTCCCAAGGAGAAATTCGTCTATTTAAAACAGCCTATTACCTTAGAAAAACCAAAGGAAGCCCAATTATTAGAAATGCTATCCAAAGGTGATATGCCATATAAAAAGCTTGTAAAGCTTGGTTTTGGTTATTGTATTAAGAAATTAATCAAGAAAGAAGTTTTGGGAATAAAATTAGAGGAAGTATCCCTTAAGAACAAACCGCAAGAATTTAAGGATAAGAGGGACGTAGAACTAACGCCATCCCAAGTAGAAGCGTTTAGTGGAATTTTGAATAATAGGGGAGCATTTTTACTTTCAGGTGTTACCGGCTCTGGAAAAATGGAAGTTTACCTTCAGGTAGCAAGAGAATATGTTAAAAAGGGAAAGGCCGTCCTGATACTTGTCCCTGAGCTTTTACTTACGCCTTACCTACGTGCGAGGGTTGAAAGTTACTTTGGGGATAACATAACGATATACCACAGTGCTTTGACTAAAAGGCAGAAGGTCTCTTCATGGATAAAGGCCCTAAAGGGAGAAACCAAGGTTTTTATAGGAACAAGAAGTGCCATAGGGCTTCCAATCAAGGATCTTGGATTAATCATAGTGGATGAGGAACAGGATGAGTCGTACAAGGAACAGCAAAAACCCTATTATAATGCAAGGGATGTTGCCATTAAAAGGGGAAAATTAGAGGATATACCGGTAATTTTAGTTTCAGCATCGCCATCCGTCAAAACCTATTACATGGCTCGGAAAGGGCTTATCAAATCCTTTTATTTGAAGGAAAGGGTTACGGTTTCGGGGCTTCCGGTTGTAAAACTTATAGATATGAGGAAAGCTGAGAAAGTATCCATCTTTTCCAAGGAACTCCTAACCGCTATTGAGAATACCATTAAGAGACATGGTCAAGTTTTGCTTTTCATAAACAGAAGAGGATTTTTCTCTAATGTATTTTGCCCTAACTGTGGCAAGGTATTGGAATGCGAAAGGTGTTCTATTCCTTTAACCTATCATAGTTCGGATAAAAAGTTAATATGCCATATGTGCGGAAAGTCCTATCCTCCCATCTATAGATGTCCCGAATGCGGCTCTCGGCTGAAATTTGGGGGTTACGGAACAGAGAGGGTTGAGAAGGAACTGAAGTTCATACTTCCCGATATTAGAATAGTGAGGCTTGACCAAGATACAATTAGAAATTCTTCAATCGCAGATAAAACTATTAAGGATATAACTGAGGGCAATTGTGATTGCATTATAGGTACGCAGATAGCTATAAAGGGACATAATTTCCCGAACCTTACACTTGTTGGTATATTGATGGCTGATAGCCTTTATGGTGCACCGGATTATAGAGCCTCGGAGAGAATCTTTCATTCGATAGTTCATGCAACAGGAAGAGCCGGAAGGTTCAAGGCTGGTGCTGCTTTGGTACAAGCATTTAATCCAGATTTACCTGCGATTAGATATGCTATTGATGGCGATATGAATAGTTTTTATTCAGAGGAGTTGTCATCGCGGCAGTTGTTTAACTATCCGCCTTTTCTAAATTTGGTTCTTGTGGAGTTTCGTATAGGTAGTCTTTCGAGTTTTAAGAGCCTTTCCAAAAGGTTTGAACTGGCTAAGGATAAGTTTAAGGATCTTGCATCAATATCCCCACTTATGCCTGCGCCCATTTCAAAACTGTCAGGTATGTATCGGTTTATAAGCCTTTTTAGAGTCAATGGCGAAAAGAATGTTTGCAGTTTAAATCGACTAATAAGAAGAGAGTTTCCAAAGATCTTTAAAAATGTAAAATATAAGGTTGACGTTGATCCAGTTAGGATTGTTTAAAGGAGGGCGGTATGAAAAGGTTATTGTTGGCTGTTTGTGTTCTTCTCAGTCTTGCCGGATGTGCAACTGTAAACAATCAACAGGTGATTACGGCAAACAGTACTGCCATTAAAACTCTTGGAAATGTTCCAGTGTATCCCGGTTTTAATCTCATAAATGATCAAAGTTTCACGTACGAATCTGGCAATATAGATGTTGGAAGACTTGTATTTGGTGGAAATGCTAAGATTTCCGATATTGTTGATTTCTACAAGAATGCCCTAATGCAACTTGGTTGGCAGCCCATATCCGTTTCTACCTATGATGATAAGGCATTTCTTAGTTATATAACTTCCGATAGAGCACTTCAAATTCAAGTAGAGAAAGGATTTTCAGGCACGAGACTTGTGATTCAAGTAGGTCCAAGAGGTTCAACGGTTGACACGAATAATCAATAGCATATATTTCCACATGCCAAGCGGGCATAGCTCAGTTGGTAGAGCGAAGCCTTGCCAAGGCTTAGGTCGCGGGTTCAAGTCCCGTTGCCCGCTCCATTGACACCAGCCTCAAAAGTAATAAATTTAATATTCGCACTTGGCTCTTTGACA
>CAZXGR010000037.1:0-6687 GCA_964640245.1 uncultured bacterium | reverse complement strand
TCATTAGGGTTTCGGCAGTATCCTTGATAGAGCCATTTATCTCAAAGAATCTCCTTAGATCACCATCGGTAATGATGCCCTTTACCTTTTTATCTGCAGTTACCACTGTTGCACCTAATTTTTTCGATGAAATTTCGTATATGATATCTTTGACTTTTGCTGTTTCACTTACCATTGGAATATCTTTTCCTGTTCTCATTATGTCTCTTACCCTTGACAGTCTAATGCCTAAGTTTCCACCAGGATGAAGCTTAGCAAAATCCGAGGCTTTAAAGTCCTTCTTTATCATTAAGACTGAGGCTATTGCATCGCCAATGGCCATTGTTGCCGTTGTTGATGAGGTTGGAGCAAGTCCAAGCGGGCATGCTTCG
This sequence comes from uncultured bacterium, assembly GCA_964640245.1. GTDB lineage: Bacteria > Aquificota > Aquificia > Desulfurobacteriales > Desulfurobacteriaceae > CAZXGR01. The sequence continues at coordinate 6,316 of CAZXGR010000037.1, read as the reverse complement.
GATTTAACGTTGAGTAGGATACTTACATCGGATAACCTTGAAAGTGAGGAGTCTTTTTTATTCGTTATGGCTATTATGGGTATTCCGAATGTCTTTATGGATGGTATTATCCTTAAAAGTTCAGGTGTTTCGCCACTGTTCGATATAGCTATAACGCTATCCTCAGGCTTAATGATTCCTAAGTCTCCATGTGCTGCATCAACAGGATGAAGAAAGAAGGCAGGACTCCCCGTGCTCGATAGCGTAGCAGCTATTTTCTTGCATATGAGACCTGACTTGCCGATACCTGTAAGTATTATTCGCCCTTTGGTTTTAACCAATATATCAATTGACCTTTCGAAGTTTTCGTTTAATCCCCTTGATAGGTCCTCAAGCGCGGATATCTCCTTAGCTATTACCCTTCTTGCTATATCTAAATCCTTCAACTTACCTCCAAAACCTTAATTATAGTCGCTAACTATCTTGAAAGCACATGACCACGGGCATAATTTTAGTCTATAAGGATGGAAAGACAAGTTAGCTCAAGGAAAGTCATTATAGGCTTTACCGATAATTTGCACATGGAAGTAGGATGAAACAAGAACTAAGTCTTAAATTACACTTAAAGCTTACACCCTTTCTCGTTCAAAGTTTGCAAGTACTTCAATTGCCCGTTTTAGAGCTGAAGGAATTGGTAAGGGATGAGGTTAATTCTAACCCATTCCTTGAGCTTGATGAAACAGAGAAGGATAATGAAGTTTTTGATTCCGTTTCAACTAACAGCGAATTTAGCGAGGGTTCGACCTTTGATGAGGATGCCATACCTAATAGAAGTTTCTCTCTGAGAAAGAAGCTTTTAAATCAGGCTTTCCTTGAACTCAAAACGCCATCCGAAAAAGCAGTGGCTGAGTTTATAGTTGATAATTTAGATGGAAGGGGTTTTCTATCACTATCAGAGGAAGAGATTGCAGACCATCTCAAGATAGATATAAAAACGATAAAACGCGTGAGGAATTTGGTAAGGCATTTAGATCCCGTTGGATGCGCATCCTATTCCCTAAGTGAGTGTTTTACTGCCCAGATGGAGGAGCTTGGCATTGATGAGAAATTTATAGAGGCGGTTAAGGGATTTGAAAAGGTTAATAACTTAGATGAATTGGGCTTATCAAGTGAAGATATTGAAAGACTTAAGGCAATATTAAGGCTACTTGATACGCAACCAGGTAACATGGGGGAAGACTTAGTTCAAGTAGTTCCTGACATATTTGTTTCCATAGAAAAAGGTAAACCTATAATAACGTTGAACTCCAAGGAATTTAAAATTAGGGTCAATAGTTCCTATCTAAGGTATATGAATCTTGACGAGGCTAAGGAATTCATTGTAAAGAAGTACAGAAGGGCATTGAATTTAAAACAAGCAATAGAAAAAAGAGAATCTACGCTTAAAAGCATAGCCCAAGTTGTTTTTAGAAGGCAGAGCAGATTTTTTAATGAAGGCATAAATGGGCTAGGGCCGCTTTCATACATGGATGTTTCGAATGAACTTGATATCCATGTATCAACGGTGAGTAGGGCCGTAAAGGATAAGTTTGTTCAAACACCTGCCGGCATCTTTCCCTTTAATTCTTTTTTCAAAAAGGCAGTTTCAGGCAGAACTCCATTGTTTATCAAGAACGCAATTAGGGATGTGATAAACTCGGAGGACAAGTTTAACCCATTCAACGACAGCGAAATCAGTCTTTTGCTGAAAGCTAAGAATGTAAAGGTTGCAAGAAGAACCGTAGCTAAGTATAGAGAAGAGTTAGGTTTTCCAAAGGCATCGGTGAGAAGGTTAAGGAAGGAATAATGCGCCAAAGCTACAAGGAATTTGCCATTGATATGATTGGCCGTATAAAGGAATCTTGTCCAACGAAGTTTTACTCTTCAGGTGCCAATGATAATGCGGTACTGAAAATTCTGTACTTGACTTCCATACCTGATACGGTAATTATGAAGACCGTTGAGGTAGAGGCTAAAAAGAGGAAGAGGTTCTGTTTAGCTGATCTTAAATCCCAGATTTTCCGCGAATTTAAGAAGTTTACAAGGGAAAATCCAGGGTTTTCAAGAGGTGAACTGAAGACTGAGGTTGTGCCAACGGCGCGCTTGTCAAAGTTAAAGAATGTTCTTGTTGCTTTGATTATTGAGAATCTCGGTGATATAGATAAGTTGCAGAATCTCTCCTTTTTGGAGAAGATAGAAAAGCTTAAAACCAAGAAATCAAAACAGGTAATTGAGAAGGAACTCTATAGGATTGAAAATGACTTCTACAGCTTTTTATTGAAGGAATTTCCAGATGCAAAGGATTGCATAAAAAGCTCCATACCTAAGGTAAATCCCTACAAATACTACTGGAAGCGCGATACCTATCTAATTACTCTCAGGGCAATTATAAAGAGATGCCTTAAGGAAAAATACAACGTGCCTGAGTTTACCATTACTTAGTGAATGCTTTTTCATAGATCGTTACTATGCCTTTATCTCCATGCTCTATTTTGTATCTAGCATACTTTCTTATATCGCTTCCAACTATGCTCCAAACAAATATCAACATTGAAAGATCATCAACATACCCGATAACCGGTATGAAGTCAGGTATGATATCGAATGGTATAAGGATGTAGAGCAATCCTATGGTTACAGCTATAATGGTTGACCTTGAAAACTTGTAGTTTCCCTTGAATCCATCCGATAGCGCCATTAGAAGCAAGCGAACCTTACTAAATTCCTTTCTTAGAACCTTTGATTTACTTACCTTTTGCAAAATTGACCTTGAATTTTTGATTACTTCAATTATGTCAGCTTCGGATATTTCCCTCTTTAGCCTTAGGAATTCAGATATAATTTCCCCTTTCATAACATTAAATATATCCGAAGGTTGTATGAAGGGAAGGCTTAACGTTATAAAGTTAATGTATAGGAAGCTGAAGCTTATGTTTCCTAATGTTAAGGTCCCAAATAGGAGCGCACTTAATGAAGCCATCTTTGCAGTGTTAAGTCAAAACACGAGGGATGATTTTGCTCAGAGGTGCCTTGATAACCTGAGGAAATTGACAAAAGATAACTTGTTAGAGCTTAAGCAGTTTTCGAGGGAAGCTATAATAGAGAACATAAAACTATGCGGTATGTATAAACATAAAAGCATTGCAATAATTAATATAGTTTCGAATTGGAAATTGATAGAAGGACTAAAATTCTTACCTTCCACTGAGGTTATTAAATCATTAAACAAATATCCATATATAGGTCCGAAAACTGCAAGGCTAATAGCTACCTTTTCCCTCGGCAAGAATGCTTTTCCGGTTGATACCCATGTGGATACTGTTTTGAAGAGGATCGGATTGTTTAAGCCAAACGATAAGAAGGAAGCTATATCTGTATTTATGGAGAAAAATTTTACCGGTAAGTTTAATAGGATCTTCCACCTTTTATTGATAAATTTTGGAAAGCGTATATGCACCAAGAGAAATCCTAAGTGCAGACTATGCCCGTTTAATAATATTTGCAGTTTTTACCTTTCTTCCTTTCGGTTGAAGGGTCCTTATAAAAGCAGAGAAGGGAAAATTACCAATCCAGGGTAAAGCTTGAAATTCTATCGTATTTGTTAAAATTTTGTTAAAATAGAATCCACTTAACATCCGGAGGCAAAATGCATCAGTTTGATCTTGTAATTATCGGTGCAGGTGGCGCAGGGCTCTATGCAGCGCTTGAGGCATCTAAGAATAAGAATCTTAAAACGGCAGTAATTTCAAAGGTTTATCCCACAAGGTCACATACTGGTGCTGCACAGGGTGGGATAAATGCAGCCTTGGCTAACGTTGCCGATGATTCCATTGAAAAGCATACATACGATACGGTAAAGGGTTCTGACTTTTTAGCTGACCAGGATGCAGCTGAGCTCATGTGCTCAATGGCTCCAGACCTTGTAAGGGAAATGGAGCATATGGGTTTACCATTTTCAAGGCTTAAGGATGGAAGGATAGCTCAGAGACCCTTTGGCGGTGCTTCATTTCCAAGAACATGCTATGCAGCTGATAGAACGGGCCATGTTATGCTTCAAACCCTTTACGAACAATGTATTATGCGCCATGTTAACTTTCTAAACGAGTGGTTTGCGCTATCGCTGATCCATAATGGAGAAAGAATAACAGGTGTAACGGCTATAGATATGAAAACCGGAAAGCTTGAAGTTTTGAAGGCTAAATCCGTTATATTAGCAACGGGTGGCCACGGTCGAATATACTGGAAGAGAACCTCAAACGCACTCGGAAATACCGGGGATGGTCCGGCAATGGCCTTAAGAGCGGGTCTTCCGCTAAAGGACATGGAGTTTGTTCAATTTCACCCAACAGGGTTAAGGCGCACTGGCATACTTGTTACCGAGGGCGCAAGAGGTGAGGGTGGATACCTGATAAACAAGGATGGAGAGAGGTTTATGAAGAGGTATGCCCCGGAAAAGATGGAGCTTGCACCGAGGGACCTAGTTTCAAGGGCGATAGAAACCGAGATATTGGAAGGCAGAGGTTTGGAGGATGATGAAGGTAATAAGTTTGTTTACCTTGACCTAAGGCATCTCGGCAGGAAGAAGATAATGGAGAAGCTTCCGCAGATAAGGGAACTTGCCATAAACTTTGAAGGTGTTGATCCCATTGATGAGCCAATACCCGTAGCCCCAACTGCCCACTATACGATGGGCGGTATAGATGCTAATAATACCGGAAGCACAGATATAAAGGGCCTCTATGCTGTAGGCGAGTGTTCATGTATATCCGTTCACGGTGCAAACAGGTTAGGTGGTAATTCTTTACTTGACATAGTTGTTTTTGGAAGGATAGCCGGGCAGGATGCCTCTAAATATGCAGAGAGCGTTGACTTTGAAACCCTATCCCCCACACTATTGGATGTTGAAAGGGAAAAGATAGATAGACTTTTAAATGCCGATGGATCCGAAACCCTGCATGGTTTGAGGAATGCGTTGAGCGATGCCATGATTAAGGGTGCAGGTATATTTAGAAATGAGAAGGACATTAAGGAAGCAATTGAAAGGGTATCCGAAATAAAGGATAGGTCTAAGCATCTTAGGGTTGAGGATAGAACCATGACCTTCAACACTAACCTTCAGCAAACGCTTGAATTTTTAAACATGCTTGACGTTGCAGAGACCATACTTATAGGCGCATTGAACAGAAAGGAAAGTAGAGGAGCACATTTTAGAACCGATTACCCAAAGAGGGATGATGAGAACTTCTTAAAGCATTCCATTGTCAAAAGGATAAACGGTAAGCTTGAATTAAGCTATAAGCCTGTAAGGATGGGTAGGTATGGTTTAGAGGAAAGGAAGTACTAGGAGGCCTTATGAAGGTTAAGTTTCGTGTTTATAGGTATAATCCAGATGATAAGAGATCAGGATTTGATGAGTTTGAGTTCGATGCGCCAAAGGGAATGACTATTCTGGAAGGCTTGCAGTACATAAAGGACAATATTGATCCGACGCTTTCATTTAGGGCGTTTTGCAGAAGCGGTATATGCGGTTCATGTGCCGTAAAGGTCAACGGTTTTCCAAAACTCTCGTGTAAAACTCAGATATCGATGGAGCTTGAGAAGTTTGGTGGAAATGAATTGACAATAGAACCGCTTGATAATATGCCTGTTATAAGGGATCTCGTTGTTGATTGGGATGTATCGCTTAATAGGATGTTTAAAACTAATCCTTACCTTTTGCCTGATAACGAGGTAGTTCCTAAAACCTTAAATGAGGAATCAAGGGTTTACCCTGATGAGATGAAGAAATTTGAGAGTTTTACCGATTGTATTTTATGTGGTGCGTGCTATTCGGCATGCGGAATAGTTAAGGCTGATGAGAACTTCGCAGGCCCATTTGCCTTTGCAAGGATATGCAGGTTTGCCGCTGATCCAAGGGATGCACTTAAGGAGGAACGTTCGAAGATAGCCTTTGGCTTTGATATGTGGAACTGCGTAAGGTGCCAGAAGTGTGTTAACGTATGCCCTAAGAATGTCTCTCCTGTTGATGCAATAATGAAACTGAGGGGTATGTCTATAGATATTGGACTCAAGGATAATCCGGGTGCGAGGCATGCAATAGCCTTCTATAAATCCATACTTAAAACAGGGCTTCTCAATGAAGCTCTATTGCCCATTGAATCAAGGGGAGTAAAGGCTGTATTCGAGAACCTTTCAACGGGCGTAAAGATGTTGTTTAAAGGGAAACTTCCAACACCGTTTCCAAGTACGATAGAGGACCATGAAGGTCTCGTTAGGGTGATGAAGGAAGCAATGGAGG
>CAZXGR010000036.1:0-6749 GCA_964640245.1 uncultured bacterium | reverse complement strand
AAGCACCGGAAGACATACTAATAGCACCAAAGTGGTGCGGTAAGAGAAACAAGAACAGGGTAATAGAACTGATAAGGAAGAGGATGGATGAAAGACAAACGTATCAAGGTAAGTTTTGTAGGTTTAATGTATAATTTATCAAAACTTTGAGGTTAACGTGAACGATAGCACTACTTACGATGATGAAATAGATCTATACGAATTGTGGCTTACGCTGAAGAGGCATAAAAGGATAGTAGTTTCAATTACCGGGATCTTTACGTTGGTTGGAATTTTACTCTGTTTCTTACTTCCACCTACATATCAAACCAAAACATCGCTAATGCCGCTTGGCGGAAAGAAAATGGGTTTATCCTCACTTCTGCCTGCATCATTACCCATTCCCATTCCTTCAAGTCAATCAGGCATAACGGTTGAAGCAGTTTTGAAGAGTAGAACACTAAAGGAAAGAATCATAAACGATTTAAATCTTTTACCAAAGTTATTTCCCAAAAAGTGGGACAGCAAAGATAGGAAATGGAAATTAAAGGGCTCAGATGACGAACCGCCAACTATCTTAGATGGGGTTAAGAAATTGGAGAAGCTGATGTCCGTTGACACTGACAGAAAGACAAATGTGATAACACTTACGGTTGAATTTCCAAGGAATCCTGAAATTGCATATGAGATAGCAAAAGTAGCCCTAAGCGAAACGAATAAGATACTGAACGAGAAATCATTTACGCTTGCAAGGAAGTACAGGATATATGTTGGAAAAAGGTTGAAAACTGCAGAAGGAATGCTGAAGATGGTTAATAACATGTACAAGGCATTCTCGGAGGGAAAGCTAAAGAAAGTTCCACTACTATCTGAGAACATGGAACTCCCACCAAAGCTTCAGGAAAAAATCAACAGATTGAGAAACAACTACTATGTTTCTACACCGGATTACCAGTTAAACCTCATGAAGCTTAAGGCAGATTTCGATATCGCCACGAACATGTACGAAACGCTTTTAAAACAGTATGAAATTGCTAAGGCACAGGAAGAAAAGCAGAAGATATCCTTTCAAGTCATAGATCCACCCTATGTTCCGGATATACACAAGCCCTATAAGCCAAAGAAAAAGCTAATAGTAGCCGTGGCACTTATTTCTGGATTGTTTTTGGGTATATTTGGTGCTTTTTTCAAGGAATGGATAGAAAATGTAAAACCAAAGAGGGCACAATGAAAAGATTCCTTTACCTTTTAGCGATTTGCTCATTGACAATAGCCAATGCCGAAGCCATTGATTTAATTAATGTTGGAAATCAAACAATGGCAGAGGGAAACCAAACAATATTGCCCCCTAATTTTAGTTCCATTAAAACTCATAAATCGTTATTCACAAAAACCCTAAACCCTACATCAACCGCTAACGTTTCATTAACAAGTCAAAAGCTTTCATTAATAGAAAGGGAATTTAACTCAAGATACAAGAATCTTAAAAACCCTTTAAAACAGTTTGGATATAGGTTTTTCAAAGGGCAGGCAAGCATTTCACCCTCAATGCCGGTTGACGAATCCTATGTATTGGGACCGGGTGATGAACTCTTCATGTACGTTATAGGAAATCCACCCAACATGAATCTATCAAAGATCTCACGGCTTATAGTGGACAGGCAGGGAAAGGTTTACATACCTGGGTTTGGGGTTTTCTACGTATGGGGCATGACATTAAAGGATGCACAGAACCTCATATCAAGATCGCTGGGCGTAAACGCAAAGTTAACCGTTGGAAAATTGAGGACATTTCCAGTCTATGTTTCGGGCAATGTCAATAGGCCTGGAGCAATTATCGTCACACGGGCAAACACGATTATAGATGCCTTGATGATGGCAGACGGCATAGATAAAACAGGGACATTGAGAAACGTTATAGTTACAAGGAAAACGAGAAGAGGGCTTAAGCGTATTCACATCGATTTTTACAAACTTCTCCTGAAGGGTGAACCTGTTGACATGAGGTTGAGGGATGGTGACGTTATATTTGTAGGTCCAATAGGAAGGGTTGCAGGAATAACCGGTGTTAAGCAGCCGGGCATATACGAGCTAAGCACAAATGAAACACTGAGGGAACTAATTAGCATGGCTGGTGGCCTACTGCCATCAAGCTATGCATGCAAGATCGTCATCCTACGGTACATGAACAACCAATTTCTAAAGGTTACAGAGGGTTCATTGAAGGATGGTTCGTTCATGAATCAAGGAGTTTGCAATTTTGACTTGGTAAAATTGAAACCCATTACAAAAAGCCCTGAAAATGCCATTACCATTGAAGGTCAGATCAATTACCCAGGAACTTATTCGTATAGAAATGGCATGAAGCTTTCGGATATCTTAACTCATGACATGTTAACCAAGAACACCAACGTTTATTATGCAGAAATCGATAGAAGGAATCCAAAAACACTTGAGATCACAAAAATCATCAGGTTTTCGCCAATAGATGTACTTAGTGGGAAAGGAGACATACCATTACAAAAGTTGGATGTTATAAGGTTCTACCCTAAGTACGTTAATTCTCCCATCGAGGTTTCAGGACTCGTTCAAAAGCCCATCTACGTCCCGTATCAAAGTGGAATGAAACTATCCGATGCATTATCATCCGTGAAGTTCACGAAAAGCGTTAAGGAACTTAAGGCAGTTGTATTTAAAAGGAAAACAAAATCAATGCCTTTCTGTAAACAATGGAGAAATAATACCGAAGGGAATTATTCTTGTATAGAATCAAAATCAAGGCCCCTTTATAAACAATGGAGAAATAGCACTGAAGGGAATTGTACAGAATCGGTGCCTCTTTACAAGCTTCTAACCGAAGCCGACAAAACCTTTAACATCAAGCTTAACTCAGGTGATAGGATAGTTATTGAAAGCCTTAAACCGAATGAAATAGTTGAAAAGGTTTCCGTTTTAGGTTATGTAGGTCATCCTGGAGTATTTAAGATAGGTGATAAGACTACCCTGTACGATGTCCTGAAGGAAGCTGGTGGATTTAAGGAAAACGCATACCCTCGTGGTATCGTGATACTCAGAAGGTCAATTGCAGAGATGCAGAAAAAGCGTCTGGTTCAAGCGATAAACCTAATGAGGCAGGAACTTGAAAAGGAAGAAGCCGGAATCATGCAGTCAGAGCTAACGAGTAATGAGCTGCGTGCAAAGCACGCAGCCTTTGAATCAAAGAAAAAACTGCTTTCCGAAATGGAAAAGTCGGAGGTAACGGGAAGGATATCGGGTATTACCGTTCCGTTTAATATTGAAAAGCTAAAGAACTCACCTTACAACATATTCTTAGAGGATGGTGATAAGATCTACATTCCAAAGGTTCCCTCAAGCGTTTTAGTATTCGGTGAGGTTTATAACCCAAATGCCATGGTTTACGTAAAGGGCGAAACCGTAAGGGATTACCTTGCAATGGTAGGAGGACTCACGAGGGATGCAGATGAAGAAAATATCTTCGTAATAAGAGCTGATGGTTCGGTTGTATCCTCTTCAAACCTTAACAGAGGAAAGAACTGGGATGGAAGAAACCTTCCAGAATGGGGAGAACCTGAGGAATATAGCGACAACGTTTTAGATTATAGGCCAAAGCCTGGAGATGCCATCATTGTTCCAACAAAGGTTCACGTTCCAATAATGTGGAGACCTTTGGTTAAGGATATAATGCAGATAATCTATCAGGGAGCTATTACAGTTTATACCATTACGAAACTGTAATGGTGGTTTAGATGAAGAAAAGGATATTAGTGAAAGTTTATCTCCTCGTCTTTCTATTCTTTTTCTCCTCTATACCTATTTCTTTTTCAGGGGAACTTCCCCTCTATCTTACCTATTCCTACGATTATCCAGCCTCAATGGTTATACCTAAAGGAAGATTAGAAGCAGATTTCTTTTATGGCAAAGTAAATGATAGAATGGATGTTTTCAACATAAGAGGGAGGGAACTCTCCTCAGTTTCCTCAAGGTTCAGGGCGGGTTCCCTTGGAAACTACGAACACTTAAAGTTCAACCTTAACTACGGACTTACCTATCAGTCAATGCTATCGACAGGAATAAATTCCCGCCTCATTGATTATGGAAGCAGTAAGTTGAACGTTTACTCATATCACTTTTCCGCAAGAAAATCCTTTGGTTCTATTTTATCTGTTAACCTTGGCTTTAGAGGGGATGCGGCTAAACACAGAACTTTCTCAAATGTTAACGAAATTAACTATTATATACACAAGTTCAGGCCAGACATTTCGATAGAGCTTGGTCCATCTTATGTTTGGTTCGTAAAGGAAACCCCTGATTTAAAAATTAAGTATGAAGTTCCCAAGAAGGAAAATCCAAATTTCAAACTAAAAAATTTAAATGATTTAACAAAGTTTGTAAGGTTTACACTTGGGAAAGCTTTCGATTTTGTATACCCTAACCTATTTTTTGAATTCGGTAGAACAAGCATAAATACGAAGGTTGATACAAATTTAAAAAACATAATTCCTAATGGCTACAAGGATAGAATCCCAAAATTTCCAATAGACCTTTCAAGGAATGAAAACTACTGGAAAACCGGGTTTTCCATTTTCTTGAGAACACCTTTTAAGACCTTAACTTCCTTAGAATATGAATATATAAGGTTAAATAGAAGTAAAAACCTTGGCTATACAAACTATAACCATGTATTTAGAGCAAAAATTGATTATTTTCTGAGGAGAAATATAATTCTATCAGTAGGAGGTGAGTATTTACATCGGCAGTTTAACGGTGTAATACCTTTTATGTATAATAGGTACTCCCAGACAACCTTTGACCACAGGTATGGATGGGCAGAAATCGGCGTAATCCTTCTGTGGAAGTAGGTCTATCATGGGTAAATTATGACAACCAAACAAGCCGGGATTGGCTAAAAGCACAACCAGCAGAGAAAGTCCTTTTGAGAACTGCTAACTTAATTTAACTTTCCCATTGACACACTGGAAAACCCATTATAACATAAATACGTATTAAAAAACTTAATATTATGGAGGGAAGCATGGAAATTAGAAGACTCATGAAACTCGGGGTACTTACAACCATTTCTGCTTCACTTGTCGGGTGCGGGGGTGGCGGTGGAGGAACTCCTTCAACAGTAACAAAACCTGGAGGAAAGGTAATAGATGGTTACATTAAAGATGCAACTGTTTTTGCTGACTGTAACGGAAATAAGAAACTTGATACAGGTGAACCTACTCCGGGAGTTACCAATACAAACGGTAGCTTTAAATCATTTAGCATTCCGGCTTCCTGTAAGGATGCGGAGCTCATCGCGATGCATGGATTTGATCTTACTACCGGAAAACCCTTTAACGGTATTTTAATGGCTCCTCCGAATTCTAAAAACATAACAACTTTAACAACATTAGTGGCCGTAAATCCATCGTTGAAATCAAAAATCCAAAGCTTGCTTAGCGAAAATCAAACAATCGACATTGACTATGTAAAGAAAAAAGTTCCAGGAAACGTTATTAGACTTGCCTCTGCGGTCGGTGCTGCTGTAAACGTTGCTTCATCTATCTCGGCTAATAAGACAGAAGTAGCGGCAACGGTTGTAAAAAGGATAGCCAAGAAACTTTCAAATGTTACGGATTTAGGAAATGGTACTGCTCTTGCGGATGCTGTTGCAAACGCAACAGCTGATGCAATCAATGGTATTAAACATAAAATACCAGAGATTCAAAATGTAAATGCCACAGCAATTGAAAGTTCCTTAAAGCAAACCATTCAAACCATGAATAATGAAATTCCAAACACACCTATAAGTTACAGTAACTGTACCTCCATTATTAAGCAGGCATTTAGTAACGCGACATCCGGAATTGAAAACAACGCCATAGCTACAAAGTATACTCTGTCCTCAATTGAAATTTCAGGAAAGAAAACAAAGGTATCGGGTAATAAATTTTCTATTAGTGTTCCTCTCCAAAACATAGAAAATAATAAGAAGGTTGAGATTAACTTTACTACAAATTACGTTAACGGAACACGTAATTATAATAATGTTACAATGATGGTTAAGATTGTCGATGAAAATTCAAATAGAACGGCAACCCTTGAACTATCTCCCGTAAAAGTTGGAATTGAAAACGGAACCCTCAAGTCCATAACTGTTCCAAAGGGTGCTAAGCTTACAGTGACGAGAACAGATTTTTTAGGAGAACAGGTAGAACAGGTTGTTCTTGAAAATAAACAAGCAGATTCTACCTTTGATGGCTCAATAGGAATCTGCAATAGCACTTCTGGCGGTGGTTGCTTCTACTATGATTTGGCTGTTGTAGAGAATAAAATTAAAACCTATCCTCTGTACGAAATAATTAACAAACAGGGTAAGTTTGATATTACTATTTCGTTTGACGGTATCCCTGTAAACACAGTTACAGGAACTGTTGAAGTAGGCTCAGGAACTTCAGGAGGTTCCGGAAGTGTGGAATAACCATCTACCTAAGAAAGTCAAATTTTGTGGGATAGGAACTCTCCCTATCCCACTTAAGTTGAAGATTATTATTGATTTTTCAAAGAGAAGGAATGGGTTCTTTAAAGTCAAGGAAATAAATTGCTAATTGTTGTTGAAGTTTGGTGTAAGTTTAATTTTTTCTATTAATATAGAAGAGCTTCGGAACGTGACAAACAATTTCACACAAAATCATGAACATAATATCCTCAACCTTTCGTTCGGCATAAACTTAGAGTTTTAGTCTCAATAGCTTATAATT
>CAZXGR010000035.1:0-6785 GCA_964640245.1 uncultured bacterium | reverse complement strand
GGCTCGGACATCTACGATGTTGCATTAAAGGTTGGTCGTATGATTGCATCGAAAGGATACGTTCTCGTATGCGGTGGCCTTCTTGGTGTTATGGAGGCAGCTTCAAGGGGTGCAAAGGAGGAAAATGGCATAACCGTTGGCATTCTTCCAACATATGAACCAATCTCCAATGACTTTATAGATATAAGGATTCCAACCGGACTAGGTCAGGCAAGGAATGTTTTGGTAGTTTCTGCCTCTGAACTGATTATTGCAGTTGGTGGAAGCTATGGGACGCTTAGCGAGATAGCCCATGCAATGAAGATGGGAGGTAAAAGGATAATAGGTTATAAGACCTTAAAGCTTTCAGGCGTTGATAATTACACGGATAGGGATCTGTTCCTTCAAAAATTAGGGGAGGTTTTATAGCTGTGAGAATAGCCCTTGTTGGTTTTATGGGAAGTGGAAAGACAACTGTGGGTAAGAAGCTTGCCAGCCTCTTAATGTTTTCCTTTATCGATTTGGATGGAGAAATAGAGAGGGAACTTAAGATGAGCATATCGGATATCTTTAGTAGATATGGAGAAGGTTTCTTTAGAAACGTTGAAAGAAGCATCTGCATGAAGTTGTTGTCGAAGCACGATAACCTTGTCCTTTCTACAGGTGGCGGATTACCATCCTACGATGACAATATGAACATGCTTAATCAGAAAGCCATTACCGTATATCTTAAACAGGACTTTGATGTTCTCTGGAACAGGATTTCATCGGATGAAGGTAGACCGCTTGTAAAGCTTGGAAGGGAAAAGGTTAAGTTCCTTCTTGAGAAAAGAAAACCATTTTATGATAGATCTTTCCTTACAGTTTTTGAAAATTCCAAATCTCCAGATGAAATAGCAAAGGAGATAGCATGGATAACGGGTTTAAGTCCTCAACCTTGAAAGGTACAGCCATCCAGTTAAGGCAAGTGTTCCGGACATGGATAGCAGAATGATATGAAAGTAGAAAGCTACTGCAAGGGCTTTTGATGCGTCTATGCCTATTAGTGCAAATCCCCCTGTTAAGCCAGCTTCAAATGTTCCAAAACCTCCAATGCTGTGGATGGGAAGCACCGTTGTAAGTTCTCCAAATGTGCATGCAAAGATAGCCTTTAGGAAGCCAAATCTGAGATTTCCAGCTGTGAGTATCATGTAAAAAGCAGCGAACTTTGATAGCCATATAAGCATTGAATACACAGATGATTTAAGAATTACATCGATTGAACCCAACGTTTTAATGAAGCTGGATAGGTTTTTAAACTTAGCCTCGTTTTTCTTAATTATCCTAAACACAACAAAACTTATCCCAATTAAAATCACAATTGTGGCTATGGGTATGGCATAGAATGCAGTTTTGACTGACATGCAGGATGTTGTTGATAGAAGGAATAGAAGTGAAACTGTGATTAAATCGAGGATCCTTGCCATTACGAGGCTTGCAGTTGAAGTTGGGGTATCTATGCTAAAGATCTTTTTAAGTATTATCGGAAATGAAGCTTCGCCAGACCTAAATGGCATTACGTTGTTGAAGAATGTATGAACGCACATAACGGCAAACATATCCCTGGTAGAAATACCCTTTATCATCGTGTTAAACCTTTTAGCTCTGAAGAAGTATGCAAGTACATAGAGAAGCACCGATGGAATTAGAAACTTTGATTTGAAGTGTCTTACTATCTGGTTTAGGTTTGATAGGGCATTAAACCTTACCAAAAAGTAGATAAGAAGAAGTATGATTATAAATGAAACAGCGATGTTAACTTTTTTCAACGTTAATCATTCTCCCGATAATGTACGATTTCTTCCCCTGTGATTCGAAGTAGGTTCTCATAAGTACCTCGCCTATTATGCCCGTTGTGACCATTTGAAGGCCCGAGAGTATGAAGAGAACGGATATGGTCAAAAGTGGCCTTCCGCCAATGGAATTTCCAAGCAACTTTAAAACTACAAGATAGAAAAACGATAGAGAACCAATTAAGAATAATGTTAATCCGCTTATTCCAAAGAAGTGCATCGGCTTTTGCATGAACTTTTTTATGAAGAGTATGAACAGCAGGTCAACTATGACCTTAAATGTTCTTGATATGCCATACTTTGATTTTCCATGGATCCTTGGATGGTGCTTTACGGGTATTTCAACTATTCTATTAACGGATGTAACGTTTGATGCTAAAGCCGGTATGAACCTGTGCATTTCTCCATAGAGTCTTAGCCTTTTGATTACATTAGTTCTGTATGCTTTTAAAGTACATCCGTAATCATGTATCTTTACGCCGGTAAGCTTTCCTATAAGCCAGTTTGCTATCACCGAGGGAAGTCTTCTTGAGATAAAAGTATCCTTTCTGTTCTTTCTCCATCCACTTACCACATCGTATCCTTCGTTTATCTTCTCTAAGAGTTTTGGTATATCGGACGGGTCATTTTGAAGGTCACCATCCATTGTAACTATTACATCCCCTTTTGCCGCATCCATTCCGGCCATCATTGCAGGTGTTTGCCCAAAATTCCTTGCAAAGCTTATTACCTTAAGTTTTTTATCCTTTGACGCTATGTCTGATAAAACTTCCATTGTTTTATCGGTGCTTCCATCGTCGATAAAGATGATCTCATAATCGTATGGAAGTTTCTTTAAAACATCTACGAGTTCCCTGTACAGTATAGGTATGTTTTTCTCCTCATTGTAAACTGGAATTACAACTGAAACCTTTTCCACAATTTTCTCCTAAGTTTGTTATTATGACAACCTTGTGTTTGGTTAAAAGTTCACCCTTTTCATCGTAAATTTTATAGTTTACCCCTTTTAATTTTTTAAGCCTGTTCTTTCTCGTAACGATAAAAGTGCATTGATCCGAACTTAATAGCTTTTTAGCATAGGTTGAACCTATATCCTTTAATCTTTGACCAAAGTAAAGGACAATTTCGGGGCTTTCAAAGTCAAATGAATAAAAATTACAGTTTTTATAGCTTTCGTATATCCTTTTAAGTTTCTTTCCGATTAGAACTTTTCCTCTAAATGGTTCAACCGATGGAAGCGTGAACCACTTGAAAGCTGCCATTGTAAGTATAAAACCTATAGATATGGTTCTTGCATAACCAGTTTTAGTCGATAGAGGTAGCGAGATTAAGAATGGCAATAGGAAGATACATGACGTCTCAGGGATTCCCTTCAGTTTGAACATTACTATGATTAAAACCGATAGGACAATTGATGCCAATGTTGTAATGTAAAGTGCTGGTCTTGGTTTTGATTTCCTCAGATAAAAGGCTAAGAGAACAGCAAAAGCCGGGAAGGATGGCAGAAGGTAATGTGCAAGCTTTGTATGTGCCGTTTGGAAGAACAAAACAACGGTTAAAAACCATATGAGACAGAATTTAAATACATCATTAGGCAAGAGTTTACGTCTTTCGCGTATGAAGAATGCTATGGCAGACAGGAAGAATATTGACCATGGGAAGTAAAGCCAAAAGTAGTTTACGAGGTAGTAGTACCACTCAGTTGGATGCCCTGGTATCTTACTTAAAAACCTGTCTATGTTGTGAAACACTATAAAATCCTTAAAGAACTGATAGCCGTGTTCCTTAATGATTGCTCCATACCAAGGTACTGCAATCACTATGAAAATCGCTATCGATAAAAGCCAAGGGAATTCCTTAACGGTTTTAATTAAGCTCCTCTTCATTAAGAGATAGATCGTTACCGCTATTGCCGGTAAAACCACCGCCACAGGACCTTTCGTAAGGGTCCCAAATGCCATGGAAGCTGAAGCTAAGATATACCATAGTTTACTGTTCCTTTGAAATCCCATGAAAAAGGCCATCATTGATGCACTTACAAAGAACGTTAAGACTATGTCGGGCATGGCTACGGATGACATGACGATTAGGTCAAGCAGGCTTAGAAGTATCAAGGATGATGTAAATGCAAAGTCCTCATCCTCGAATCCTCTTAGAAAGAGAAAGGCAGCTATTATTAAAAGTGTTCCAAAGATCGAGATGAAGAACCTTCCACCAAATTCGTTTATACCAAAGGTTTTATATCCAAGTGCAATAAGCCAGTATGTAAGTATCGGTTTGTCAAACCTATACCGATAGTTGTAGAAGGGAGTTATGTAATTATGGCTTTTAACCATTTCACATGCCGATTCGAGGTACTTTGGTTCGTCCTGATCGAATGCGCTATAGAGGCCATTTGGTAGGTTCAACAGAATTAGTGATAGAGCAACTATTATCCAGAGTTTTCGGTTTTTCATTCTTTCCTTTAATTCGCTAGCAGATTTAGATACGAGCTTCCATCCAGTGTTCCTCCAATGGTTTCAGTGTAAACATTCCTTGGAAGCCTTGTAGGTTTGGGGTATGCATTAACTATCTCATCGTAACTTGGATTGAACTTCCCGCATCCGTAAGTCCTACATATATTCATTGCTATCCTTGCCCATGGAGGTGCTGCAACGTTTCCCCCCTCTGCGTTTCTCCACATGGGCTTATATGAGTCCCTTCCAAACCATATGCTCATAACAAAGGACGTTGTGAAGCCGGTAAAGTAGGCATCCCTGAAGTTGTTCGTTGTTCCCGTTTTCCCCGCTACATCGAAGTAGTTTGTGATATACGAAATTCTCCTTGCCGTTCCCTTTCTAACGACATCTTGAAGTATTGGTCTTAGCATTTCGACACTCCTGGCATCCGATACCATCTTGAACGTAGGGAACGACCTGTATATGAGGTTTCCGTTTTTATCGTATATGGTTTTTATACAGTAAACGTTGTACATCAATCCCTTATTTTGAAATGCCGAAAAGGCTCTTACAATTCTGTAGATGTTTGATGGAAAACTTCCTAAAACATAGGAAAGGTCGAAGTTATCGTTGATAAGTTTGAATTTCCTCATGTTCATCATTATGCTTTGGGGAAAGTTTTCAGCAAGGTGCAGAGTTGCAACGTTTATGGAATCCATCAATCCTCTTTCTACAGTGACATAGTTGCCGTACCTCTTGCAGAAGTTTTCGGGCACCCATACGGCATTACTATCGATTTTTTTAAGCTTTAGATAATCGAAAAGCTTTACGTTATTTGCCTTTGCAAGCATAATAGGTGTGTTTTTCACGTAATCGAACGGTGAGAAGCCATTTTGAAAGGCTGTTAGGTAAGTTATTGGCTTAGCTGTTGAACCTATAGGTCTTAATGTTTGGAACGCTCTATTGAGCTTTGTTTTTTTGTAATCATCGCCACCTACGACGAGTATTGCACTTCCATCTTTTCCGATTGCCATACCAGCACATTCAAGGTCATTGAGTTTATGTTTACTTGAGTAATAAGTGTTGAATTTTGACAGTACCTTCTGTGCTTTCTCCTGTATATCCTCATCAAAAGTTGTTCTTATGGTATACCCAGACGCGAAGGCTTTTTGGAGTAGTTTCTTTCTTTTAAGTTCAAATTTGACAAAATCAAGATCGTAGCCTGAAGTTCTCGGTATATTTGGTTTGCCAAGCGTTGTTAGAGGTTCATTTAGGGATTTGTTTAACTGATAAAGGTCTATATAACCTTTTTTATACATCTTACGGAGTACGTAGTTTCTGCGTATAATAGCCCTGCCTGGATGCCTAAAGATGTTGTAGTACTCTGGCCCCCTAATTAATCCAGCCAATGTTGCACACTGTGCTATGTCCAAATCCTTCAGTTTCCTTCCAAACAAAACATAGGCTGCCGCCCTTACCCCATATGCATTGTTGCTTAGGTAAACGTAGTTAAGATACAAATCAATTATGTCCTGTTTCGTGAGTTTTTCCTCTAAGTTCCTTGCGATTACAATTTCCTTGAGCTTTCTTGATATCGTTCTTCTCGGCGATAAAAAGACCATCTTTGCAAGTTGTTGCGTTATCGTGCTTCCACCTTGAAGCACCCTTCCGTGGCTTAAGTCCATAATTGCCGCTCTCAGTATACCCAAGGGATCTATGCCTTTATGTTCAAAGAACCTTTCATCCTCTGCTGTGATTACGGCATCTACAAGTGTCTTTGGAATTTTAGCGTAAGGTGTATAGAGTCTAAACCTATCCTTGTATAGAAATCCCATAATCTTCCCGTTTCTATCAAGCACAACAGATGAAAACCTCGGCATCAAACTTTCCTTAAAGCTATTGGGAAAAGCTGATATCGGTATTAGAATCAGCAATAATGAGATAAAAAACCTTTTAATTGCTTCCTCCTAAAGCTTTATGAGAGAGAATACAGGGTATCCTTTTTTCTCTATAGATTTTCTTCCATTTAAGGCCGTTAGCTCTATCAGACAGTCAACGCCTATGATGTCCCCACCAAGCTGTTTTATCAAGTTAATGGCTGCGCTCATGGTTCCGCCTGTTGCTATCAAATCATCTATGACAATAACCTTCATACCCTTCTTTATTGCATCCTCATGAACCTCAATTGTATTTTTACCATACTCGAGCGTATATGAGGTACTTATCGTTTTATAGGGAAGTTTTCCGGGCTTTCTTATTATCGCCAAACCCGTACCTAACTTGTATGCAAGTGCCGAAGCCAATAAAAATCCCCTTGATTCCACGCCTATAACCATATCTACGTTCAAGCCTATGTATCTATCTCCCATATAGTCTATCACCTTTTGAAATGCCCATGGTGTATGGAGTATCGGTGTTATATCCTTGAACATTATGCCCTTCTTCGGAAAATCGGGTATGTTCCTGATAAGCGACTTTAGTTCATCGATTTCCTTGCTAACGTTTAAATCCGTTTTAGTTCTGTAGTTTTCCACTG
>CAZXGR010000034.1:0-6934 GCA_964640245.1 uncultured bacterium | reverse complement strand
ATTAACCCTGGTAATAGTGGGGGTCCTCTATGCGATATACATGGAAACGTTATAGGAATTAATGCTGCTATTGTAAGAAATGCACAGGGATTGGGCTTTGCCGTTCCAATTGATATTGCAAAGAGGGTAATGAAGGATATTCTGAAGTATGGAAAAGTTGTAAGGGGTTGGCTTGGTGTCTACATATCTGACCTTTCGCCTGATGTTGCAAGCAAGTTTGGGGTTAATCACGGCGTTCTGATTCAGAAGGTTGTAAAGGAAAGCCCTGCATATAAGGCAGGGCTTAAGAGTGGAGACATTATACTTTCATATAATGGAAGGCCCGTTAAGAATGTCGCTGACCTTCAACTTGATGTAATGTCCACAAAGCCCAACAGTGTTGTAAATATGGGTATAATAAGGAACGGGGTAAGAAAAATTATCAGGGTAAAGATAGGTAGTTCCTCGGCTGTTCCATGTATAGCATCGAAGAGCCTTCTTTCCAAGTTTGGCTTTTCGGCCCAGTCTCTAAACGCTGGGTTGAAACAGAAACTTAATGTTCCAAGTTGGATAAGGCATGGTCTTGTTATAACAGAGGTAAAACCGGGTTCCGTGGCCGATGATGATGGCCTGCGTGAGGGTGATATTATTCTACAAGCTGGTATGTCGCCTAGAACGCTAAGGGACATGAAAACCCTGGGTGATCTTTCAAGAGTTTTAAACCATGCGAAGGGTAATGGTATACTTCTAAAGGTTATGAGAAATGGTGCTGTTTTATATATAGTTTTAGGCCTTTCTCATTAGGAGACATGATGTCGGATGATAAGTTTTTGTTTGGTGATGATAATATGGAGCTTACAGAAGAGGAGGAAAATCTGCTTTCACAGGAGATTGATCCTTCCCTTATTGAATCGTTTGTTCCCGATAAGGATTCGCTTGATGCTTTTCTCAAGTCCATTTCCAAGATACCGCTTTTAACAAGGGAAGAGGAATTAAAGTATGCAAAGCGTGCAAAGAATGGAGATAAGGAAGCCCTAAAAAAACTTATAGAGTCTAACCTTAGGTTTGTTGTCAGTGTTGCCAAAAAGTACCTTGGATGTGGACTTTCCCTTCATGACCTTATAGCTGAAGGTATATTAGGATTGATTGAAGCAGCAAGGCGTTTTGACCCAGATAAGGGCGTAAAGTTCATATCATATGCGGTTTGGTGGATTAGACAGTCCATTATGCAAGCCCTTGCACAGCAGACAGGAGCCGTTAAGATACCCGTAAAGCAGGCCGTTTTGGTAAATAAGATTACGAGATCCTATGGTGAGCTTTTGAAGAAAAAAGGGAGGGAGCCCACTCCGGAAGAATTGGCAAAGTATGTAGGTATGAAGTCTAAAGATATAGAGAGACTTTTGACGATATGTAAGGTTCCGCTTTCCCTTGATACACCAGTTGGAACGGATGAAGAAACGACCTTTAAGGAATTTCTGAAGGGTCAGGGTACAGCTGAGGTTGAGGAGAAAGTTGTAAAGGAAGAATTAAAGCAGAGCATACGTGAAATGGTTGCGCAGCTTACCCCGCAGGAGAAGAAAATAATAACTATGAGGTTTGGGCTTGACGGAGGAAATCCGGAGACGTTGAGGGAAATTGGCGAGAAGTTGGGCATAAGCCGTGAACGTGTAAGGCAGCTCGAAACAAGGGCAAAGAAGAAGATGCGCGAATATGCTTTAAGAAAGAAACTAAATGTTTTTCTCAATTGACTAATTTTTAGTCATCTATTTTTAACTCTGCTTACTTTCTGTACATCTTAAGGTTAATGATGTTGCCCTTGCCTCGTTTTTGTATGGCATGTTTTTTGCTTTTTAAGATTTAAAAATAAAAAATATAAAGTGAAGGAGGTTTTAGGATGTTGAATGCAGGGGATACCGCATGGGTTCTTGTCGCAACTGGTTTGGTCGCATTGATGACGCCCGCCGGTCTGGCACTTTTCTACGGTGGCATGTCACGCACTAAGAACATACTTAATACTATGTCTATGAGCTTTGTAACGTTTGCCATTGCATCTATCGTATGGGTTCTATGGGGATATACGCTATCCTTTGGACCCGATGTTAGCGGTGTAATAGGCAATCTCAGTAAGCTTTTCCTCAACGGTATATCAATTCATACATTGAAGGGAACAATTCCTGAGCTTCTCTTCGTTGCCTTTCAAGGTACATTTGCTGGCATTACTATAGCCCTGGCAAGTGGTTCGGTTGTTGGAAGGATGAAGTTTTCTACATGGTGCATCATTTCTGTTTTGTGGTTAACGTTTGTCTATGCACCTGTTGCACATTGGGTTTGGGGAGGAGGATTCCTTGCAAGCGATGGTGCTCTTGACTTTGCAGGCGGGACCGTTGTCCACATCAATGCTGGTATTGCTGGCCTTGTAATGGCCTTGATGCTTGGTAAGCGTAAGGGCTACAGGAAGGAGCCGTTTTTCCCATCCTCCGTTGTACTTACCGTTTTAGGTGCAGCGCTTCTCTGGTTTGGATGGTTTGGGTTTAATGCCGGTTCAGAGCTTGCCGCTGATGGCCGTGCAGCCTTGGCACTTTTAGTTACGAATACATCGGCCTCCGCTGCTACCATAACATGGATTCTGATCGAGTGGTTAACCGCAGGAAAACCAACGATGTTGGGTGCAGCATCCGGTGCGGTGGCAGGTCTCGTTGCTATAACCCCAGCAGCAGGCTATGTTAACGTTTTAGGCTCAATAATCATCGGTATCGGTGCTGGCTTTACCGGATGGTTTGGTGTTTTTATCCTCAAGAATAAACTTGGCTATGATGATGCATTGGATGCATTTGGTGTTCATGGTCTATGCGGTATATGGGGTGCAATTGCAACAGGTATATTTGCACTTAAAAGCTGCGGCGGTGTACCCGGTTTAATAGATGGAAATCCAATGCAAGTTTTAATACAGCTTAAAGCAGTGGTGGTAACGATCGTTTACTCGGCCTTAGGAACCTTTATCATATACAAGATAGCTTCTACCATGACAAATGGTGCAAGGGTAAGTGATGAGGCTGAATCCGAAGGTCTTGATAAGGCATTAGAGGGTGAAAGCGGCTTTAACCTTTAAATTTTGGGGCTGTATAGCCCCAAATTCTCAGTAAACGGTAATTTGATGGTTTATAATCCTTTTCCATATGTTCTTCATGTCCGATAAATACTCTGATACGATCCTTTCTATCTTGGGTTTAAATGCTTCTGTGTTTTCCTCTGTTCTTACCTTTACATCTACAGCTAATGGTTGAGTTACAGGTTTCCCAATCTGACTTACCATGTAGCAGTAAACTTCCTCTATTTCGGGGATTTCAGATACTACAGCCCTTGCTATCTCATTGGCCGTAATGTTGTAGAGTTTTCCAACGTGCGTAACGGGATTCTTTCCAGCCGCTGCTTCAAGGCTCATAGGTCTGTACGGTGTTATCAAGCCATTGATTCTGTTGCCCCTTCCAACTTCTCCATCGTCTCCTGATTCCGATGAAGTTCCCGTTACTGTTATGTAAACATTTCCGTTCTTTAGGTCATCCCCCGTGTTTACCTGTATCCTTATGTCTTTATTTGTAAATCCTCTCGCAATGTTATAGGCTATTTTCTCCACATTCTTCTTCTTTTCAATGTAATCATCCAAATTCTGAATAAACCTATCAACAAATGCACATGCAATCGTTATGTCAATACTATCTCCGTTTCTCACACCCATAACCTTGATATCCTCTCCTATTTCTGGATGTGCTTTTTTCACGCTTTTGCTGTTAAGTTCCCTTTCTATGTGGTAAACGGCATTTTCCATGCCATCAAAGGGTGCAAAGCCAACGCCAAAGGATGTATCGTTTGCAAGAGAAACGCCATTTTTAAGTTGCCTCATGTATATGTCGGTAAGATCACTGGAGCCTGATCTTATAAAGGCCTGTATCTTTACATCCTTTTCGGGATCAAGCGCATGTATATTTTCCTTAAGCCATTTCCTTGCCGTTTCAATGGCAATCTCATCAACCGGTATGTTTACACCTTTATAGGTTTTTGTTGCCCTTCCGGAGAGGAATATGTTTATAGGCTCAATAATTTTTCCGCTTCCAAGTTGAGGCTTTGCACTTCCACCTACCAATAGGTTTTTGTCAACGTTGTGATGAAGTATAAAACCAAACTTGTCTATGTAAACCTTGCAGAGTTCTATCGATAGGGCTTCGGCAAGTGCATCACATATCGTATCTGGATGTCCTATACCTTTCCTTTCAACTATCTCTATTTCTGATTGGCTTGTTGGCTGAATGCTGAGCGGGGTTACCTTTAAATTCATTTAATTGCCTCCAATGAAATTTTAGCTAAAAATATACCACATTTTGCCTTCGTGTTTTCATGGTAAAATAACTTAGAGAGGTTTGAATGTGTGGTATTGTAGGCTACATAGGCAACGATAACGCAAAGGACGTTGTTCTAAATGGTTTGATGAGGCTTGAGTATAGGGGCTATGATTCCGCAGGCATAGCGATGATTGTAAAGGATAAGCTTGAGGTTTATAAAAAGGCATGTAAGGTTAGGGCCTTGGAACTTGAACTGAATAAGATATGCCTTTACTCGAATGTTGCCATAGGACATACGAGGTGGGCTACACATGGTGAACCAAACGGCATAAATGCCCATCCTCACCTTGATTGTACTGGCAAGATAGCCATAGTCCACAACGGCATAATTGAAAATTACGAAGAGCTGAAGAAGGATTTATTGGCCAAGGGCCATAGATTTAAATCTGAAACCGATTCGGAGGTAATTGCCCACCTTATAGAGGAAGAGCTGAAGGGCAGTAGGAATTTCCTCAGTGCCTTTAAAAGGGCAATTGGTATGTTGAAAGGTTCCTATGCCGTTGCTGCCATAACTCTTCATGAGCCGGATGCCATATTCGTTGCAAGGAAGGACAGTCCACTTGTCGTTGGTATTGGAAAAGGTGAGAAATTCTTGGCCTCCGATGTCCCGGCTTTCCTTCAGTATACTAAAGATGCCGTTTTCATGGACAATGGCGAGATTGGTGTTCTTAAGAGGGATAGTGTCGAGTTTTTTGATATCTCAGGTAGAAAGGTTGAAAAGGAAGTTACGCACATCCCATGGTCAATAGCACAGGCAGAGAAAGCAGGATTTAAGCACTTCATGTTGAAGGAGATATACGAACAGCCGAGAGCTATATCCGATACGATAAGCGGGAATCTCAGCAGTGAAATTGATTTTACGGATTTAGACAGGATAAACATAGTTGCATGTGGTACATCGTACCATGCAGGGTTAATAGGGAAGTTCTACATTGAAAACTTTGCAGGTATTCCTGTAAACGTTGACTATGCATCAGAGTTCAGGTATAGGAATCCACCCATCGGCAGAAACGATCTGTGTATATTCGTATCACAGTCCGGGGAAACGGCTGATACGCTTGCAGCCTTGAGCCTTGCAAAGCAGAAAGGTGCCAGGACGCTTGCAGTATGCAACGTGCTTGGTTCTACAATAACAAGACAGGCTGACCTTTCACTTTACACGTATGCCGGCCCAGAGATAAGCGTAGCATCAACAAAAGCCTTTACAACACAGATAGCGCTTTTCTTTTTACTGTCCGTTAACTTAGGATTTAAGAAAGGTGTTTTATCCTTGGATGAGAAGCAAAGGCTTCTCTCATTGATATCCGATGTACCTTCTAGGCTTGAATCCTTCCTGGAACTTGAGAAGAAAACGGAAACCGTTAAGAAGCTTGCACTTGAATTCTACAAGTCAAATGATGCGCTTTACGTTGGGAGGCACGTTAACTTTCCCATTGCACTTGAGGGTGCCTTAAAGCTCAAGGAAATTTCCTACATTCATGCTGATGGTTATCCTGCAGGTGAAATGAAGCACGGCCCAATAGCCCTTGTAACGGAAAGAATGCCGGTGGTTTTCATTGCCACAAAGGGTAAGGTTTATGAGAAGATCGTTTCCAATATCGAAGAGGTTAAGGCAAGGAAAGGTAAGATCGTAACCCTTACAAATGAATCGTGCCAGTCGGCAAGACAGCTTTCAGACTTTTCGGTGATTGTGCCAGAGGTAAACGAGTTTCTTTCTCCACTAATTAACGTTGTTCCCCTTCAGCTTTTTGCGTATCATATAGCTGACTTTTTAGGTTACGATGTTGACCAGCCGAGGAATCTTGCAAAGAGTGTTACTGTAGAATGAATGAAACAGCTACCTTACTTATATCCTGTCCCGATAGAAGGGGCATACTTTCAGAGATCACGCGTTTTATAGCGGAAAACAACGGCAACATAATACATGCCGACCAGCATATAGACAGCCAAAAGGGTATATTCTTCTCACGCATAGAGTGGGATCTATCGGGATTTAAAGTTCCCAGGGGAAAAATCAAAGAAGCCTTTTTACCCATAGCTAACAGGTTCTCCATGAGTTTCGATGTTCACTTCAGTTCTGAGGTTCCGAACGTTGCTATATTCGTTTCAAAGCAAGGTCACTGCCTATATGACCTTTTATATAGATTTAAATTAAGGGAGTTAAGGGGAAAACCAAAGCTCATAGTAAGCAACCACATGGATTTAAAGCACATCGCCGATGACTTTGGTATAGACTTTTACTGCCTTCCAAAATCAAGTGAGGATAGGTTTACGGTTGAGGAAAAGGAATTAGAGCTTCTAAGAAGGAATGACATTAAGCTTGTGATTTTAGCAAGGTACATGCAGATACTAAGCGGTAGGTTTGTAGATGCCTTTCCAAACAGGATCATAAACATACACCATTCCTTCCTGCCCGCGTTTATGGGTGCAAGGCCTTACTACCGCGCGTTTGAAAGGGGCGTCAAGATAATTGGTGCTACAAGCCATTACGTTACGAGGGATTTAGACCAAGGACCGATTATAGAGCAGGATGTTGTGAGGGTTAGCCATAGGGACAC
>CAZXGR010000033.1:0-7369 GCA_964640245.1 uncultured bacterium | reverse complement strand
TGATGCAGTGGAAAGTTTGTTGGAAAACCCTAATTTATCATGTATCATTTAATCCTCCGAGGTTTAGGAAATTCTATGATGAAAATCCTCATAATTCAATTGAGACAGCTTGGCGACGTTTTGCTTTCATCCCTACTTGCGAGGGTGATAAAGGAAAGATTGAATGATTCTGCCGTTCACTTCCTTACATCGCACTCGGGCTTTGAGATAATATCTGGTAATCCATTTATAGATAAGATTTTAGTATTTGATGGATTCTTAAAAACGATTGATATGATGAGACGTGAAGGTTATGATGCCGTTATAGATGTTCAAAGAACTGGTAGGTCGAGGATTTTGACCTTATTATCCATATCCCCTAAGAGAATTGCCTTTGAGAAGGAAAGATGGAATCCCTTTTACAATGTTCCCATCAGATGGAAGAATCATGGTTATACCGCTTGGGAAAGGATGGAGCTTTTAAAGGGTTTAGGCATTGAGACCCCGGTTGAGAGATACATGCCGAGGATTTACTATGGAAGCAAATACATTGAAAAGGTTAATCTATTTTTGAAGTCCAAGGGGTTATCGGATTACTTTGTCCTTGTCCCAACTGCAAGGAAGCCAGAGAAGATTTGGGGCTTGGAAAACTATGCAGTTTTAATGGATTTTCTGGTAGAAAGATTCAACATCACACCTGTGGTTTGCTATGGGCCTAATGAGAGGGGAATTGCAGAGGCTGTAGTTGAGAAAACAAAACATAAATCGATTTTAATAGATAGTCCTTTTTCTATAAAGGAATTTGCAGTCCTTGTTGGAAAATCTAAGTTTTTCATAGGCAATAACTCCTTCGCATCCCACGTTGCCATTTCCCAAAGGGTTAAAACCTTTGTTATAACGAAAAGACAATCCGGATGGTTTCCGCCTGTTGATTGGGTTTTTGAGATTCATGGAAATGAGAGTTTCCCATCTGTTTCTCAGGTTTTATCTGTGTTCAAGCAGGAAGCCAAGAAATCGGCAATGTGAACTGATTGTGTATTCGAATTGACCTTTTCAAGACCTTCCGCTATATTCATAACACATCCCGGGCATTCCGTTAGGACCATGTCTGCCTTTGTATCTTGAACGTTTTTAGCCTTTTTTAGCTGTATTCTCTCTGAAACTTTGGGATACGAAAGCTTAAACGAGCCTCCAAGACCGCAGCACATATCAGCTTCATTCAAATTGGTAAATTCAACGTTTTCGATGAGCTTTAGAATATCTATAGGGTAGCTTCTTGGGATCTTCTGCCCTCTGATTATGTGGCATGGATGATGCCATGTTATCCTTAGGTTTTCAGGTGATTTCCATTTTCCAATGGTCTCTAAGTTTTCATGTAAAACCTCTAAGAAGTCATAGACCTTGAATGGAAGTTCCTTGTATAATTTCTTGAATATGTTTCCACCCGTTGCACATATTAAAACCATGAAGTCAACGTTCCATCTTGAAAGGCTCTTTAGGTTTTTATCCTTGAGGTTTTTAAATGTCTTCATGTCTCCAGAGTAATATGCCGAAGCGCCACAACACCACTGATCCTTGGGGACGATAACTGTATAACCAAGTGCATTTAAGACCTTGACGGCGTTCATGGCAGTTTTTGTGTAGAAGTTGTTAAATGCGCAACCTGTAAAGAACAAAACCCTGCCTCGTTCGTTTTCAACCTCAAATATCCTATTTTTATAGTTAAACGGGATAAAGTGGGGCTTTGGTATAACCGTCTTACCGAACGCAGGTATGCTTATAGGCAGGAGCCTATTTTGAGGGCTTTTCGATTTTTTGGTGATTATAGATAAAGGTGCGAATACCTTTGTAAAGAGGTTTAAAAGGGTTTTATTCGACACAAGATCTATCTCTGCCTTTTTTTCCAAAGGTACACCAAACGTTTCGACGGATTTCTTTCTTGCAGAGACTATTATCGTTTCATAATCAACACCAACAGGGCATACCTCTTGACATCTCAAACAAGTTGTACATCGGTTGAAGAAGTCTGCAGCTTCCTCATCTATATCTATCTTACCCTTATTTATCAGATCTGCTAAGAATATCTTGTCCCTTGATACCGATGGTTCCTCATCTGTAGCATTGAAAACAGGACAAACTGACCTGCAAAGGCCACATCTTACACACTTTTCAGTAATTTCATTGCTTATACCAAGAATTCCCTTTTTCAAATTACTACCTCTTGGGCATCAAAGACAGGGCCTTCCTTACAGCATCTCTTGTAGCCGTGAATAGTTTTAACGGCGCATCCTAGGCATGCACCAACTCCACAAGCCATCCTTGCATTGAGCATTAGAAAACATTTTGCACCTAAATTAGTACTCGCTAATTTTACTCCTTTTAACATTGGCATAGGTCCACAGGCTACCCACGTATAATCCCTAAAACTTTCGAGATCCTGTGTAACAAAGCCCTTTTTACCAAAGCTTCCATTCTCAGTATATACAGAAAAGCTTAAACTGCAGTTTTTGAGAAATGGCAAACCTGATAACGATGATTTATCCTTTTCACCGTATAGAACATGGACATCCCTATCCTTATTGAAGGTTTTGGCTGCAAGGAAGACACCTGCAATGCCCACGCCACCCGCTATAAAGAGGTATCTATCAAAGTTATCAGGTACGGGATTTCCAAGGGGCATAAGTATGGATATTGAATCGGAAATAGAATGTAAAAGCTCTATCCCCCGCCCATTTCCCCTGTACAAGAATGAAACTTCATCACCCTCAACGTCAAAAATGGCAAGTGGTCTCCTCAGCAATGGATCGAGGCTTTCCTTTTGCCTTACGCTTAACATGGCAAATTGGCCTGGTTTGATGTTTACGCTCTTAGCTTTTACGCTAAGGATATAATCCTTATCCGATAGCCTTTCATTTCTGATTATGCTGTAACTATTCATTTTCCTTTGCACAAACTTTCCCAGATAGTATTTCAAGCATAGCTATTACCGTTTTCTTATGTTCCTTTCCATTCTCATCCTTTCCGAATGTATAGGAATCCTCCGCATAAAGCGACTTAGCCCTTTTTGCTGCAACAATTGTGGCTTCATAGTAATTTCCTATCCTATCCACAACAGCTTTAAGGTTTATCCTTTTCATCGTTCCTCCTTGAGTATCCTAAGAATTTCGCTATCAATTCTCAGTGCTTTGATGTGCTTCTTTAGCCTTGATACGCTACACCTTTCTGCGATAATAATAGACTTTAACCTTTCAAAGGCAAGCTTTATTTTATCATTTACAACTATGTAATCGTACTTTAATGCATAGCTAATTTCACTCTTAGCCCTTTTAAGTCTCAGGGATATCTCATCTTCGCTTGTTTGTCTTTTGATTAGCCTTTGCTTTAAAGCTTTAAACGAAGGTGGCATGAGGAATATAAGTACT
The DNA here is from genome assembly GCA_964640245.1 of uncultured bacterium. Lineage (GTDB taxonomy): Bacteria > Aquificota > Aquificia > Desulfurobacteriales > Desulfurobacteriaceae > CAZXGR01. Next base: position 3,968 of record CAZXGR010000033.1, on the reverse strand, counting down.
GCCTCGGGAAATAACCTTTTAACGTTTAATGCACCTTTAACATCGATATCTAATAGTATATCCTTTCCTTTCGACAGTTCGCTTTCGACCTGTGATTTGGATGTTCCATAGTAATGATTAAAAACCTTGATCCATTCTAAGAAGTCATTTTCATCTATCATTTTCTGAAATGTATCCTTGCTTACGAAGAAGTAATCCTTCCCATTAATCTCATTTACCCTCATGGGTCTCGTTGTATATGAAACCGAGTAGCTAAGATTTGGAAAATTGCTTAAGAGCATATGCGAAAGCGTTGTTTTTCCTGTACCTGAAGGTGCTGATACCACTATCAGTAAGCCTTTACTCAACATTTTGGACCTGTTCCTTTATCTTTGAAATTTCTGACTTTACCCTTAAAACTTCGTTGGTAACATCGATTGTCGATACCTTGTTTGAAAGCGTGTTTATTTCCCTAAGCATCTCTTGACATAGGAAATCCAATGATTTTCCTACTGGTTCATCTTTATCTGAAAGTTCCTTGAATCGTTTTACATGTGATTTTAGTCTGGATAGTTCCTCAGATACGTCCTGCTTCTCAGATATCAAGGCTACCTCAAGTTCTATTATCTTTTCTGCGTCCTTTGTTTCCTTAAGAATACTGCTGAGTCTTTCGTTTAACCGTTCTTTTACTGTTTTCTCAATATACGATGTTTGTAGTTCGAGTTTTTTAATTGATTCTTCTATAACCTTTAGGTGTTCTAAAAGATACGATTTTAGCCTCTTGCCTTCAGATTCTCTTTCGACGTTAAGCTTTTTTAGTGCACAGGATACGGCATTTATTAAGGGCTCTTCGTACATAGATACCTTTACCTCTTGATTTTCCATAACCCCGGGAAGTGAAAGGATATCGGATAGACTTACGTTTATATCCATTTCGGACGTGTCCCTTAAGTTTTTAATCGAGTTTAGATATTTCGTCACACGTTTGATATTTACTGGAAGGTCAACTGCGGCATTTTCAGGAAGCTTGTAGTCGATATAGATATCAACATTGCCTCTTTTTACAAGCTTTCTAACGGTTTCATTGAGTTTTCCCGTTGATTCGTTGAACATCTTTGGCATTGCATACTTAATACGAAGAGACTTCCCATTGAGACTTTTAGCCTCAACGCTGATCTCTATGTTCTCGTTTGATTTCCTACATCTTCCAAAACCTGTCATACTTTTCAATTTTTACCCCTTTAGGTATGTCGCGTTTACCTTAATTTTGGCCTTGTTCCTCAATAGATTTATGTAGTTTTGAAGGCAGCTTTCCCTTTTTGCCTTCAAAATAATCTTTTTTACCTGATTTAATTTGTCCTTATCGAAGTTCTTAACCATTAAACTACTGATTGGTTTTAAAACGATAAAGCCATCTAATATTTCAATTGGACCTACAATTTTCCCCTTCGTCAGCTTAAATATCATATCCAATTTACCAACGTCTAAAATCTTAAACTTACTTAACATTTCCTGTCTTCCTATGAGTCCAGTTTTATTGCTGAAGTTTGGCGTTTTTAGAAAACTTTCAGCGGATTTCTTGGCCAATTTCATAGATTTTTGATTCTTAATCATTGTTTCTATCTTTGTTTTTACATTATTCAATGGCATTATATTGTTAATTTTTTCCCTTAAAAATATGTAATAGTTTTTATTACCTTTGAGGAAACCAAAATTCTTTTTCCCGAAATCATTAATAAGCTTTTTATCCGTTACCTTAATAGGTTTAAATTTTCCTATACCTTGTAGTTTTCCCGATTTCGCCATTTTATAGGCTTCCGATGCAATTTCGGTAGCATTTGAATAATCTACAGGTATGACAATAGCTTTGTATATTGATGTTGCATTAGCTGAAAACATGGATTTATTTTTCTCATAAAAGTTTTTTAACTCTTCATCACTAACCTTAGGATTGAAATCTGATGCAAGAAAGAGCTTATACTTGAAGTTCCTCTTTCCAAAAAGTACCTTATATAGCATTTTAGCTTCATCATCATTAACCTTAACATGTCCTGAGATTACTGATTCGAGTTTGTCTATGAGAAGGTTTTTTCTAATTCTTCCTTCAAATATGGATGGGGTTATTCTATTTGCCTTTAGTATTCTTTCATAGAGATTTTCCGAGAAGGAACCATTTTCAGAGAAATCGGGATTTGATTCTATTACCTTTGCAACATACCAGTTACTTACCTTTAGGCCTTCCTTTTTGGCCTCATTTAGTAGTAGCTTATTCACTATCATTTTGTTTAAGACTAAAATCTTAACCTCTTGTGGTGATATAACCTTGCTGTAATTTGCACCTAACTTTGCCTGCAGGTTTTGGTTTAAAATATCAACATCCCTATAAAATTCACCTATTTTAATAGGTGAACCATCAACTGTTGCTATGGCCTTCCCCGATGGTTGTATGACGGATTTTACACCCCATACGAGAAAGATAGTTCCTACAAATGATGCTGTGGCTATCCATACAGGTATACTGAAAGCCTTGAGATTCTTCCTTATTCTTGAGAGCATTAATCCTCCTGTTGAAAATTTCGATATCTGATTTATACTTAAAGTTGAGCTATATCTCAAGTAATACGAGGGTCTGATTGAAGGGTTTTAGAAAGCAAAATTTGGACTTTGATGAGATTGTTAAATCTACCAGGCAACTCCTTCTCAATGGGGATTATGCCAAGGCAATAGAGAACCTAAAGAGCTATAGAGGTTCTAAGGATTCTAATTACTATTCGCTTTTAGCTGAACTTTATCAAAGAAACGGAAACATAGAGGAATCGGAGATATGTAAACGGAAGGCAAAACTCATTGACAATAATACCAAGTCAAAGGAAAAACTAAGAACGGGAATCCAGTTCCTGTCCAATAGTAAGCTTAGAGAAGCAGAAGGGGAACTTAACGAAGCGATTAAGCTTAATCCCTTTGAGGTTCAAGCATATACTGAGCTTTATAATCTTTATAAAAAACAATACAGGTATTTAGAGGCCTTTTCACTGCTTGAGGATGTACTTGTTCTTAAACCATTTAGCGAATTTCCCTATCTTGAGATGGCAAGGTTGTATTACCTTGCAGGTAAGATAGATAGAGCAATAGATATTTTAGGAAAGGGGCTTCTTAAAGTTGAATCAGCAACGATAAACTTTGAACTTGGTAAGCTTTACTTTGAGAACGGGAAGCTCGATAGAGCAATTAATTGTATCTCAATGGCCTGTAGGCTGGATTTTAAGAATCTTGATTATAGAGAAAAGCTTATAGAATTCCTCATATATAATACTGATTATGAAAGGGCATTGGAAGTTTGTTCCTCTACACTTTACCTTTATCCAGGTTCTGCCTATGTAATTGCAAATGTAGCTTCGATATACGAAGCTATGGGTGAATTGGATCTTTCTGAATTTTACTATAGACTTGCAGTATCATCCTCCGATGGATTTACGAAGCAAAGCATGACTAAGGATTTAGCAGATTTCCTAATAGATCATGGAAAGTTTGATCAAGCTGAGCAGGAGCTTATTGAGCTTATTAGGCCATCTGTTAATCTATGGATTGCTATTGATGCCTTTGCTGAGCTTTCCCTCATATATACCAATGAGGATAGGCATTCCGATGTTGTAAGAATCGGTGAAGCGCTTCTAAAGCATCCCGATATGTCCAAAGAAGAACGGTGTGAAATATTAGAGATAGTTACCGATGCGCTTTTTAATCAAGGCAAGTTTTTAGATGCTAAGCAGAAGTGTAGTTTTATAATCAAGGCTTCTTCAGATAGAAAACTCGTTAAGCGTTGTTACATAAAGCTTAGGGCAATTGAAGAGATAGATTTACTGGAAAATATGCTTTCAAAGGCTTGACTTTAAAAAAAACCTGTTTATATTTGCCTATGTCGTTTTGGCAAATGATTGACACCAGCCTCAAAAGTAATAAATTTAATATTCGCACTTGGCTCTTTGACA
>CAZXGR010000032.1:0-8071 GCA_964640245.1 uncultured bacterium | reverse complement strand
TCAACGATAGACCCAGAAGCATCCAATAAGCCGGTTCCCGGACTCGTCATGAGGCCGGTAAGCGAAGCAGAGGCTAAAACTGGAAAGCCTGCCATTTCAGCAAAGGACTCGAACGGACACGATACGGGAATGGTTGCAGCCATAAGCCTCATAAACGGCAAGTACGTCTATGACAACAACGGTGATATGACTCCAGAAATTGACTCAAACTACGAATACGAAGCAATGAAGGATGCACTAAAGACCGTTCTTGACAAGGAAGACCCAAACCATCCGCATAACCCTGTCATATTCCTGTCCATTGCGCCGTTCGGCATAGACCACGGTGTCTGGCCGGCAAACTACGCGCTTGGCAGTCATACAACCGGTCCGCTTTCATGTGCATCCTGCCATAATCCGGATCAGTCCAAGGACAGGCTCAGTCCAGAGGTTGCAAGTGGGAACACAACAGCTGGTAGGCAGATAGAGCTCGTTCCCTTTGAGCTTCCGCCTGAGGCCATAGAGGAATCAAAGGCTGCTGGCTTCTACAAGGTTCCAAGTGGTCTTCACTACGATAAAAACGGTCATATGAGTGTTTCGCAGGGTGATATGGTTGCCGAGGTTAAGACACCAAGGATAGAGAGTAAGGACTACAAAGGGTTCTTCCTTATCAGTCCTACTCAAAGTTCAACCGTTTCATCCAATAACGTTACGGTCAGTGTTCCAGCTGGTGCAGTTTCAACTCCTACTGCCCTAAAGTTAGAAAAGGTTGATAACGCTACGATGGAGGATTCTGCAACAAATTATGCTAAAACCCTTGGCATAAGAAATCCGGTTCTTGCATCGAGCTTGCTTCATATACACACCAAGGACAATAGTTTTGCTGAACCTCTGACGATCACGCTTCCATACGATGCTAGTAAGGTTTCAGGAAAGGTTGCCCTGCTTGAAAGCGAGGATGGGAACAGCTGGAAAGAGATAGGTGAATATGGCGTTAACCCAAGTAATCCATATGTAACATTCTCAACTACGAAGCTGAGCTACTTTGCCATCGCGGGTACAGCTTCTTCATCAGTAGCTCCATCCCCTACAAGTCCAAAGACAACCTCTGGCGGTGGCGGTGGAGGATGTTCACTTGCTGTAGCTGAATCACCGTTTAGCGGTATATTCAACATTGTTGTAATGCTTGCAGGCTTGTTAGGAATCAAGCTTGGAGATAGAAAAAGAAAAGAATAAGACATTGCATTTTAACTTTTAAGCCCCCATAACGGGGGCTTTTTTAATATAATTGGGTTATGCAAAAGTTAGAGGATGTTGAATCCTTTTTAAGAAAAACCGTAGGAGCCAAGAACCTAAAGCTCACGAGGGATTGGCGCTTAGCCTATTCTTATGATGCCACACCAACAGGACCAAGGGGTGTTGCAGATTTCGTTGTCTTTCCAAGGGATGAATTTGAGGTTTCTAAAATCCTATCCTTTGCCAATACTGAGAAAATACCGGTTTACCCAAGAGGTGCTGGGACAGGCTTAACGGGAGGCTCAGCGCCACTTAATGGTGGCATAGTTATATCTGCAGAGAAGATGAATGAAGTTTTAAAGGTAGATGAGGACAACTTAACCGTTTTAACAGAACCGGGTGTTGTAACGTTTGACCTTCAAAAGGAAGTAATGAAGCGAGGGCTTTTTTACCCACCTGACCCATCGAGCTACAAGTATTCAACCATTGGTGGAAACATAGCAGAGAACTCAGGCGGACCGAGATGTGTAAAGTACGGCGTTACAAAGAACTATGTAATGCAGTTAGAGGTGGTTTTTGCAGACGGTACGATAGCTAATGTGGGTTCGAAAGCCGTAAAGTGTGTGGCAGGATATGATCTGAAGGATTTGATAGTTGGATCTGAAGGTACACTTGCCTTTATAACAAAAGCTTACCTTAAGCTTGTTCCAAAACCGGAATCCGTAAGGACGGCAATGGCCATTTTTAAGGATGTAGGGCAGGCAGCCCAAGCAGTGTCTAATATGTTTAGGGCAAAAGTTATACCAACTGCCTGTGAGCTTTTGGACAAGAACTCCATATGGGCAGTTGAGAACTTTACGGATTTGAGGTTTCCCTCTTACGCAGGGGGAATACTGATAGTGGAGGTTGACGGCTTTGAGTCCATCGTTGATGAACTTATAGGTCGGGCAATGAACGTATGCAGGAAGGCAGGTGCGGAGGATGTAAAGGTAGCCTCAACGGAATCCGAAAGGGATGAGATATGGCGTGCAAGGCGTTCCATATCGCCTTCGATAGTGAAGATCAAACCTAAGAAGATAAATGAGGATGTTGCTGTTCCAAGATCAAAGGTTCCTGACCTGATAAGGAACGTGTATAAGATTGCAGACAAGTACAATCTTACGGTTGTTAACTTTGGACATGCAGGTGATGGGAACATTCATGTAAACTTCATGTATGAACCCGGTGAGGAAGAAAGAGTTAAAAGTGCCGTAAGGGAAACGTTCGAACTTTCCATAAGGCTTGGGGGAACGATATCCGGCGAACATGGAATCGGATGGATGAAGAAGGAATTTCTTCCACTTGAGGTTGGGGATGCCCTTGAGAAGATGAAGGATGTGAAGAGGGCACTGGATCCAAACAACATACTTAATCCGGGCAAGGTCTTTGACATCTAAGAGAATATTGGCACTTGACGTTGGCTTTAAGAGAATAGGCATTGCGGTGAGCGATGGCCTTAACCTTACAGCGAGGCCTTTAACGATAATTCATAGGAAGAATAACCTCGATACCTTTTCAAGGATCTTGGGCATCATAGAGGATTTCAATATAGGCAAGTTAGTTGTAGGCCTTCCCCTTTTGAACGGCAAGCCCACAAAGATATCCGGGAAGATCCTAAGATTTACAGAAAAGCTTGAGAAGTTTTTGGTGTCAAAAAATGTAAGTGTAGAAATAGATTTTCAGGATGAATCCTTTTCAACAAGGGAAGCTGCCGGATTAATGATCGATTTAAGGAAAAAGAAAAAGGAATTAGACGACATTGCTGCCGCCTTTATCCTCGAAAGCTTTCTTAAGCGTTGAGCCAGTTTGCTACATCCTTTGCAAAGTAGGTGATGATGATATCAGCCCCTGCCCTTTTAATGGATGTAAGGGTTTCCATGGTTAATTTTTTCTCATCTATCCAACCCTTTTGAGCTGCGGCTTTTATCATTGCATACTCACCACTGACGTTGTATGTGGCTGTTGGATACTTGAATGTTTCCTTCACCTTTGTGATGATATCCATGTAGGAAAGTGCAGGCTTTACCATGATGATATCAGCTCCTTCCTCGATATCAAGTGCAACTTCCCTTAAGGCTTCGTTGGCATTTGCTGGGTCCATTTGGTAGCTTCTCCTATCCCCAAATGCAGGTGCCGACTCAGCTGCATCCCTAAACGGCCCATAGTATGCTGAGGCATACTTTGCCGAATATGACATTATGGGGATGTTTTCAAATTCATTTTCGTCAAGTGCCTGCCTTATTGCCTTTACCATACCATCCATCATGCCTGAAGGTGCAACCATGTCTGCCCCGGCTCTTGCATGGGATACAACCTGCTTTTTAAGCAGTTCAAGTGTTTTATCGTTGTCAACGTAGCAGTGTTTGTCATCTGTACACTTTAGATATCCGCAGTGGCCGTGGGACGTATACTCACAAAAACAAACATCTGTAATAACGTAGATATCCGGTACTTCCTTCTTTATAGCCCTCACTGCCCTTTGAATTATGCCGTTATCCGAAAATGTATCCGAACCTAATTCATCCTTGTGCGAGGGAATGCCAAAAAGCAGTATTGCCTTTATGCCCAAGTTCTTGACGTTTTCAACCTCTTTTACGAGTTCATCGATAGAGTACCTAAACTGCCCGGGCATCGATGGTATTTCCTGCTTTATACCTTTACCCTCAACCACGAAGAGCGGATAGATGAGATCATCGACAGTAATGTGCGTTTCCCTGACCAAGCTTCTTATGTTTTCATTGCTTCTAAGCCTTCTGAGTCTCAGCTGCGGAAACTTTCCTACGTTCATATATCCTCCTTAGAAAAAGTAAAGCAGACTTCCTTGAAGCCTGTTGACGATTCCATCCTTTAGTGGTGCAGGATAGTTTGTCTTTACCCTCAGGTACTCACCCATAAGGCCAAGTGATGGCGTAAGCTTGTACATCGCATTTGAATAGTACATCGTATTTTGAAGCCTTGCAAGACCTGGATATTTTCCGTTGTATCTTAAATCGTTGTTGTCAGGATTATCAATACCTGTTCCAAGGTGAACTGAAAGTTTTTCATTGGGCTTTAACCCAAGCTCAACCCATCCACCTTCCGCATCTATTTCCCTTGCATCAACCGGTGTTGATCTTAATTTGGTGCTTGGTAATCCTCTATCATCGATGTATAGAACACCTTGCCCAATGCCACCTGTATACCATCCCCCTAAGTTCTTTCCCTTCCAAACCTTTCCGGATAGGTATGCCCAATTAATTGGTGAAACCTTAAACTCCAGGCCGTATGAGTAGGTTTTTAGATCCTTGTTGCTTCCGTTTTTAAGATCAACCTGTTCCCTTCCATAATGCCCTATTGTTCCTATGTGAACCTTTGTGTTGCCTACGCTTGTATCGTAGGCTATCCTTCCCTGAACATCAGGCACCCCGGAGTCAGATCCCGTATCTATATATGGCGATAAAGCTGGGTCCGGGTCTCCCCATACCTTATCGAATGCAATTTGTGTTGTTAGCTTTTGATTTTCAGCTTTAAAAAACCTTGTAAACCTTACCTGTGGAATCCTGTACCCTATGTTTCCCATCATAGCGCCAGATGGAAAGTTCGAAAGATGTGGGTAAAGCTGGGTTAGAAGCATCCAATCCAAACCTGCCAGTACGTTCCAGTTTTCCCTTCCGAATTGGACATATGCCTTTCTTACCCTTATTCCTGCATGATCTGGGTTGTCATCGTTTTCATTGAGGTTTCCGTAAAAGTCAAACTCGAAGTTTCCGAGTAAGTGGTAATTTCCCTCATTTTTCCTTATTAAAAAGCCGAATCTCGAATGCTTGAAGTTTATGTTGAAATCGTTGTCCTTATAATTTTTGTGGTTGCCAAGGTACTTTGGTAATGCAAAGAGAATGTAGTCCTTTCCTACTGCCTTTGAGTCTGAATATGAGGCGTCCGTTTTAACGAAACCATAGAAACTGACAGGTTTATTCAGCCTGCTTTTAAACGATAGCTTCTGTGGTTTTTTACCCATGCTTTTCTTAAGCTCTTCAATCTCTCTTTCAAGCGTTACATTTTTACATTTCACACTCTGAAGTTGGACTTCAAGTTGTTTTACGGTTTGTTTCAAGCTCTGTATATCAGATTTTTCGTCTGCCGATGCCAATGGGTTTAAGAGCAAAACCATTGTAATGCATGTCATTAATCTTTTCATTTTACCTACTTATCTCCCCACAATTTTTTGACCCTTACTGCCTTGCCTTTTCCTCTTGGAATTTCACCCTTTCCCTTAAGCGTTACATCTATATGAAGCCCCAGTAAGCTAAATATCTCTTCCTCTATCCTTTCCTTTAAGTATTCATCCTGTTTTTCCGTTTCAACCATCAGTTCTACCTTATCCTTTCCCTCAACCTTTCCTATCGTTATCTGGTAATCCGGCAGGACCTCAGGATACTTCATCACTATTTCCTCGATCTGCCTTGGGTAAAAGCATACACCCTTTACCTTGAGCATATCGTCCGTTCTGCCCTTTAACCTCTCTATCCTTAAATGCGTCCTTCCACAGTCACACCTATCACGAGAGATGATCTTAGTTATATCCCTTGTTCTATACCTTATAAGCGGTAATCCTTCCCTTGTAAGCGTTGTGATGACTAATTCGCCTTCCTGCCCATCGGGTAGAACCTTCCCCGTTTCAGGATCCACTATCTCAACTATGTAATGATCCTCCCATATATGGATGCCGTTATGTGCCTTGCAGTCTATACCAAGTCCAACACCACCTGTTTCCGTCATGCCTATGATGTCAAATGTTTCTATTCCCATTTCCCTTTCTATGTACGACCTCATCTCGTTGCTCCATACCTCTGCCCCAAGGATGCCAACCTTTAGCTTTGTATCCCTAAAGTCAAAACCCTCTTCCTTTGCTACCTCTATGAGCCTTATCGGATAGGAAGCAATGCCGGCAAGTGCCGTTGTATTGAAATCCTTCATTAACTTCAGCTGTAAGAGGCTTCTCCCCGGGCCTATTGGAACAACAAAGCACCCAATCTTCTCAGCCCCGTAGTGAAAGCCGAACCCACCGTTGAAAAGGCCGAACGATGGTGTTATCTGTAGTACATCAGTGTAGTCGAGGCCTGCAGCCGATAGGCACCTTGCCACTATTGTTCCCCATTGGTCAACATCACTTGGCGTGTATGGGTTTACCACTGGCGTGCCGGTTGTTCCCGATGACATATGAAACCTTACAAACTCGCATTGCTTTCCACATGCATATCCGAACGGATAACCCTTTCTCAGGTCTTCCTTTGTAATGAATGGAAGTTTCGAAAGGTCACTTAAGCTTTTTATATCTTCTGGATCAATTTTTCCCAGCCTCTTCCAGTACGAAGGGTTTTTGGATTTTATCCTCGATAGTGTTTGCTTCAGCCTCTTTAACTGCAGCTCGTTAAGCTTTTCCCTGTCTATTGTTTCTAATCCTTTTTGGAACATCTTATCCCCAAAACTGTAAAATTTTTGTAAAATTAAGCCAATTTTATCAAAAGGAGGTTCCGATGGCAATAAACCACAATGACTTTATCTCAAAGGAAGAAATGGAAAGCATTCAACTTAAAAGGTTAAGGGATACCCTTGAAAGGGCCTACTACCTTGTTCCCTTCTACAAACAAGCTTTTGATGCTGTAAAGGTTAGACCATCGGATATAAAAAGCCTCGAAGATTTAAAAAGGTTGCCATTTATAACGAAGCAGGATTTGAGGAATCACTACCCCTTTGGGCTTTTTGCCGTTCCAATGGAGCAGGTAGTGAGGATACACTCATCCTCTGGTACAACGGGTAAACCAACGGTTGTGGGTTATACAGCTCATGATATGAAGGTTTGGACTGAGGTAATGGAAAGGACATTTTTAATGGCTGATGTTAACGAGAAGGATGTCGTCCATAATGCATACGGGTATGGGCTTTTTACAGGAGGGCTTGGTTTTCATTATGGAGCTGAAGCCTTAGGGGCATCCGTTGTGCCTGCAAGTGGTGGCTTTACTAAGAGGCAGGTTATGTTGATGAAGGATTTTGGCGCAACGATTCTCTGTGCAACGCCATCCTTTGCACTTCACATAGCCGAGGTTGCAGAGTCTGAGGGTTACGATCCCAAAAGGGATTTTAAGCTTCGTGCCGGATTCTTTGGTGCCGAACCTACATCCAAGGGCTTAAGGGATACTGTAGCTGACGTTTGGGGCATTCAATACGTTGAATGCTATGGGCTTTCGGAGATAATAGGCCCAGGCGTTGCAGCTACATGTAAGCATGGGCATTTGCACATCTTCGAGGACAACTTTTTAGCTGAGGTAATTGATCCAAAGACAGGTGAGGTTTTGCCTGATGGAGAGGAAGGTGAGCTTGTTATCACAACGCTTAACAAGCAGGCCCTCCCCATGATAAGGTACAGGACAAGGGATATCACGTCGATACATAGAGAGCCGTGCAAGTGCGGCAGGACACTTAAGTGGATGAGCAGCATTAAGGGAAGGACCGATGATATGCTTATAATAAACGGCGTAAATGTCTTTCCTTCACAGGTAGAGCACGTGATTGCAAATGTAGAGGGACTTACACCAAACTACGTGATCGTTGCCGACAAGAAGGGGGTTTTGGATAAGCTTGAGGTTTGGGTTGAAGTAGAGGATAAATTCATGAGGAATGGCGTTGCATCGCTTGAAAACCTCAAGAAAAAGCTTGAAAATGAGCTCCTCAATAACCTCTATATCAACGCCAAGGTTAAGTTAGTTGAACCGAGGAGTCTTGAAAGAAGCATGGGAAAGGCAAAGAGAATAGTTGATAGAAGAACTTTGGAGGACAA
>CAZXGR010000031.1:0-8247 GCA_964640245.1 uncultured bacterium | reverse complement strand
CTTTGGTTGTTTTTCAAGCTGTGCAACCAACCTTGAAATGCGGGAAACTCTGCGCGATGCCTCATTTTTATGAATTACGCCTTTCGAAGCCGACCTTTCAATAAACTTTACAGCTACCTTGAGCTGTTGCTTTGCACCCTCCAAATCTCCTTCCTTGACCTTCGCCAATAGCTTCTTTATCTCAGTTCTCATCCTCTTTAGATGAAACCTATTTATTTCACGCCTTTTGGGATTTTGACGTAGGCGTTTTTCAGCAGACTTTATCTGTGGCATTAATTCCTCCTAAACGTTTTGATAAGGAAAAGTTTAGGTCAAAAGGAGGGCAAAAGCAAGCTATGATACTGCGAATGTATTAAACTTTAATCAATCCAGCTTGTTACGGCCTTGGTGACATCCTCCTCTTGCTTCAGTAAGAAACTTCTTGCTTATTTATCGTAAAATTTTTCCTTAGAAAATTAGCTTCGCAATTAAGGAGGAAATTTGAAAGGCTTATCAGATACATATGACTTCATCGTAGTAGGAAGTGGTGCTGCAGGACTTTTTTGTGCCATAAGGCTTTCCCAGCTTGGCATGAAGGTATGCGTTTTGACAAAGAGCAAGGTAGATAGTTCATCTACCAATTTAGCCCAAGGCGGTATAGCAGTGGCACTACCTGAAAACGATACGCCTGATGCACATCTAAAGGATACGGTTAAGGCCGGTGCTGGGCTTGTAGAAATGAAAAGTGCAAGGATATTGGTGGAAGAAGGGGTTAAAAGGGTTATTGACCTCATGAGGATGGGGGTAAGATTCGACAAGGATAAGAACGGCATATGGGATTTTACGAGGGAAGCAGCACATAGTATTCCAAGAATAGTCCACTTTAAGGATGAAACAGGAAGGGAGGTTGAGAGGGCACTGATTGAAAATTACAGAGGCAAACTCGTTGAAAATGCACATGTAAGGGAAATTCTCGTAAAGAACAATAGGGTTTATGGCGTTGTGTATAAAAAGGGAAAGGAAACCTTTAAAGCATATGCACCAATTGTGGCAATTGCCACAGGAGGAGCTTCAGGCATATACCTTAAAAGCACAAATCCACAATCAACAGGTGATGGGATAGCAATGGCCCTAAGGTATGGTGCAAGGCTTAAGGATTTAGAGTTTGTTCAATTTCATCCAACTGCATTCTGCGATAATAATGATTGCTTTTTAATATCGGAATCCGTAAGGGGAGAAGGTGGAATCCTTGTCGATAGGTACGGTAAAAGGTTCATGGGCGATTATCACCCATCATGGGAACTTGCACCAAGGGATGTCGTATCACGCTCGATAGAAAGTCAGATGAAGCTTACAAATGGAAGGATATACCTTGACTTCAAACCAATAGAAAAAAGGGGAATAAATATCAAGGATAGATTTCCAGGTATAACCCAAAAATTAGAGGAGAAGGGATTCAATCCACAAAGAGACTTAATTCCCATAACACCGGTAGCCCATTACTACATGGGAGGAATAGACGTTGACACATTCGGGAGAACATCTATAAAGGGCCTATTCGCAATCGGTGAAGCCTCATGCACCGGTGTCCATGGGGCAAACAGGCTTGCAAGCAATTCACTGCTTGAGTGTGTGGTTTTTGGCGAGAGGGCAGCCTATGGCATGTACAGGGATTACATATACTTAGCCAACAGCTTTGAGGAATTAAACTTAAACCAAAAACTACCTAAGGAGAAAAATAAGAACCATTATTCAATGGAAGATATTAGGGAAACCATGTGGAATTACGTTGGAATAGTAAGGAGCGCAAGGGGTTTATCAAAGGCAATAGAAAAGCTTTCCAATATTGCCTTTTCAGGTTCAACATGGAAGGTAAAAAATGCTGCAATCTTAGGTTTGTCCATAGCTGTAAGTGCCATGAGAAGAGAGGAAAGTAGGGGAGGACATTACAGAAGTGATTTTCCATATGAAAGGCAGGAGTTCAGATTTCATAGTAAGTTTACGCTTGCAGATCTCCAAAAATTAAGTTAAGTTGCCATCGAGGGTTTGGAGCAAGCTTTCTCTATCCGTTCCTTGAGGAAGTAATCAATTGTTTCAACCCTTATCCTTATCGAACCTGTAGGCTTATTCTCATCTATCTCATGGAACGTAAAATAAGGTGTATTTGACTGCCTTGCTATACTTTCAATCAAGCTGTATATTGGGGCATCATGCCCACATCGGAAGCTTGAAAGGTCAAGGACCGCAATGTTCGGGTGGTTTGCTGCATAGACCATTCCCCAAACCTTCCTGTTTGTGTTTTCGCTGTAGGCCTTTTTCCAAACATCCCTTATGGAAAACGGATCTCTGTTTCCAAAAACCCTTCGAAGGTATTTCCTATCTACCGGTAAGCTTTCAATCGTCAGTATGGGATAGCCACATTTTTGAAGCTCCTCAAGTATTCCGTGATTCACACCAGGATCATTGTGATAAGGCCTTCCAAGGAGAAGCACAGCCATCCTTCCCTCTGCTGAAACCCTATCAAGCACGTTTTTACCAAGCAACCTTAAGCCATTTTGATATTCATTTAAAGCTCTTAAGCCTTCATTTACGGCATCCCTGCTCTCACCCCTATTCACATCTAAAACATCCTTGAAAGCCATAAACATTTCATAGTCAAGAAGTTCACGATCATGGAAATGAAGTATTGGGCTTAAGTATTCAATATTGTTTTTCTTAAAAACATCTTCCTCCTTCGTAAGAACTGCCTTAACAGCCATTGGAGTTCCTGCAGCCGTTGGGCATGCATATGAACCCTCCGAATCCGACAAAAACGGAATCAACGTAAGAATCCTTGGAAATAGAATGACATTAGGCTTCTTCTCTATAAGGTTATTAACATGTGCAAGGGCAATCTTGCTTGGAAAACAGGGATCTATAGCACCACCCTTTAAGCCTTCCCTAATAAGCTTCTCACTTGTGTAATCCGAAAAGACAAACCTTTTAACTCCAAGGGATTCAAGATAACCCCTGAAAAATGGTGCAAGGGAATAGAGGTTTAAAACCCTTGGAATACCTACTCTAAGGTTTTTCCTTTTCTCTATGGCCTTTCTTGGAAATATGCCAAATGCTTTGGATCTGTATACCTTATTCACAGGATAACTTTTGAATACATCTCTTGCAGCAACCCCCTGCAGGTTCGGGTTTTTCTTCTTACTTTCATTTATACGCTTCACAATTTCCTTAACCTTGCTTATATCTGCTGCGCTTCCCTTCTCACACGGAGCTATTATGTATTTCTTTGTAACGTTTCCAGCTTTAACGTATATAAATGTCCTCAAACATCTATTTGGGCAAAAATGACACCTCGTAGTCTCATCACGTTTAATTGAGAATTCGAGGTTTTCAAGTGCATCAAGCCCTATAAAGCTGCTCTTACCGCTGAACCTTCTCTGTGCCTCAATGGCAGCCCCATACGCCCCAGCTTCACCTGCAATGGGATGAACCAGGACATCCGCATCAGGTACCCTTGAACGTATAAAATCATACTGAGCCTTAACCGCTGCAAGGTTTCTTTGTGTTCCACCCTGAAGTAAAAACCTTCTTCCAAACTTCTTAAGATTAGGCTCCTTAACTACATAAAGCCATATGTTTCTTGGAAGAACCTTTGCCAGTCCAGCCATTATCTCCTCGGGCTGCCAGCCGATTCTCTGAAAGTTAACTATGTCCTGCTCAAGAAAAACGGCACAACCTGGGGAAAAGCGTGGTGCATATTTAGCTTTAAATGCTATATCCGCAAATTCTTCAACTCTATAGCCAAACTTCTCAGCCGTTGACTGAAGAAAATACCCATTTCCGGCTGAGCATTGTGTATTTAATCTGAAATCCTCAACCTCGCCATTTGACATAAACATAACCTTTATATCTTGTCCTCCAACATCCACAAGAACATCTATATCATCGAAGAACCGCTTAGCCGAAATGGTGTGTGCTACGGTTTCAACAACGGATACATCTGCAGAAAGTGTCTGCTTCAGCATATCCTTTGCGTACCCTGTAACACCTACGGAAAGCACGTTAAGGTAAGCACCACTGCCCTCAACTTGCCTCCTCAAGTCGGAAACAACCTTCTTCGTATCCTCAAGTGGGTTTCCCTTTGACAGCCTATAGGAAGCAGCCAATGGCTCACCACTATCGCTTACCAAAACAGCCTTTGTAGATGTTGAACCGGCATCTACGCCAAGAAAGGCATCTACAGTTTCCCCTTTTTTAAAACTTTTAGATTTAAAAGGCTTTACTGCATATTTTTCACGAAATTCCTGTAGATCTTCATTTTCCCTTAGTAACCCAAGTTCACCTGTTTTCTTCTTTAAAACAGCTGTCGAACGCCTGAAGGTTGATATAAGCTCATCCTTACCTCTGTATTTACTTTCCTCGTAGTTTCCAAAAAGAGATGAACCCAATGCAGCATAGTAAAGTGAGTCACTTGGAAGTACAACACTCTCCTCATTAAAATCAATATCTTTCTTTTTCCAATCCTGGTTCAGATGGTATTGCCAAGCCTGAACAAGGGCAGGAAAAAACGTATTAGGGCCACCTAAAAGCAGAACCTTTGGTCTTAGGGTATAGCCCCTGGTAAGTATGGTAAGGTTTTGTATAACGATAGCATTAAAGAGTGAAATTAAAAGCTCATCGGAAGGAACACCAGCTTTTTGAAGGCTGTTGATGTCGGTTTCGGCAAAGACACCACACTTTGCGGCAACGGGATGAACCTTATTAGGATCAAAGCTAACCGTTGTAGCGACATCCATGGGAAGATTCAACTTCGATATGATTCTATCTATCGTGGCACCGGTACCACCGGCACACTTATCGTTCATGGAACTTACCTTTCTTCTCTTACCTGCGCTGTTTATCCAGAGTATCATCTTCGCATCCTGTCCGCCAAGCTCCGCTACGGAATTAACATCGGGGTGAAACGTTTCCACGGCTAAGCTTACCGCGTTTACCTCCTGAACAAACTTCACGCCAAGCGCATCGGCTATATCCTTTCCACCGCTTCCCGTCATAAAGAGTTGAAAATCCTTCTTAGCTATTTTCTCAAACTCTGATAAAAGCGATAGGACTTTATTTACCTGCCTTGCTTCGTGTCTCTCGTAGTTTTTAAATACTATTTCATTATTATCGTTTAGTAAAACACCCTTAACGGTAGTTGAACCAACATCTATACCAGCCTTAAACATTCTTCTTCCCCATACCATTTAGTCCAAGATGAATAATTTCATCTATCAAATCCCGAATCTCTGCTTCCTTGATATTTCCAAGCAATATATCCTTAGATAACTGTAGGAAAGCACCAAGAGTTATGGACGACAAGAATTCCACATTGCATTTTTCTATAAGCCCCATATCCATACCTTTTTTCAATGCATGTTCAATTAGGGATTTAACATCCGAAAGGAAACCTTCTACTATTTCATCAAAATCCTTGTTAAGACCATATGGATGGTAGAGTATTAACTTTGCCAAATCTTTATCGCTAATCACAAGGTCAAAAACCCTTTCGAGATTTTGCTTCAATTGTCCAACAGGATTATTCCCCCTAATTACCTTTAGCCTACTCGATATTTCGTCTACAAGGCCCCTTAAGACTTCCTTGTATATGTCATTTTTGTCACTAAAGTAGATGTAAAAGGTTCCTCTTGCTATGCCAAGCGAGTTGACTATATCGGAAACCGAGGTATTTGAAAAACCCTTGTTTGAAAATAAGAGTTTTGCCTTTCTTAAAAGATCCCTTCTCCTTTCAGTTCCACTTTTCCGCTTCATTTTACCTCTATTGAACTGACATGTCAGTTCAATAGAATATACACCCAATGTATAACTTTTCAAGTGAGCTAAAAATTTTTAAATTTAGCTGTAGCCTAATTCCTGCAAATCCTTGGGATTCTTTCTCCAGTTTTTCCTCACCTTTACCCATAATGTAAGGTAGATCTTCTTATTAAAGGCTTCTTGAAGATCCTCCCTTGAAAGTTGACCTATCCTTTTAAGCCTCTGCCCACGTTTCCCTATGACAATTGCTTTTTGTGAGTCCTTTTCAACGATGATTTCAGCATCAATTGCAAGCATGTCGCTTTGTCTTTTTGCATTTTCAATGTTCAATACCTTCACGGCAATGGAATGTGGAATTTCGTTCCTCGTTAGAAGCATAGCCTTTTCCCGTATAGCCTCTGCTACATATGTCTTAACGGGCATATCAGTAACTTCGGATTCACCAAAGTACTTGGGACCTTCGGGAAGAAGCTTAACTACGGCATCTAACAGTTCATCGATATTAGTATTTCTGGTAGCGGATATCGGAACAACATCCGAAACGAAGGGATAGTCCTTAGAAAAAGTGCCTATAAGTGGCAAAATGGATTCCTTTTCCACCTTATCAACCTTATTGATAGCTACAATAACCTTTGTAGCCTTACGTTTATCCTTTCCTATTCTTTCAAGTATCGACTTATCCTCACGCGTTAAACCCTTCTTGGCATCAATTACAAAGATGATAACATCAGCATCGGGTATAGCATTGAAGGCTGCCGCATTCATGTACCGATTTACCTCAAACCTTTCCCTGTGTATACCTGGTGTATCGATAAGGATGATCTGCGCATTTTTATCATGCCTTATTCCAAGGATCCTGCCTCGCGTTGTCTGAGGCTTCGGCGTAACAATAGCAACCTTCCTTCCGACAAGCACGTTTAAAAGAGAGGATTTACCAACATTTGGCCTTCCAAGTATTGCAACATAACCAGACTTAAAGATCATAAAACCCTCGATATGTCCTTTTTAATTTGCTTCTTGAGTTCCTCTACAGACTTAAACATAATCTCCCCTCTCAAAAAGTCCAAAAACTCAACCCTAACGTATTTTCCGTATAGGTTCAATGAAACTCTATTCGGTACGTGAACCTCAAGAACCCTTTCACCATTGTTAACCAGTGTAGGCCTTATACCAAGGTTAGCAATGGCATTATACTTCCTATCATCAACGTAAAACCTAACGGTATAAACACCATTCGGAAGAGGCAAATCCTTCCCACACAGAACATTAGCCGTTGGAAAGCCAATCTTCCGGCCAATAGAATTGCCCTTAGTTACGGTTCCATCGCAAAAGTAGTTAAAGCCAAGCATCATATTTGCCTTTCTAACATTGCCCTTCGATAGAAATTTTCTTATAGTTGAAGTTGAAACTCTTTGACCATCTATCGTTTTTGCCTTTACCACTATTAACCTAATCTTAAATTTCCTTGAAAGCTTTAAAGCAACCTTTATATCACCGGTTTTGTTTACGCCAAAACGCCAATCCTCGCCTGCAATAACCGATTCGCAACCCATTCCCTTCAAGAACGAGAAAAACTCCTCTGGTGTCAAGTTTCTTATACTTTCAAAATCAAGGCTCACAAGTTCAACGCCCAAGCTTCTTGCTATTTTCCTTCTCTCATCAAGTGTAAAGAGTGTGTTTCGATTCATAGCTATTGAAATAACAACCGTTCTCTCACATACGGATTTAGCCACGTCCAAGAGTTTTTTATGCCCTAAATGAAAGGATTCAAACTTCCCTACGGTGCAACATTTCCTCAGCAATGCTTACCCCAGAACTTGTTCCTATTCTATCCGCACCTAACCTTACAAAGTTTAAAGCCTGCTTATAGGTTCTTATGCCACCCGCTGCTTTCACCTTTGCACGACCCTTGGCACATAAAAGCAAAAGTTTAACATCCGAAGGTTTTGCTCCATATGTTCCATATCCTGTTGAGGTTTTAAGATAGTCCCAACCGGCATCAACAGCCATACGGCAAAGCCTCTTCTTTTCGTTATTTGTAAGGTAACAACATTCAAATATAAGCTTGATTACCCTACCTGCCGTGAGCTTCCTTATCTCTGATAGCTCATTTTCTACCCTTTTCCAATTACCAGACTTTACACTTGATATATCTACAACAACGTCAAACTCACCACAGATCTTTATCAATTCTCCAATTTCAAAGAGCTTCACATTGAGGTCTACCGATGATAGCGGAAAGCTTATAACCGTTGAAATTCTTTGAATTGGAAGCACTTGTCTTGCAATATTCACATGTTTTGGAAAAACGCATACAGTTGCAAAACCATACCTGATAACATCCTTTGACGCCTTTAGGACATCACTCTCGGTAGATGTAGCCTTTAGAATAGAATGGTCAATCTTGGAAAGCACAATATCTTTCATACTAACCTCTTTATGGTTTTTAACTAAAATATA
>CAZXGR010000030.1:0-11290 GCA_964640245.1 uncultured bacterium | reverse complement strand
ACGGGATTCGAACCCGCGACCCTCAGCTTGGAAGGCTGATGCTCTAGCCAACTGAGCTACGCCCGCAATGGTGGAGGGGGCAGGATTCGAACCTGCGAAGGCGGAGCCGGTGGATTTACAGTCCACTGCCGTTGACCACTGGGCCACCCCTCCGGTGCCGGTTGAGGGACTCGAACCCCCGACCTGGTGATTACAAGTCACCCGCTCCAGCCAACTGAGCTAAACCGGCAGTAGGAAAATAATATAGGAATTCCCATAACTATGTCAACAAGTTCCCCATTTTCCTCTTGTTTCCTTCTCTTACAAGTTCACCTTTGCTGTCGAGGTATTCCAGCAAAGGTATTACATGCTTTCTCGTGATGCCGAGGTAGTCCTTGAGTTCGCCAACTGTCAGCCATTCATTTTTATCAAAGTGCGTTTTTAGAATTTGCCTGATTTCCCTCATGGCTTTTGGTGAGTATATGAAGTTACCAACCTTTTCAAATCCTTCATTGTCTATAAGGTAAGAAACTATCATGCTTGCCGTTTCCTCTGAAAGCTCAGAGTATTCACATATCGCTTTTATATCCGGAGCTGCAAATTTCCTTGATTCTATGAAATCCTTGATCATTTTATATGCGTTTTCAAACTTAGTTCCCTCTACATGAGGCTTAAACGATGATAAACTTATGATTCCGTTTTCATCAACGACCTTTCCATTTAGCTTCTTAAGCACATCCTCAAAGATATCCGGGGGAAGCTTCAGCTTGCTTCTCATATGTTCCTTGCTTATTCCCTTCAAAAGGGGATGCTCCTCATGAAATACCTTAAGCTTGCTAAGGATCGCACTTTTAGCATCCTCGATAATGGACATTGGATAGATAAACTTACCTATCATAAACACTTCGTGTCTTTCAATCAGATCACTTAAAAGATCATTTGCCTTATCCATATCAAGGTTCAAAAGCTGAAATAGCCTTTTCCTTTCAATTCCGTTATGGGTTTTCAAGATAAACATGACCTTTTCCTCAATGTTATCACCGTTGAGTATGGACAGTTTTTCAATCCATTTATCTGTAAACCTCTTTCTAAATCTTTGGTTTACTATCGGATCAAGTATCCTTCCTCCGCCTATAACCCTTGACGGCGAGTAATTCCTTATTACAAATCCATCGTTGAAAACCGCTACGGTTGGCTTGTTTAACCTGAGCTGTGCAAAGCATTCCTCGCCCGGAGAAATTTCATCCTTGCCTATCAGAAATACCTGTGCGTCTATTTCCGATGTAAGGTGATGAAGCAAAACCCTTGCTCCGGATTTAAGGTTCGTATCTGCATCCTTCGACAGCTTCAAAAGCACATCAAGCATGCTTGATGGTTCAAATATGCCCGGTGTTCCAATGAGATCGCCCCTTTTAACCTTATCCTTTGGTATGTCGGAGAGGTTCAATGCCGTTCTTGTTCCGGCACATGATGTTTCTACTTTTTGATTGTGAACCTGGATGTTCCTCACCTTCGTTGATAAGCCGCTTGGATATATCTCAACCTTATCCCCTACATTTACTCTACCTGAAAGTACCGTTCCAGTTATGACTGTTCCAAAGCCCTTTATCGTGAACGATCTATCCACCGGTAACCTTAAAAATCCCTTAGTTTTCTTAGGTTTTACCGTCTTAGTTGTTCTTTCAATTTCCGTTAAAAGCTCTTTTAGACCCTTACCTGTTTTTGATGAAACTGGAATCATCGGTGCATCCTCAAGCAGTGTGCCTTTGGTGAATTCCTTAACGTCGTCCATTACCAATTCCAGCCATTCACCATCAACCAAATCACTCTTGGTTATCGCTATAATGCCCTTCTTAACGCCTAACATCTGGCATACGGTGAGGTGTTCCTTTGTCTGTGGCATTATGCCTTCATCAGCTGCAATGACGAATAGAACCGCATCTATTCCCTGTGCTCCGGCAAGCATGTTCTTGATGAACTTCTCATGTCCGGGGACATCCACAATGCCGATGTTTGTGCCATCCGAAAGCTTCAGATTGGCAAATCCAATGTCGATGGTCATGCCCCTTTTTCTTTCCTCTTCCCATCTATCGGTGTTAACACCTGTTAGTGCTTTGATAAGGGTTGTCTTGCCGTGGTCAACATGCCCAGCAGTCCCAAGAATTATCCTTTTTTCCATCTGTACCTCTTATTATATTAATTATATGTGAAAATTTTCATGAGACTTGGAATTTTTCGGCTGGTGACGAGAAGCATTTGGAGATTAAAAACAGAGAATCGAAACTGACCGTATTAAATAGTACCGGTGTGTAAACCATGGCAAAAACTGGCCAAGCTTATAAAATTACAATAAGTTTTTCTGTTCTTGTGTGCCTGTAGCCCAGCTGGATAGAGCGCAGGACTCCGGATCCTGATGTCGCGGGTTCAAATCCCGCCAGGCACACCATTAAGCTTTTTCGGCTTGCTTGGCTATTTCCTTGGGTATTTCCATTGGATAATCACCATCAAAGCAGGCAGTGCAGTAGCTTTGGCCATCATCCTTGACGGCCTTTAGCATGTTTTCTATGGAAAGGTAGCCAAGGGAATCGGCACCGATGTAATTACATATCTCATCAACGGACTTCGTAGAAGCGATGAGCTGTTCCCTTTTTGGTGTGTCAATTCCGAAGTAGCACGGCCACTTTGCAGGCGGAGAGGCTATTCTCATGTGGATTTCCCTTGCACCGGCGTTTCTTAACATCTTAACGATCTTTCTGCTTGTTGTTCCCCTTATAATTGAGTCATCAACAACTACAACGCTTTTACCTTTTAAAACGTGTGGAACGGGATTCAACTTTACCTTTACGGCTATGTCTCTTAATTCCTGAGTAGGTTTGATGAATGTTCTCCCAACATAATGATTTCTTACCAAACCCATTTCAAATGGGATACCGCTTTCATATGAGTAACCAATAGCTGGAACTACACCTGAATCCGGAACGGCTATTACAACGTCTGCTTTGACGGGATGCTCCATGGCTAAAGCTCTTCCGAATGACTGTCTTATTTCATAAACACCTTTTCCAAATACCCTGCTGTCGGGTCTTGCAAAGTAGATGAACTCAAATATGCACTGTGAAACCCTGTACTTCCCCTTGAATGGTTTATACGACTTAACTCCGTTTTCATTTACCTCAACGATCTCTCCTGGCTCCAAACTTCTCACGTATTTTGCACCTATAATATCGAGGGCGCACGTTTCAGAGGCGAAAACGGGCTTTCCATTTAAGGTTCCCATGCATAATGGCCTAAAACCCCATGGATCCCTTACTGCAACCATGCTATTCTCGGTCATCATTAAAAGTGAATAAGCACCCTTCAGTCTTGAGAGTGCATCTATGATTCTGTCAAGCATGTTTCTTTTTTTCGATGTTGCTATGAGATGAATAATTACCTCTGAATCCGTTGTTCCTCTGAATATGGAACCTTTATCCTCCAATTCCTCTCTTAGTTGTAGGGCGTTTACTATGTTTCCGTTATGTACAACAGCAAGTCTACCATGCCTGTAGGTAACGACTATAGGCTGAATGTTGTCCGGGGAATCGGAAGCACCCGATGTTGAATATCTGTTATGGCCTATAGCATTACTGCCATTAAGCTTGCTAAATGTGTCATGTGAGAAAACCGATGATACAAGCCCAAAACCCCTATGGTAGTTTATCTTCCTGCCGTCAGAAACGGCTATCCCGGCACTTTCCTGTCCCCTGTGCTGTAGGGCGTAGAGTCCTAAATAGGTATAGTATGCAGCATGGGGGCTTCCGTATATGCCGAAGATTCCACAGTATTCCTTCATTTAATCTCCCTAAGATGCCACAAATAGTATAATCCTTTTAGAAAAAAATTGGAGGTTTGAATGAAAAAGCTTGAACCAATATACGAGGGTAAGGCAAAGACCATGTATGCCACTGACAGTCCAAACCTTTTGATAGCTTACTTCAAGGATGACATGACGGCCTTTAACGGAAAGAGAAAGGAAAAAATACAGGATAAGGGCGTTATAAACTGTGCCATATCATCCATGATATTTGACTATCTTGAAAAAAACGGCATAAAGACACATTTTGTTGAGAGACTTTCTCCAAGGGAAATGGTTGTTAAGAAAACCGATATCATACCGCTTGAGGTTGTTGTCAGGAACTATGCAGCTGGAAGCTTTACAAAGAGGTACGGAGTAGAGAAGGGAACCAAACTTGAAAAGCCGTTGGTTGAGTTCTTCTACAAATCTGACAAGCTTGATGACCCAATGGTATGCCCGAGCCATATCTACCTCTTTGGTTTGGCAAGCGAGAGTGAACTTGCAGATATACAGATGAAGGCCTTGAAGGTTAACGACCTTTTAACTAAGTTCTTCTCAAATGTAGGTATAAAGTTAGTTGATTTTAAGCTTGAGTTTGGAAGGTTCGATGGTGACATCATACTTGCCGATGAGGTATCTCCAGATGATTGTAGATTATGGGATGCCAATACAGGAGAGGTTTTGGACAAGGATAGGTTTAGGCTTAACCTTGGTGATGTTATGAAGGGTTACAGAGAGGTCTACAGGAGATTAACGGATGAATACGAGGAAAGCTCAGAAGAGTGAACTTATAGTAAGCAACGTTGATAAGGAAATGAAGGTAGCCCTTGAGAATTACAGGGAGCCAAAGAACATCAAAAGGGTCCTGTCTGGTATGAGGCCGACAGGAAAACTTCATCTTGGAAATTACCTTGGTGCGCTTAAGACGTGGATTGAGCTTCAGGATAAAGCGGAATGTTTCTTCTTCATCGCCGATTGGCACGCAATTACAACGTCATATGAGGATCTTTCATCCTTGAAATCTAACACGCTTGGCATGATGGCTGATTGGCTTTCCGTTGGTATTGATCCTAAGAAGTGCGTTCTCTTTGTTCAATCATTTGTGAAGCAGCATGCAGAGCTTTCGCTTCTTCTTGGAATGATTACGCCGGTGAAGTGGCTTGAGAGGAACCCTACATATAAGGAAATGATTTCAAACTTGAAAGGCAAGGATATTGCTACATATGGGTTTCTTGGTTATCCTGTTTTAATGACAGCCGATATAATCATCTACAAGGCTGACACGGTTCCCGTTGGTATCGACCAAATTCCGCATGTTGAGCTTTCAAAGGAGATAACGAGGCGTTTCAATTACCTCTACGGCAATATCTTCCCAGAACCAAGGGCTTTGCTTTCAAAAGCCCCAAAACTTCCCGGTCTCGATGGAAGGAAGATGAGCAAAAGCTATGGTAACTGTATATACCTTTCGGACACTAAAGATGTTGTTGATAAAAAGGTTATGAGCATGTTCACTGATCCCTTAAGGGTTAAGAGAACCGATCCTGGGCATCCTGAAGGCTGCCCGGTTTTTGCATATCATAGGATATTTTCTCCTCCAGAAAGGGTAAGTGAAATCGAGGAGGAATGCAGAGGTGCAAGCATAGGCTGTGTCCAATGTAAGAAGGAATTGGCGAAAAGACTAAACGAATTCTTGTCTCCTATAAGGGAAAGGAGAAGCTACTTTTTGAATAGAAAAAGCGAGATGATTGATATATTCGTTGAGGGTTCAAAAAGGGCCAGAATTGAAGCTGAAAGAACGATGGAAGAAGTAAGGAATGCAATGAACTTCTTGAATGTCTGAAAACAGCTTTAGAGATGTCCAAACTATTAACCTCCGGGTCATTTTATTTTAAAGGGGGAATGTTGAGCAGAGGGAAAAGGATCTTTATAGATGTTGTGGTTATTGCGGTTTTGCTTTTGATCATGTTTCTATTTGTGAGGCAAAGGTTTCAATGACAAAAGACGAAAGGTTCATGCAAATTGCCATAGATGAGGCCTATAAGGCTAAGGGTCGAACACTTCCCAATCCTGCTGTTGGTGCGGTTATCGTTAGGGATGGGAAGATAATATCCAAGGGATATCACCAAAAGGCAGGCATGCCGCATGCAGAGGTTATGGCGCTTGATAGGGTTAAGGGAAAGGCAGAAGGCGCTACAATGTACGTTACGCTCGAGCCTTGTAACCATTATGGAAGGACACCTCCGTGCAGTGAAAGGATAATAAAGGAGAAGCTTAAAAGGGTAGTCATTGGAACAAGGGATCCTAATCCTATAGCGAGAGGTGGGGTAGAAAGGCTGAAATCCGCAGGAATAGATGTAAAGGTAGGGGTTCTTGAAGGGAAATGCAGGGAATTGATAGATGATTTTATAGTGAACCTTAAACTTAAGAGGCCCTTTGTTTCCCTTAAGCTTGCATCGAGCCTTGACGGAAGAATCGCCGATGAAAATGGAAACTCCAAGTGGATAACATCCGAGGATTCAAGGAAGTTGGTTCATATGTTGAGAAAGCAGCATAATGCAGTTATGGTTGGTATTAACACCGTTTTAAAGGATGATCCCCTTCTCAACGTGAGGCATGTAAAAACCGATAGGCAACCAAAGGCCATTATTGCAGATACCAAGCTCAAGATACCTACAAACTCAAAATTGGTAAGGCAAAGGGCTGATGATCTTCTCATACTCACCTCCCAGATGTCCATGTTCTCGTATAAGGCAAGGATACTCGAGGAGATGGGTATCAAACTCATCCCTGTTTATGACATGGATGGTATGCTTGACATGAATCAGGCAATGAACCTATTGTTTAATGAATACCATATATACAGCATCATGTGTGAAGGGGGTTCAAGGTTAGCCTATGCGCTTTTAAAGGAGGAACTTGCAGATAAGCTTTATCTGTTCTATGCACCAAAGTTCCTTGGGGACAAAGGTATACCGATGATAGGCGGAAGCTTTTTAATGGATAACTGTCCAAAGTGCAGCATATTTGAGGTTTTAAGGTTATCATCAGATGTGCTTTTGAAGGCATATACCAATATCAGCTTGATAATGGATTAGATTGAGATGAAAAGGCTTTTCGTTGGAAGTTTTGTTTCCCTTAATTTAAGTGAGCTAAAAAGAAATATGGAAAACCTTGATATCCTTGGAAGATGGGTTAAAAGCGAAAACTTACACGTTACGTATAGCTTTTTAGGAAATGTCAAGGAAGAGGTAGTTCCTCAGGTTGAAAGTTTATTGGTTAATGGATTGACTGATTTGAAACAGATAGATGTAAGCTTTTCAGGGCTTGGTGTCTTTCCGAACGTGAAGGCAGCCAAGGTATTGTGGGTTGGTTTGGAGTCTGAAGGATTAAATGAAGTACACCAAAGGGTTCAATCTGCTCTGAAACCATTGGGATTTCATAATAGAAGGCCGTTCAAGCCGCATGTAACGGTCATGCGGTTAAGAAAGGTACGCCATAGGATAAGGTTCTCTAACTTTTTAAATCAAATGAAGGGTTACCGTTTTACCGGAAACTTTTATCAAAGGATAGCACTTGTGGAAAGCGAGCTTACACCAAATGGCTCAAATTACAATATTTTAAGGGAAGTAAAGCTTAAATGATTTTGAACTTCCTCATTCCACCATCCGTAGGAGCCGTTATAGGTTACTTTACAAACTACATAGCCATAAAGATGCTCTTTAAGCCTACAAAACCATATTATGTTTTTTCAAAAAGGATTCCGTTTACGCCTGGTGTTATTCCATCAAAGAGGGAAAGGATTGCCAATGCCATTGCAAAGGTTGTAAAGGAGAATCTCATCACAGAGGATATCGTAAGGAAGAGGTTGAATGAGGAAGCCGTAAAGCAGAGCCTTAAATCCTTGATAGGCAGAACTGTGGGTAAGTTTTTAAATGCTCCAAATGTTTACGTTGAACCATTTTTGGATGCTTTGGATTGGCAGGCAATCAATGCCCTTCTGACCTCGGAAGCACGGAAGAGATCATACGATATATCGAGTGTTGTCGTTGATTACCTAAATACTAAGCCTTTATCAAATATTCTGCCAGTTGAAAATGTCAATGTTCTGGTTGATAGGTTTTTCAACGATGTATACCTATCATTGGTTAACCTTTTGGAAAACAAGAAACTTAAAGCTTTCATGTATGAATCATTATCGGGGAATTTTACTAAGCTGAAAAAGTTGTTTCCGTTTGTTGGGGAAAAGGCAGTAAACAGTTTTTCCATTAAACTCGTTGATATCCTGACGGAGTTTGCCAAAAAAACGCTTATTACGGACACCAAGTTTAGAGAAAGCATTAAAAACGCAGTAAAGATGAGGATTGGTGAGGAATTGAAGCATAAACCAAATATGTCTAAAAGCACGCAGGAAGGTTTAAGGGCTATCATTGAGGCCTTGGCGGAAAGGGCTTCTGTGAAGTTGGTTGATAGTGCATTGGGAAATAGAAAAACTTTAGTATCAAAGGTTATCGATGCCGTTTTGCCTGTAATTTTAGATGAAAAAGAACTTATCGTTGAAAACTTGACAGATCAAGCGCTTTCCATAATAGAGAAGGAACTTCCAACGATAATGGAATCGATAGATATTGAATCCATAGTTAAAACTAAGGTTAATTCCTTAAATATAGATGAGGTAGAGGGGTTAGTTTTAAAGCTTGTGGACGAGGAACTTTACTATATTACGCTTTTGGGTGGTATCTTAGGCTTTATAATAGGTAGTCTTCAAGATTTAACTTTTCTAATTCACTGAACTTTCACTTGCGAAACGCAAGATATCGTTATACATTGAATAAAAAGGAGGGAATATGTCAACGGTAGAGGCAAAATACTATGAAACCCTTGAAGGAAACAAGGTAAGGTGTCTTTTATGCCCAAGGCAATGTGTAATACCTGATGGTGGAAGCGGTTTTTGCCTTATAAGAAAGAATGTTGGTGGAAAACTCTATACTACAACTTACGGTGAACTATCATCGGCAAACTATGACCCCGTTGAAAAGAAACCCCTTTACCATTTCTATCCATCCTCAAACATATTTTCCATTGGGACAAACGGTTGTAACCTTGATTGTAAATCGTGCCAGAACTGGGAAATTGCAAGAAGGGTAACACCAAGGCAATCGATAAGCTTTGAGGATCTTGTTAAATTGGCAGGGCAGTATGGCTCAATAGGTGTAGCTTATACCTACAATGATCCAATTGTTTGGTTTGAATACGTAAAGGATGCCGCAAGAGTTATAAAGGATGCAGGACTCGTCAACGTTATGGTTACAAATGGAAACATAAATATGGATGCATTAAAGGAGTTGTTGCCCTTTATGGATGCCTTCAATGTTGACTTAAAGGGAATGGATAAAGGGTTTTACGAAAGGTTTTCATCAATGCCGAATGCAAACGTTTGGTCGGTTTGCGAGGAAATTAAGAGGGCCGGTAAGCACCTCGAGCTTACAAAGCTTATAGTTCCTGGTTTTGATGAATTTACGCCGGAGTACTTTGAAAGATTTGGGAAATGGGTATCAGAAAACCTTGGGGAGAATGTTCCTCTGCATTATTCGAGGTTTTTCCCT
The DNA here is from genome assembly GCA_964640245.1 of uncultured bacterium. GTDB lineage: Bacteria > Aquificota > Aquificia > Desulfurobacteriales > Desulfurobacteriaceae > CAZXGR01. The sequence goes on along the minus strand of CAZXGR010000030.1, from coordinate 1,873 downwards.
GCTTATAAACTTTTAGATACCACGCCAACACCAGTTGATGTAATAGACATGGCCTATAAGGTTACAAAGCAGTACCTAAACTACGTATATGTTGGGAACGTAATGGACGAAACGAGAGAATCTACCTATTGTCCGAAATGTGGCCAGATGTTAGTTAAGAGAAAGGGATACGATGTTCAGGTACTTTTTACGAAGGATGGTAAGTGTCCAAAGTGCGGAAGACCTGTGGATTTTATATTTTAGGGGGATAACATGAGAATAGATACTACAGCTTTTCAGAACAATGATTTTATACCAGCTAAGTATACGTGCGATGGGGAAAACGTGTCGCCACCGCTTATCTTTGAGGATGTGCCGTCTGAAGCTGGGAGTTTTGCCGTTTTAGTCGAGGATCCTGATGCACCTTCAGGTATATTCACTCATTGGATAATATACGATATTCCAACGATATTAGAAGGTCTGCCGGAGGATGTACCACCAGCGCCCTCACTTGAGTATGGCATCAAACAAGGTATAAATAGCTTTGGAAGTATTGGATACAAAGGGCCATGCCCGCCGATGGGACCACCCCATAGGTACATCTTTACGCTTTTTGCACTTAGTGTTAAGGAATTAGGTATAGGTTCAGAAGCACCAAAACCTGAATTTATAAGGGCCATAGAAAATCAGGTAATCGATCAAGCTGAAATTATAGGTCTTTACTCAAGATAACCTTAATCAGTGCAGGGCACAAGTTGACCATAGCCCTGTGCTTTTTCATCCGTTTTGATTTGCAGGACCTCATATAATCCTTCGGAGAAAATCCTTTTAACAAATTTAGCATTTAGGGCATGACCTGTTTTAAAGGCTTTAATCTTTGCAAGGAGTGGTTTTCCGAGGATATAGAGATCGCCTACCATATCAAGCGTTTTATGAGCTATGAACTCGTTCTTTATCCTTAATCCATTTGAGTTTAGAATACTGTACTTGTCTATGACTATGGCATTATCCAGACTTCCGCCCATGGCAAGCCCCATTGACCTTAGCATGTCAATATCACTGTAAAAACAAAATGTCCTTGCCTTGGATATGGATTCGAAGTTTTCAAGGTTATGTTCGTAAATCATGTTTTGATACTGAATTGGTTTGTAGGTATGGTTAAACGAAATTGTATTGTCAATGATGAGTTTATTGCATGGTTCGGCTTTTATGTACTTCCCATTATTTTCTACTTCTACTTCTTGTTTAAGCTTAAGGTAGAACCTTTTGGCTGACTGTTTTCTTGTGCCTGCCTCTTTAAATAGGTATATGTAAGGTGCTGAACTTCCATCAAGTATAGGCACTTCCGGGGCATCCAAGTAAACAAATGCATTATCTATTCCAAACGCAGAGAATGCTGCCATGAGGTGCTCAATTGTTTGAACACTTGCCTTTCCCTTTGAAAGACTTGTAGCATACGAAAGTTTATAGAGATTTTCCGGAGAGGCCTTGACAGATGGTGAACCTTGGATATCCGTTCTAACGAAAACGATTCCTGTATTTTGTGGTGCAGGTGAGATTCTCACGTTTACCTTTTGACCTGAATGAAGTCCAATCCCACTAAACACAACTTCGTTTGCTAATGTTCCTTGAAAAACCTGCATGTTTTCCCCTGTAAAACATTAAAATTAATTATACAAGTTGTTAGGCAAAAATCAATGGTGGTTCTGCATGACCTATAATCTGCGAAAAGTTTACCTATGAAGTAGAGTTGAAACCTTATCAGATATCACTTGACATCTTAAATGTTCTTTCCTATATTTTGCCATGTAAGTTCCCCGGTAGCTCAGTGGGTAGAGCGGGTGGCTGTTAACCACCAGGTCGCTGGTTCGAGGCCGGCCCGGGGAGCCATTTT
>CAZXGR010000029.1:0-12149 GCA_964640245.1 uncultured bacterium | reverse complement strand
AGGAGTTTTTTAGCCCCGATGTACGATAGGAAGCCGAACACAATTCCTAAGATTATTCCACCCACGAACATCGGAACGATGATGGATATACTGTAGCTGAGGAAACCGTGAACTGACCTAAAGTTTATGCATGTTAAGCAAGGTTTTCTATGTAGCACAAGGCAGCCAACGTAGTAATCAGCTATGAGTATCGGTATTGTCGTCCATGGATTTGTTATATGTGTCCCTATAGCTGCTGCGATTTTACTTGCCTTTGTTATGGACGCTATTGCCATAGCTGTAAGCATTTGAATGCCGTTTATAGGAAGAAATCCAACAAAAACACCAATACCTAAACCTTTTGCCGTTTCGTTAGGCTTTCTTCTTAGCTGTACAAACTTTTTAAGGTAAAACCTAAGCGAAAACCACCTTTTAATATGGATATATATCTTTTTTAGAACTTTCACGGTCTATGCCTACGTTTCAAGATAAAATCTCAATCGCATCTTGAGTAAAGGCAGTTTAAACACCTATAGCAGCCATTTTCCCTTATGAGTGTCCTCTGTCCACATCTTGGGCATATCTCAAACCCATCTGAGTTTTGTTCCTTTCTCGGTTCAAACTTTCCCTGAAGTATGAAGCGCAAGCCCTTTGCTATTGCATCTGGCAACGAGTATATCTTCAAACCTTTAAACCATGCAACATCTCTTCCTTGAATGCCTTCCATCGTGTTTATGACATCCTCTGGGTCGCCGTCGTTTTGAAGATAAAGGCTGATAAGCCTTCCTATTGCTTCCGCATCTGCTTTTTCGTCTGCACCAGATTTCCCTATTTGAACGAAAACCTCTCTTAACTTTTTATTGCTGTCAAAGGATGCCGTGAGATAAAGAGAGCCCTTTGGCGTTTGAAGTTTGATTCTCTTAGCATCCAAGAAGATTTCCTCGCTGAAATCGCTCTTACGTTTTGTTTTCTTGCCTTTCTTGTCGTTTACGGATAGAATAGCGTCCCTTGATCCGTCTCTATAAACAGTAATACCTTTACATCCTGCCTTCCACGCCTGCATGTATATATCGGATATCGTTTCCTGTGATGCGTTGTTTGGAAGGTTTATTGTTGAACTTATTGCATTGTCAACATGCTTCTGTATGGTGCCCTGCAGTTTTACCCTGTAGTATGGATTGACCTCGTGTGCGGATACAAAGTAATCGGGTAAGTCATCTTCATTCTCTATATTGAATTCCTCCATATACTTCTTTACGAGTGGATGGTAAACCTTAAACTCCTTTTGGGAGAGGGATTCCGATCTTCTCGTATAGCTGAATGCAAACATTGGCTCTATGCCACTTGTTACGCCTGCCATTGCTGATATCGAGCCCGTTGGTGCAATGGAGAGAAGCGTAACATTCCTCAAGCCATTTTCCCTTATCATATCCCTTGTTTTCTTCCAGAGCCTTTGAACAAAAGGATTTTTCATGTGTTTTGAAAGGTTAAATGCCTTGAAACTTCCCTTTTCCCTTGCTATTAGCGTTGATTCCTGATAGCTTACGTTCTTTATCCTGTCAAAGAGCTTGTCCAAGAAGTCTATTGATTCAGGTGTATCGTACCTCATTCGAAGCATGGCAAGCATATCTGCAAGCCCCATGGTTCCAAGGCCAATCCTTCTGCCGTTTTCAGCTGCCTTCCGCTGAATTTCAAGCGGTTGCCTATCAAGCCCGTACTCTATTACATCATCCAAGAATCTCGTTGCGGTCCTTACGGTTTCATCCAATTTGCCCCAATCTAAGCTTGCTTTTTCTGTGAACGGTTCCTTAACGAATTTTGTGAGGTTTATGGAACCGAGACAGCAGGCACCCCCATCCTCCAATGGAATCTCGCCACATGGATTGGTGGCTACCAAGGGAGCGAAGTATTCCGAAGGGCTTTCGCTCTTTATCCTGTCCCAAAAGAGAACGCCTGGTTCAGCACAACTCCAGGCATTCTTAACTATTTTGTTCCATAGATCTCTTGCCTTTACCTTTCTTTCCATTTTGCTGACTACATCGTTTTCGAACCGAAGCGTAAAATCCTCATCATTTTCCACAGCTTTCATGAATTCATCGGTTATCTTTAGAGATATATTGGCAAATCTTACGTTTCTCCTTTCCGGATCGTTCTTTACCGTTATAAACTCAGGTGCATCTGGATGGTCAACCCTTATCATTAACATCAGAGCTCCCCTTCTTCCATCCTGCCCTATCGTTCCCGTAACTTCTGAGAATAAATTCATAAATGAAACAGCACCGGTTGAGTGGCTTGCAGCATTATGAACTATAGCACCTCTTGGTCTTAAGGTTGATAGGTCAGTTCCCCATCCACCTCCCCATGAGTAGGTTCTTGCAGATTCGTAAAGGGCAGTGAATATAGCTTCTATACTGTCATCCCTTATAGCTGATACATAGCAGTTAAAGGGTGTTTTTCTCCTAAATGGGTCTCCAGCGGTGGCAAGTATCCTCCCACCCGGAACAAACCTAAAGTCCTTAAGTACTTTATAGAATTTTTCATTCCATAGTTCGTTGTTTTCCTTCTCCACATCCGATATGGCTTTTGCCACCCTTTTCCACATCTGTTCGGGTGTTTTTTCCAAAAGATTCATCTTAAGATCTTTAAGGGCATATTTCTCAATAAAAACCCTTGCCCTAAGTTGATCGTTTTCGAAGAATTTAAGGGTTTCGTCTGGTATCTCTATTTGCATTTGCAGAACCTCTCCTTGTAGTGAAGTTTAAATTATATGCCTGAGGACTGGTAATTTAAAGGGAAATAGTAAATTTAAATTATCTTCTTAAATACCTAAGTACTTTGACGAGCTTTCCGTTTGGGCTATTTATTAGTTATTTGTTTTTACTATAGAGTTTTAAAACTTTTTCTATTATCTTGGATGTTGAGATATCGTACTTAAAGGGTATCGTCTTGACGGTTTTTGCATATTTTTTGCCTATGATCCTGTCTAACTCCCAATCGGCACCCTTTACGAGGATATCGGGTTTAATGGCTTTTATTACATTGATCGGCGTTTCCTCATTGAATGTATATAAGGCATCAACTACCTTTAGACTTGATAGAACCTTTAACCTATAGTTTAAAGGAACGATAGGCCTTTTATCTCCCTTTATCTTCCTTATCGATATATCGCTGTTCACGCCAACCACAAGAATATCACCTAAGTTCTTAGCCCTTTCGAGGTAGTCAACATGCCCGGCGTGGATGATGTCAAAGCAGCCGTTTGTGAAGACTATTTTCCTGTTCTTTTCCCTTTCATTTTCTACAAACTCCTTAAGATTTTTGAGTTCCTTGAATGTTTTTGCCATGAGTCAAACCCTTTATGTTTTGTTAGAATAGCTTTGTACCATAGGATAGCATTTTTAGAGGATTATACCGTGAGATTGATTTTACTAATTATCTTAGCACTTTTTCCAACCTTAGGCTTTTCGAGGAGTCTCTACCAAATTAACATACTAAAGGTATTCAACAGGAAACAGAGTTTTAGAAGATCAATTGGGTATTACAGGGTAAAGCCTGGTGATTGCCTCATAAAGGTTATGAAGAAATTTGGCATTCCTCTGAAGGACATGTCAAAGATTGAAAAATTAAATAAAATTAAAAACCCCAATCTTATATACGCCGGAAGTATTTTAAGGCTACCATTTTCCCCGGTTAGTGGAAAGATAAACATTAGAACTAATAGGATTACTGATTATTCACCTATTTTAAATGGTATAGGACCTAAAATTGTATCAAATGGCATTTTACTCTTAGGATCCAGCGTGATAGACCTGAGGAAAAATCCAGAGGTTGTCTTGAACGGCAAAACTTTTGTCGTTGACTTCTCAAATGGTCTAACCGGACAGCAGAAAAGTAATTTAAGGACCTCGGGTATTGGGGTTTTGAGTAGAAAGACCTTTAAATCGGTTTTTACGGAAAAATTACTTCAAAGCTATGCCTCATTTAGTCAAAACGGAACGTTAACGTTCGGCAAGAAGGATATCCTCAGGTACAGATATGATTACCTTGTCTACGATAAGAATGGGCTTTTGAAGGTAATCAACCTTGAGCCTGATACGCCAAAACTGCTTTCAAATCTCCTGCTTTCATATGGAGTTGAGGTTTTACAGCCCAAGATATCCACCGAAAGTGGAACATCTGGAGCCTTTAAGATCCTGACCGGCGGAGCTTTAGAAAGGATTTCAAACATCGTAAATGCATTAACAGGCAAGAGGGGCATCCTTACGGATAAGGGTTTGAACTTTCCGAAGCTAAAACTATTTGTAACTTTTGATGGTGTGGGCGTTGCAGAAAATCTAAGGCTTAAAGCTAAAAGTTTTAAAGTTATGGTACTCTCAGGCAATCTAAGGAATGATATCGAAAGAGTTATCAAATCCCTGCCATTTGCATCAAATTACGTTAATCTCAAGGTTGTTGAGCCTCCTGGAACAAACGGCACAAGATCAGCGCTAAGTGTTCCGGGCATATACGTCATAACACCCAAGAAGTCGTTTCTCCTAACCGATTATGTTGATAGGCTGAAGGAACTTCCATATTTGGCAAGCAGGGGTGTCAACGTTATTGTTTTTTAGGCTCATAGTATGATGTGCAGTAATCTCCTTCCTTGATCAACGGCTTGTTTTCCGTGCCTATGCCTACAAGTTTTACCTTTTCGTCTAAGAATGCGTTTAGAAACTCCTCTATCAAACCTGGAAATGGACAAATGGTTCCCTCAAGTTCTGCCCCGCCGACACCCTTTGGACAGTACTTGCATAGATCGCTCTGGATACCGATGGATACCTTATTATCTTTTTCATTTACACTTATCTTACTTATCTTAAGCATATCGTTCAATTTTAGAGCAATGGTTTTACATTTTTCAGCTAATGTTCCATTTGTCTGCTTATCCAGTAAGCCTTTGATATTTGCGAGGTCCGCGAGTTTCCTCCCAACTCCCCGTGCAGCAAAGTCCATTACTCCCTGATTGAGAAGCCCAAACTCGTTCAGGCCGGCTAAAAGCGATGCACAGAATACATTAACCGATTCTAACTTTCGATGTTCAACCCTTTTCCTGAATTCCTCAAAGTTCATTTTCCACCCCCAGCTAACTAAATTATATAAAATTTTTAGTTTTCCGAAAATGGATTGGCCTTTTTGTCGGTTAGAACCTTTACGGCTGGTAATTCCTTGCCGGCCAACATCTCTAAGAAAGCTCCGCCGCCCGTAGATATATGGTCAACGGAATTCTCTAATCCCAATAGTTTCAATGCAGCAACACTATCACCGCCACCAACTATTCTCAGGGCATTCTTTTTTCCAGCTATTGCCTTAGCTATTTCCATCGTTCCGAACCTGAACCTTTCATTTTCAAATACACCCATAGGTCCGTTCCACAGCAAGGTTTTGGCATTCGACATTGCTTCCTCGAAGAGTTTCGTAGTTGCCGGTCCGATATCGAGACCCATCATATCCCTTGGTATTTCCTTGTAAGTGGTCAGCATTGAAGGTGAATCCGCTGATAAACCTTTAGCATTCATACTATCAACGGGAAGGTAAAGCTTTACACTATTTCCATCGGCTTTTCTGATTATGGTTCTTGCCGTTTCGATGAAATCATCCTCAAATATAGATTTGCCAATTTCATAGCCAAGTGCCTTTAAGAACGTGTAAGCCATGCCACCGCCTATCAGTATCTTGTCAACGACGTTTAACAGGTTTTGAATAACGCCTAATTTACTTGAGACTTTTGAGCCACCTATTATTAGAACCGATGGCCTTTCCGGGTTGTGAAGAACCTTTTGAAGGTATCTCACTTCCTTTTCAAGTAGAAAGCCGGCAACGGCAATCGGCACAAACTTGGTAATGCCATAGGTAGATGCGTGCTTCCTGTGTGCTGTTCCAAAGGCATCATTTACGTAGATGTCGGCCAAAGCTGCGAGTTTCCTTGAAAATTCCTTAGAGTTTTCTGTTTCCCCTCTATAGAACCTTACATTTTCGCACAGGGCAACATTACCATCCCTTAAGTTATTTACCTCATTCTCAACGGTCTTCCCTATGCATCCAGGTATGAACTTCACCTTTTTTTCCAATAACCTTGATAACCTTTCGGATACTGGTTTAAGACTGAGGTTTTTATCCCATCCCTTTGGCCTATCTAAATGCGAACACAGTATTACCTTTGCTTTGTGATCAATGAGATAATTTATCGTTGGAATGGCTGCCTTTATCCTTTGATCATCCATTATCACGCCATTTTCCATGGGGACGTTGAAATCAACTCTGACAAATACCCTTTTTCCCTTGAGATGCTTAACGGGTATATCCTCTAAGCCCATTTTGTTGAACATGCCACCTCCAAAGCTTCCTTCCAGCTTCTTCCGTGAGGAAATATCTTATCGATTGGTGGAATTTTAGCCTTTTTCTTATCTCCGTCGAACTTATCTCGATGTTTCTCCCATTAAAGATGACGATATCTGCATCGGGTGTTGTGGACTGACCGGGTGAAACTTCCACTGTTTTTGGCTTAACGTTCAGCTCTCTGAGAACTTCATCCATCTTGAGCTTATAGCCTGCTCTTTTAACAACGATTAGCCTTGAAAGCCTTAGTATTTCCCTCGGTTCTTTCCAAAGGTTGAACTCGTTAAACGAATCATAACCCATCATAATGAGCGGTTTTTCCTTAAAGGTTCTAACGTAGTACCTCAGCGTTTCAACTGTATAGGATATTCTTTTTCTTTTAATCTCGTAATCCCAAACGGAAAATAAGGAGTTATCCTTTATGGATTCCTCTATGAGCTGAAGTCTCAGCCAATCGGGTAGAAGGAGCCTTTCCTTTAGAGGCTGTATGTATGCAGGGACAAACACTATCTTTGTTTTGAATGTTTCGGCTACATCTTGCGCTATGATGAGATGTCCGACATGTATTGGATTGAAGCTTCCACCGAACAGTATCCTCAACGTTTTTTCCTTAAAAGCTTAAATACAATAGCTACAAAGGTCCATACTACCACAACCCCTATGAAGAAGATAAAAGAAACGGTTCCCAAAAGGTTTTCCATCAGTTTCTCACCTGCCCGTTTCCAAGTATCACGTACTTGGGTATCGTTAGGTCGTTTAAACCCATTGGTCCTCTTACATGGACTTTATCGGTGCTTATACCCATCTCAGCCCCAAGCCCGAATTCATTTCCATCCGTAAACCTCGTTGAAGCATTAGCGTAAACGGCTGCTGAATCAACCATGTTTAAGAACCTTTCAGCATTTTCGTAGTTCTCCGTTACGATGGCATCGGAATGATGGGATCCGTATGTATTTATGTGGTTTATGGCTTCATCTATTGAGTCTACAGTTTTGATGGATAGTATAAGATCCAGGTACTCGGTGCTCCAATCCTCCTCCGTTGCTTTAGATATGTAGTCAGGGTCAAACGCCCTTGCCCTTTCATCCCCTTTGAGTTCAACATTTGCCTGTTTGAATATCCTTATCATCTCAGGCATGAATGCTTCAGCGATCCGTGAATGAACTATCATTGTTTCCATGGCGTTACATACGCCTGGTCTTTGAACCTTTGCGTTGAAGCATATCCCCCATGCCTTTTCGAGGTCGCAGAATTCATCTACGAACGTGTGGCAAACACCTTTGTAGTGTTTAATGACCGGAATCGTTGAGTTTTGAGATACAAACCTTATTAAACTTTCCCCACCTCTTGGGATAAGTACGTCTATGTATTTGTCCAATCTTATGAGCTTTTCTACATCCCTTCTGTCCGTTGAATCGATGAATCCTATGGCTTCTTTTGGGAAACCGTTCTTCGATGCAGCTTCCCTTAAAAGGCTAACGAGTATTCTGTTGGAATTTATCGCTTCAGAACCGCCCTTCAGTATTACGGCATTTGAGCTTTTTATGCATAGCGATGCAGCTTCAACTGTTACGTTAGGTCTCGATTCGTATATTATCGCGATAACGCCCAATGGAACACGCATCTTGCCTATTCTTAAGCCGTTCGGTCTTTTCCACATCTTGATGATTTCCCCAACGGGATCATTGAGGGATGCAACATCCCTTAGAACCTTTGCCATCTTTTCTATCCTCTTGTTGTTGAGAAGAAGCCTATCGACCATGGCAGTTGATAGACCTTTGGCTTTAGCAATTTCTATATCCTTTTGATTTTCACTCTTTATTTCATCGGCTCTTTTCTCTATAAGGTTTGCGGCATCCAAAAGTACCTTGTTCTTGATGTTTGTCGATGCTTCCATTAAGCTGTAACTTACATTTTTAGCTGTAATTGCGGTTTTTTCTACATCCATTGATAACCCCTTTAATTAGGTTTAAATTAAATTAAAGCTTAAGCTGGAGGAAAAATGTATAGAAAAATTCTATCACTGTTTGCCGTTTCTACTATATGCCTAACGGCTGGGTGTGCCACTACGCAGCCGAACCAACAGAACAGAACAGCCGAAGGTGCGGCGATCGGTGCCGTTGCAGGTGGCATATTGGGTGCAGCAACTGGGCCAAAACACCATAAGGGTAAGAGGGTTCTGATAGGTGCAACAGCAGGTGCCTTAATTGGGGGTACGATAGGATATATACTTGACCAACAGGCCAATCAGATTGGTCAGGATCTTGGCGTTAAGCCCGTCGATAACACATCCGGTAATGCAACGGGTACGCCGATATCATCAGGCAGTCCTGTTGCCGTTGTCAAGGATCCGAATAGGGTGAGGGTAATACTTAAGGATAACGTGCTTTTTGCTTTTAACAGCTACAGACTTAAGCCAGAAGCAAGACGAAGCTTGGATTCCATAGCAAGAACGATAAAGCAAAATCCGAACACCGTTATAGTCGTCGCCGGTTTTACGGACAGTACAGGTTCATTTAACTACAACATTGGACTTTCAGAGAAAAGAGCCGAAGCCGTTAGGAACGAGCTTGTTCTAAGCGGTGTTGATCCTGAGAGAGTGCTAACCTTTGGATGTGGGCCAAAGAAACCAATTGCACCTAACAATACAGCGGAAGGTAGATCACTGAACAGGAGGGTTGAGATATATGTCTATCCAAAGGGCGTGTCTGTACCTCGCCCATGTGAATAGGGAATTGCCGTGAGGAAGTTTTTCATTAAAACATTTGGGTGCCAGATGAACGTTAACGATTCTGAGAAAATGGCTGGTATCCTCAGGGATTTGGGTTATGAGAAAACCAATGTCGTGGATGAAGCTGATGTAATCATCGTTAATACATGTAGTGTAAGGGCAAAGCCTGATAACAAAGCTTACAGTTTTGTTGGAAACCTTAAGGCCCTGAAGAAAAAGAAACCAAATATTCTAATAGCTGTTGCTGGTTGTATTCCACAGTGGGAACATAGGGAACTTTACAAGAGGTTTAGACACGTTGACCTGATATTTGGAACGTTCAACTTTGCAAGGCTTCCGAAGCTCCTTGAAATGGCAAGAAAGAAGAGGGTTGTTGAGATATTCAACGAGAAAATTGAGGAAGAGAATAATCTCCCATTTGTAGATTCCTATCTTTCAAATCCCTACGTTGCATATATTACAGTTCAAAGAGGTTGCAACAGGTTTTGTACTTACTGCATAGTGCCGTTTACAAGAGGAAGGGAAAGGAGCGTTAAGCCTGAACTTGTCGTTAACGAGACAAAACGCTTAGCCCAAAGGGGAGTTAAGGAAGTTCATCTATTAGGTCAAAACGTGGATTTCTACAACTACGACGGTAAGAGGCTTTCCGATTTACTTTACATGATTTCAGAGGTTGATGGAATTGAGCGTATAAGGTTTACAACATCTCACCCATGCGGATTCAACGAGGATATTGCAATAGCAATGAGGGATATACCAAAGGTTTGTGAATATATTCATCTTCCGCCACAATCTGGTTCAAATAATATCCTAAAACGTATGAATAGAGGATACACAAGGGAAGAGTATATCGAAAAGGTTTCTATGTTGAGGGAATATGTCCCAAACGTTTCCCTTTCCGGGGATTTTATCGTTGGTTTTCCTGGTGAAACGGATGAGGATTTTAAGCAAACCCTTGAACTTGCAGAAACGTGTAAACTCGATAGCGGCTTTGTATTTGAATACTCGCCGAGGCCTTTAACCAAGGCCTATTCATATACAGATGATGTTCCTAAGGACGTGAAGACCGAAAGACTTAAGGAGCTTCAATCCCTTTTGGCAAAAACGGGGGAGGAAGCAAACCTTAAAAAGGTTGGAACCGTTCAGGAGGTGCTGGTTGAAGGTAAAAGCCCTAAAGGAACAGAACTTTCTGGAAGGACAAGGAACAATAAGCTAACTATATTTGAAGGTAGCACTGATTATATTGGTAAGTTTGCCAATATAAGGATATTGGAGGCTTCCCCGTTTTTTCTTAGGGGAAAGGTTAAGGAGGCAAATGGCAATGAAAGAGGTATCCGTAATAGGTATAACGCAGGATAGACTTAACGGTATGCCTATAGTTGTACTCGCAAATGACGAGAAGAAGTTTGCCATTCCTATATGGGTGGGAAATTGGGAAGCTGAGCTTCTTGAAATGCACTTAGCTGGTGCCGTTCCACCGAGGCCTTTCCCATATGATATAGTAAGGGAAATGATCTCATCTCTTAACTGTTCGCTTGAAAGAGTTGTAATAAACGATTTTGATAAGGGCATATACTTTGCCTTCTTGGAGCTTAAGAAGCCCGATAATGAGATTATAAAGATCGATGCAAGGCCAAGTGATGCACTAAATCTTGCCGTGAGGTTTGATGTTCCAATCCTTGTAAAGGATGAAGTAATAGAAAAGGTTTCACCGATTCTGCTTGATTCTGATTCCGATGATAGCCCCAATTGGGAAAACCTGATTGAGGAAATATTTGAGTGAAGCGTTTTAATGAACCTTTAGAAAAAGGTAGGAATGGAGAAAAGCTTAGAGGATTTAGTGCTTCCAATTCTTCCCCAATTCGCAATAGTTAACCTTTTAATAGCCATCTTTCTTGCTGTTGTGTTCTTATTTAGTATAGCTGTTAGCTATTTCTCAGGACAACTTTCAGTTTATAACTCCTATGAAATGCTTGCTATCTACTATGGAATTCCCGGTGTTACACAGTTGGTGGTTTCTGCTTTGATCTACCTTAAGGATAATAAAAACACAAGGAAGCTGATACTTTTGGCACCTTTTATAGGTTCGATTTTGGATTTTTATACTGGTGTTTCCATTGATGCCCTTTCCGATGGCTATTTTTCAATACTTAACCTTCTTTACGTTTCTACATGCGGATATAATGACTTTCTATACATTGCAGATCTCTTGTTCTTGATTGTAGTGATCTTTAGAGTTTATCTGTTGGGTAATTCCTCACCGCAGGCAGTATTCTACATATTAGCGTTTTTCATGGTGCTCTTGGCCTCATTGGTCTTCGGGCGGTTCGTGAACATCCTATTGCAACTTCAGGAAATTTCCCTTATCGATGAACCAGCTAAGTTCTTAGATAGGTTTAGAAGCATTTTAAAGCTTGATTATATATCCGTTTTTGTCAAGGATAAACTGTTTAGTTCGGGTTGCCCAAAGGGAAAGCTTAGGGAAGTTAAAATGGAACCCATTAAGATAAGCGTTTCTGAAACGAATAATCCCATTAAGAGATTCATGTTTCAGATTTCGTTGGAATTTTTACACCATACTTTCATCAAGCTATGGACTGAAGCCACTGAAGTCGAAAGGAAAAAGCAGATTATCGGTGAGTTCATTAAGGTTGAAGACTTAAGGGATTCTTACACGAGGGGGCATAGCCAAAAGGTAGCACACTATGCATGCCTGATAGGCAAGGAGCTTGGACTTTCCGATGATGAACTTAAGACACTTAAAAAGGCTGCGTTGCTTCATGATATAGGAAAGGTAGTTATTCCTGATTCCATACTTTTAAAACCGTGTGGGCTTACAGATGAGGAATTTTCGATTGTTAAGCTTCACACGGAGATTGGTTACTTTATCCTTTCAGGCATAACCGGCTTTGAGGAACCAGCAGAGGTTGCAATGTATCATCATGAAAGGTTCGATGGTTCCGGCTATCCAAAGGGACTTAAGGGTGACGAGATTCCATTCCCTGCGAGAATCGTTGCAGTAGCTGATGTGTTTGATGCCTTGACATCAAAAAGGGTATATAGA
>CAZXGR010000028.1:0-12953 GCA_964640245.1 uncultured bacterium | reverse complement strand
TATTTTGATTTATATTATCCAAGTTGCAGTTTTGGAGGGTAACATGGTAAATATGACTGAGGTAGCAACCATTTCATTTACGGCTTCATTTATCTTTGCACTTGGGGGCGTGGGCGCTGCTGTTGCCATTATACCCATACTTGTCTTTTTGGGTGTTCCATTCTCAATAGCAAGGCCTGCAGGGCTTTTTACTAACTTTATATCAGTAGCATCTGCAAGCGTTCATAATATTAAGAACCACTTAGTTGATTTTAAGCTGGCGGTTCCCCTCGTTGTGGCATCCATGATTGTTCCACCGTTTGGTGCTTATCTATCCCATTTGATTTCTGAAAGGATCGTTGGTGTGTGCTTTGCACTTTTCCTACTCTTTGCAGGCATAATGGTTTACGTTCCGAAGAAATCGGGAGAAAACTTTAAGGAATACGTTTCACCTGTTTTAACTGCATCCATAGGTGGGCTTGCAGGTTTTCTGTCCGGGTTCTTGGGCGTGGGTGGAGGCGGCGTTATGTCGCCGCTCTTGATACTTTCCGGGCTTAACCCCAAAAAGGTTGCTGCTACAACAGCTTTTGCTGTTCCATTTTCCTCATTCGTGGCATTTTTAACGTATTGGAAGATGGGAAGCGTTAATTGGGCACTAACACTATATGCTGCTGTACCTTCGGCTTTTGCAGGTTACCTGGCTGCTTACATTGCGCATAGGTATTTGAGGCCAGGGGATATTAAAAAGCTCTTAGGAATAGTGTTTTTCATATTAGCGGCAAAGATGTTCATGAAATTTATATAGAGGAGGAATAGATGGAGCTAAAGGACTTAGTATCAAGAATGGATTTGGCCTACCTTTCAAGTTGTGGCATGAAGATGGGTTTGGATGAGTTCTTCAAGGAATGGAAGAATGGGAATGCCATTCTACTTGATGTTAGGACAAAGGAAGAAACAAAACTTTTATCATTTAAGAGTTTTGGTATTGAAATTCCGATGAATGAGTTGCCATCGAGACTAAACGAGATTCCAAAGGATAAAACAGTTGTTGTGGCCTGCCCGGGTGTAGCAAGGGCTGTAATTTCCCTAATTTATCTAAAGACAGAGGGAATGAAAAATGTTAAACTTTTAAACGCACATTTGAGTGATTTGGTAGCTAAATTGAGGGTAAAGTTTGTTAAGGAATTGGTAAATGGATGATTTCTTGGAAACAGTGAGACAACTTGGAGAGCCAAGTAGGTTTAGGATCTTTAAGATTTTACAGGAGAGACCTGCCTATGTTTGCGAAATAGCCCATGTCCTTGGTCTTAAGATGGCTACAATCTCAGGTCATCTTATGAGACTGAGGCATGCGGGTATCATTGGTGATAAGAGGGAAGGAAACAAGATACTCTACTTCTTGATTGAGCCAAAAACAGAGGAGAAAAAGGTCTTAGTTGATTTTTTAAAGAAGGTAGGCAATAACTGGAAGCAGATAAAAGAGGATAAAGCAAAGCTGAAAGAGATTAAGCTTAACGATGTCTGCCCAGGAAGTTGATCCTTGGTTTCTCTTTAGAACTCTTCTGAAAGTCTATGGTAAACAGAACTGGTGGCCTGCACAGACACCATTTGAGGTATGTGTTGGTGCAGTTCTTACCCAAAATACAAGCTGGAAGAACGTTGAATCTGCAATAGAAAACCTTAAGAAGCTTAACCTGCTTTCCCCTAAGGCAATTATTGATGTCCCCATTGATAAACTCAGATCTGCTATAAAGCCAGCAGGTTTCTTCAATCAGAAGGCTGTTTACCTGAAGAACCTTTCAAGGTTTATCACTGAAAATGGAGATTTCAAGAGACTTTCTGAATATTCAACTAGGGATTTAAGAAAAAAGCTCTTGTCTGTGAAGGGGATTGGTAGGGAAACAGCGGATTCAATTCTACTGTATGCCTTTGGCAAGCCTTCTTTCGTCGTTGATGCATATACAAAAAGGTTATTCTCAAGACTTGGATTTATAGAGGATTCAAGCTATGAATCCGTTAAGTTGCTTGTTGAGAACTCGATAAAGCCAACCGATAAAAACGTTTACATTTATAATGAGCTTCATGCCTTAATCGTTAAGCACTGCAAGGAACACTGCAGGAAAAATCCCATTTGCAAGGATTGCCCGTTAAGGTTCAACTGTCAGTTCTTCAATAAACTCGTAGCTACTCTGCGGAATGATTAGGATTTTTGGTTTAACGTTCTCGTTCTTCAACCTTTTGTATTCGCCGATGGATTCGCTTGAGGTAAAGTACCCCTTGCACTTTACATGTGCATCGTTGATAAACTCTAATTCCTCAGCAAAGAAGTAGTTTTCAACGGAGCATGATCTTGAAAATGATATAAGGTAGAGTTTTTTCATGTTTCCTCCAATAAAACCCTTTGTTTTAGATTTCCAATTAACTCATCGCAACTTTTTGACCTCATTGCCATTTCATTTAGCCTCGATTTTCCCCTTATTCCTTTCACCAAGGCCACTATCTGTGATTTTATCATCCTGCATGCCCTTTCCCTTTCCATGAACTTAAACATCAACTCAAGTTCCCTTAAGATGAATTCGATCCTTTCGCTTAAACTTTTAGATATACTTGATCTTAATTTATACTCCCTGAATATCCAGGGATTTGAAATGGCTGCCCTTCCAATCATTACACCATCACAACCTGTTTGGTCAAACATCCCGTCTATGTCCTGCCACGATTTAATATCGCCGTTTCCTATTATCGGTATATCCTTAGCTATTTCCTTAAGTCTCTTTATTCTATCCCAATTTGCCTTTCCGGAGAAGCCCTGCTTCGCCGTTCGTGCATGTAGAGCTATAACCGAAATGCCATTGGATATCAACTCATCAGCTATTGCTTCTAAGTTGTCGTTTTCAAAGCCCAAACGTATCTTTGCCGTTACCGGTAAATTCAGTGGCCTTACCGCTTCCACCGTTTGAGATACAATTCTTCCCATTTCTCTTGGAAATTGTAGAAGATAGCCTGCTGCCTTTGCCTTTAGAGCCTTTTTAACTGAGCATCCAAAGTTTATGTCGATGGCATCCGGTTTATACCTTGAGGCTAATATGTAAGCTGCCTCTGAGATTTCGCCCGCATTCCTCCCGTAAACCTGAAGGTGTGTCGGCCTTTCCCTGTCCAAAAAGTAGGTTAGTTCCCTTTGTTTTCTGTTTTTTATCACGCTCATTGCGTTTATCAGCTCGGAATACGTCCTGTCAGCTCCAAGTTCCTTACAGAGTTGCCTAAAAGCTGAGTGCGTGTATCCTGCTATCGGTGCAAGTATGATTTCTCTGTTAATCTCCATGCCGTAATTGATAGGCTTAGGTGTGCTTATTGTCAACCAATGTCAAGACGGACGGCAGTATCATCAAGGTTGCCATGTTCCCGGTTATCAGGCCACCGATTACCGTTATGGAAAATGACTGGAATATATGTGAACCTATCGTGGTTCCGATTGCTGCCGGAAGCAAACCGAGTATCGTAGTTGATGAGGTAAGAAGGATTGGACGTATCCTCACCGATACAGCTTCAATTAGGGAATCCTCCAGGGTTTTTCCTTCAGACCTTAACTTGTTGCTGTAATCGACCAAAACTATAGCGTTGTTTACAGAAATGCCGATGAGGGTTATCATACCCATAGCTGAGGATACATTTAGGCCTTGATGCGTTAAAAACAAGAGAACAATTGCCCCTACCATTGATAGTGGAATTACGAATAAAACGACAAGCGGTTGAATAAAGGACCTAAATTGGTTGGCCATGATAAGGTAAATAAGGATTACTGCTAATAAGGCAATAACCCCAAATTGGATAATCGTTTTTACCATTACCCTGTATTGACCGTTAAACTCAAGCATGTAACCTTTAGGGAGCTTGATTCTTTCCTTGAGTTCCTTAACTATGTGGAATGGGTTTCCATCAATATCGGAGGTTATCGTTATCTCCCTTTGGCCATTTAAATGTGTTATCGATGGTGAAATGTAATTGTTCTTTGCCTTTACCAACCTATACAATGGAACAACGCTGCCGGATTCGCTCACTATCGGTAAATTCATTAAATCTTCAGTCCCTTTAAGTTTAACGATGATGGGAATTTCCATGTTATTTCTAATGGTATTTGTTGCTTCTATGCCTAACTTTGCAGCTCTTAAGTTGTCTAAAACCTCTCTTGCCGTTAAGTTGTAAAGTGCAAGTTGCGGGTACCTAACCTTGATTACCCTTTCAGGTACTCTAAACTCAGCATTGTTTATCACACCTGTTATGCCGGGTGTTTTTTCCATTATGGATTTAACCTTTCTTGAAATATCTATGAGCTTTTGGTAGTTATTCCCATATATCGTTGCGCCAAAGAATGCAGGCAAACCAGAGAAGCTTTCATCTATGTTTTCCTGAGTTGGTTGATGGAATAGGAATATCGTGCCCTTCAAGTTCGATAGATCCTTTTTGAGTTCATCGATAACCGATGAGACATCCTCGGTTCTTCTTGACTTTGGCTTGAGCTTTATGAAAATTTCCCCTCTGTTTGGTCCTTCCAGCATATAGCTGTTTGAAGGGGAACCTGTTCTTCTGTAAACCGTAGATACGTTCGGGTTTTTAAGTGCAGTTTCATCGATTATCCTGCCTGTTCTGTTACCTTCATTTAGGGAAGTTCCCGGTGGCATGACGTATTCGAGAAGTATTGCTCCTTCATCGATCGGAGGCAGTAGAGAAATTTTGCTTACGATAAGCCCGATTGGGATCGTAGCCAAAAGTAGGATAGAGGTAATTACGGTTAAAGCTCTGTGCTTGAATGAGAACCTGAGGATATAGCTTAAGGATGTTTTTAACTTACCTATTATTTTGGATATTGGGTAGCTTTTCTGGATGTCTTTATGATTTCCCATTGAGAATAAAGCAGGTACAATGGAGAGCGAAAGCAACAAGGATACTAAGAGAGCAATGCTCAATGTTATACCAAAGGGTTTTAGAAATACCGATGCAATTCCTCCAAGGAGTAAAAGGGGTAAGAACGCAGCGACCGTTGTGAATGTACCAGAGGCATCAGCGGGGGCAATTTCCAGAGTTCCTTCAATGCTTGCCTTTAATGGATCTTTAAGAAGACCGCTCAACCGATAGATGTTTTCGCTTACCACTATGGCATCATCCACCACCATACCTATGGATAGTGCGAGTGCTGACATCGTAATCGTGTTGAACGTTAAGTTAAGCATATGCATTACAAGTATCGTTGTTAGAAATGTTATAGGAATAGTTAATACGACTATCAAAGTAGGTTTTGCTGAGCCTAAAAATAAATAGAGTATCAGGAAAACAAGTATAGAACCAATTAGTAGGTCATTTACTATTTCCCTTTGGGATTCAGATATTATCTCTGCCTGGTTGTAGAAGGTTTTAACTCTAATATTTCTTGGAAGTGTTTGCTTTATATCCTTAAGCTTTTGTTTCATGGTTTTAACTACCGAGATCGTATTTGCTCCAACCTCCTTCTTTACCATAACCGCAACGGCTTTTTGCCCATTGCCGTAAACGACGTAATGCTTGGGTGCTACTCCAAATGAGATGTTCGCTATACTTCCAAGAAGGATGTGGTTTTTTATGGGTAATCTGGCTATATCTTTGATTTTCCTTATTCTTGCATCACCTTTAACGATGTATTCCTTTCCAGATCCACTGTTAAAACCTGCTATCTCTATTAGGTTGCTTCTTTTCAAAGCCTTTAAGATATCCTCTAAGCTAACGTGAGACCTTAAAAGTTTACCTATAGGAATCTTAATAATTATTGCTTTTCTGTTACCACCTATAACATCAGCAGATGAAATGCCGTTAACGTTCATGAGTATGGGCGCTATCTTGTATCTTGCGATGTCATACAGCTTAGAAGGATTATCACCATAGAGAATAAATCCGTAGATGTTTTGAAGCCTCGTGCCGATGCTGTCGATTCTTGGCATTACGGATTTTGGAAGCAGAGGTAAAACCTCACTCAACTTTGATTGAACGGTTTGCCTTGCGTATAGAAGCGGTGTTCCCCAGTTAAACTCAACAGTTACTACGGAGGAGCCTTCCGCAGATACAGAGGAAACTCTCTTCACATTTGGAATGCCTAACATCTTTTCCTCAATGGGTTTCGTAACTGAGGTTTCCATGTCCTTGGGTGATGCTCCTGGGTAATGGGATATGACGCTGACAACAGGTATGTTCATTGGTGGAAATAGATCAACTGGCATTTTAAATATGGATAAGGAACCAAGGGAGATTAGAATTACGATAACTATGGCTAAACCTATCTTGTTTTTGATGAAAAATTCAAGTAATCTTCTCATCTAATCCGGTACCTTAAACCTTTTTGAGAAATCCTTATTAAGGTACTCGTAGGCATTGTACATCAGTTTATCGGAAGTCTTAAGTTTTGGTTGAACTACCTCAATGTAATTTCCCATTCTTTTACCCAAGGTTACCCTTATCCTCCCAATTTTTCCGTTGTTTACCTTGAATATAAAGGTCTTTCCTTCTTCATCAGCTGCTGTTGCTTCCTCCGGAATGAACATTTCGCTTTGATAAGGGATCACTACATCTCCGGATATTTCTTCTCCAACGGAAAAATAGTGATTTAGGTTCTTGCCTGATACTAAAATTACCCTTGCACCGTACCTATTTTTTTCTGGTAAGACACAACAGATCTTTCCCGTAAACCTTCCTATTCTTACCGTTCTTCCAAGCAATGGTATATTCTTGTTCCAAAAGACATACCCTTTTATCATTAAGTGTTTTGTGTCTTTTAACGTTCCGAGCTTATCCCCTTTGCTTACAAGCTGGCCAATGCCAACATCGGATGCAAATAAACCATCCATAGGTGCTTTTATCAACGTTTCTTGCTGAAGTAAGTTTAGTTTTTCCTTATTTAACTCAATGTTAAACCAAAGTTTTGATATCTTCTCCTTAATGTTTAGGATTTCATCGATTGTTATAAGCCTATTTTTAAATGCTTGCTGCTTAAGATGTAAGAGTTTTTCGAGGCTTTTTAGAGTCTTCTTTTGGGCTCCTATATTTAATTTGATTTTGTTTAATTCATAGTTTAACTTTTTACCTCCAAGCTTGAAAAGAGGTACTCTACTTTTAACGGAGATAACCTTTGGGTTGATTGTCCAAATAATTCTTCCACTTTCGGCTGGAGCGATAATTATGCTGTTTTTGGGCTTTATGTTTCCAAAGAAAGGAACGGTTTCGTTAAACGACCTACAGACTGGATGGCAAAACATGACTAAGTTCGGTTTCCTTCTCTTCTTAACCTTTGCTGTTTCTGGTTTTCTCAATGAAAGCCACAACATCAAAGCCATCACAACCACTAATAGGGAAGATAAAATGATTGCCTTCTTCATCTAATCCTCTAAACTTGTTCCTGTATCCATAGCTAAAGCTATCAGATTTTCACGTGTGGATTCATTCAAATCAAGAATTTTAAGCTTTAATAAGTCTGTTTTTCTTTTCAATTGAATTAACTGGAGGTAAGAAATTAGTCCACTTTTACAGTAATTTTTATAAAGGTTATATCTGTGCCTTAGATTTTCGAGATTATTCAATTCAATCTTTAACAAACTACGAAGTTTTCTTAAGTTACTTAAGAGCTTTTGAGCCGTGATCCTTGCCATGTAAAGCCTGTTTTCATATTCATCATATACAATCCTTCTCTCGTACCCTTTAACCTTTAACTTAGATTTATTAAAGGTTGGAAATGAAATGGCTATACCTGGGGAAATTACAAATGCATTGTCCGTATCCTTTCCAAAATTTAAACTTATGGATACTGGTAAAATCTGTTCTGCATAGGATGCCTTTAGCATTGTTTCCCTTTTGCTGTAAGCCTTTTTCAGTGCCAAGATATCGAACCTTTTCGCGTCAATTAAGGAAATACTGTTCTTGAGTTTCTCAATATTGATATTCCTGTTAGCATTATCAATGATAGTCAGTTTACAATTTTCCGTTAATCCTATGGCCTTTTTAAGTGCAAATTTGTCATTATTGAGCTTCTGCTGCAGTTTTACCCTTTCTATTATCAGAGATTTTAGGTAATCGAGATGATCGTTAAACCTATCAATGGTAATTATTCCTTCTGATAGGTAATTACTTAGCGTTTCTACGTTTTCCCTTGCTTTCTGCAAGATGTTGTTTAATAAAGATAGTTTTCTTTCATCGTATAAAACCTTAGTGGCTTTAAGTTGTGCTGTGTTAGCCATCAACCATTCATCCCATGCAATTTTAAGCCTCATCTCTTCACGGTCGAATTTGTCTGCTTTCTCGTATAAAGGTTCCGCTGTAAGCTTTCCTATAAGCCACGATATGCCGACATCATAGCCGATGAAAGAAGCATTTTTAAGCGGTATTTTGATGCCAAAGGATCCTCTTGTACTTGGATTTGATATGGATTCCGAGAAGTTTGCATGGCTTAGTTTTAGTTTATCTCTTTCCGTTTTCAGTTTATGGTTGTGAAGGATGGCCATTACGGCTGCTTCATGCGGCGTAATCCTTATTTCAGCGAATGGAGGTTTTTTGAGACCTTCATTGACCTTTGATAGAGGATACGGTTGGTATCTGCCACATCCGTAAGTTACAATAATGAGAATCATTAAAAATGATCCTTTGATCAAAACCTTACTCCAAGACATAGGCTTCTGCCATCGGAGATCAAGGTAAACCTATTCTGTTTATGTGATTCTGAGAATAGATAACCAATTGAGAAGCCTATACCGGTTCCCATAACCGTGTCAGATAACCAGTGTCTGTTCTTGTAAATCCTTGCAAAGTTAACCGATAGGGGAATCAAGTAGAGCAACGGTTGATTGTAGTAAACTGCATAGGGTGTGATCATTGCCCATGCCATTGTTGTATGGCCAGAAGGAAACGAGTGGTACTTTGTCCTTGATGTGATGGAAAATGGTTTAAACTTAAATGGATTATTTGTGGCATATGGTCTTTCTCTACCAACCAGTGCCTTTATGCCTACCGTAACAATGCCTGCCGTTAATCCCGATTCAACGGATGTAAACGAAGCATCCAAAAGCTTTTCATCCTTCTCGGCATATCCAATCGTTCCTAAAGCCGAGGCTGCAGGCATTAGATAGTAACCGTTTCCGAATTCGTTCATCCAGTTTGAAAATCTTCTCATCTTGCTATTTCTGTGCCTTTTAAAGTAGCTTCTCGTGCCTCTATCAAGGAGGAAACTACTGCCGAGCAATGCAGTGAAGCCCATCAGCTTTATCTTCTGATTACTGAGATTATCAATAGAATAGTTTATATCCTGCCTGTAAGTTTTGGATAGGTTAGCTGCAAATACGTTGGTGCTTATGGAAAATGACATCAAGAATGCAATTAATCTCATTTAATCCTCCTTTTCGAATTGTATATGCCGAAGATTACAGAATGATTACGTGTGAAATTGATGTAAGATTAACAGGCAAGATTGGAGTTACCTTGGATGACAGGTCAATACATCAAATCATAGCTATACTGAGAAAAACGGTTAAAAGCTGGAAAGCTCCTGCTGTTACGCTGGTTTCAAGAAACAAGGGCAATCCCTTTAAAGTTCTAATTTCGACGATTTTGAGCTTAAGAACAAAGGATGCTGTAACTATTGAAGCCTCAAGGAAGCTTTTTAGGGTTGCTGATAATCCTTACAGCATGGTGAGTTTAACGGAGAAAAGGATCGAGGAACTCATATATCCCGTTGGGTTTTACAGGAGAAAGGCAAAGGACATCAGGGAAATATGCAGGATACTCATTGATAATTACAGTGGTAATGTTCCGAATACAATAGATGAACTGTTGAAGTTTCCCGGTGTTGGGAGAAAAACGGCAAACCTTGTCGTTACGCTTGGCTATAATAAACCTGGAATATGTGTCGATACGCATGTTCATAGGATTTCAAACAGGCTTGGTTACGTGAAAACCAAAAACCCAAAGGAAACAGAGTTTGCCCTAAGGGCAAAACTGCCAAAGGATTACTGGATAGAGTACAACGATCTTTTAGTAACCTTAGGCCAAAACATATGCCGTCCAATATCCCCATTCTGTAGCAGATGCCCAATCGAAAGGTACTGCGATAAGGTTGGAGTGAAGAAAAGCAGATAGCAAATCCTAAATTTGCTTAAACGTAATCGTTACCGTTGTCCCCATGCCCGGCTCGCTTTCCATGCTTATACTTGCATTGTGCATGGATGCTATTTCCCTGGCTATTGTAAGGCCTATGCCTAAACCCCTTTCGGATTTGCTAAACCTCTGAAATCTCTTGAATGCATTTTTGACTTCATCCTTGGTCATGCCGATGCCGGTATCCGCTATGCTTACCAATATAAGTCCATTATCCTTACGTGCCGTGATCCTAATCTTTCCATTTTCTCTGTTGTACTTAACGGCATTTTCAAGGATATTCAGGAACATCTGTGTAAGCAGGGTTCTATCACCATTCACATATAAACCTTCATTCAAATTCAATCTTATGTTTGTTCCCTTTCTATCTGCATCCGGACGGACAAGGTTAACCGCTTGGTATATAACCTCCCCAAGCTCGATTTTCTCAAAGCTAACCTTCTGTTTGTCAAGGCTTAACCTTGACATCAGCAGCAACTTTTTGATGATATTTGATGATTGAATGCTTACATTCTTAATTAAGCTTAACGATCTTCTGTAGTCTTCATTGCTTCTCCTCTTCTTTAAAGCTATTTCTGCTTCCGATGATATCACGGTTAAAGGGGTTCTAAGCTCGTGTGCTGCATTGGATATAAAGTTCTCTTGATTTTCTATCAGTTTGTTTATCTTTCTGAGCAGTTTATTGATGGAATTTGATAAAAACGTTATCTCATTTGAGCTATTTTCAGGAATTGAAACCTCAAATTTCTTAGTGTTATGTTTTGACAGTTCGTTTAGTTTCATTATTAGTTTATCAAGTGGTTTAAACTCCTGTTTAAGAATGCTATACAGCATCAAAGTAGCGATAAACATCATTAAAAGTCCAAGAATAAGCATGGCAATGCTAAACCACTTTATGATCTTCATCTGTAGCGAGATGTTCCTTCCTATCGTTATGTAGGTCCCTTTGAGCTTTGGGGTATTTATATTCTTGGTAATTTTTAGGTATGTTCCGTTTTTATCCTCAGTTGATTTGAAAAGCACATCATTTCCCCTTCCTATTATCAGGGATGATTGATGGTTCTTAGGATTATAGGTTTTTACTGTTTCAGCTGGAATACATACTCCATCCATTAGTTTATCTGGATATCTGCATGGTTCATCCATGTTTTCATCCAAAATATCATTTATAACCTCATTAGATTCAACTTTTAGGGATGTTCTTGTCATTTTAATGGTTAATTCCCTTAGGATAAGTACGGATATCACAGAGATTGAAGTTAATGATAGGAATAGTAATGCTAAAAACGCAGTGGATAGCCTTAACTTGAATGATTTAATCCTCATCTTTTATCATGTATCCGAATCCCCTTACCGTATGTATGAGTTTAACATCAAAACCTTTATCTAACTTATTCCTTAGTCGATTAACCAGAACATCCACGGCATTGCTTAAGGGGTAATCGTTATATACCTTCTCCATGATTAGTTTTCTATCTACTATTCTATTTTTATTTGTAATTAACAAAAGCAAGAGCTGATATTCCTTTTTTGAAAGCCCTATTTCCCTATCTTCTCTTTTTACACAGTTGTTGGATGTGTCGATTGTTAAATCATAGATCTTAATTTTAGATGTTTTGAGGTCATTCCTTCTTCTAAGTAAAACCCTGATCCTTGCAAGGAGTTCATCATAGGAAAATGGTTTTGTTAGATAGTCATCCGCTCCGCTGTTAAGGCCATCTACCTTGTCCTTTATGGAATCCTTAGCGGTTAGGATAAGAGCAGGTGTCTTTAAACCTTTGTCTCTTAATTTCCTTAATAGTTCCATTCCATCCATTCCCGGCAGCATTAAGTCAAGTATGATGATGTCATAAGGCCTGCATCTTGATAAAACGTATCCGTTTTTCCCGTCATACGCCAAATCAACGATGTAACCTTCCTCAGATAATCCCCTTTTAAGTGTGGTCGCAAGTGTTTTCTCATCCTCTATTAAGAGTATTCGCATGGCTTCCTATTCTAAGGTGATCTTGTTTTGTCCGTCCTTTTTTAACCTTCTGTATTCTATCAATAGAAGCGCTATGAATACAATCAGCTCAATAAGGGAGGCATCAAGCCTTCCAAAGTGCAACCCTCCAGTTTTAACAGGCTTCGTTAAAAAATCACCGAATGTAGCACCGAAAGGCCTTGTAAATATGAAAGCTATCCAGAAAAGTACCGTTTCGTTAATTTCACCTAAATAGTCGATTAGAATGGCAACAAGGATGATACATAATGTTACAGCTGCGCCTTCTATGTAGCTTAGCCCAACAACATCGCTTAAGAAATCCCCGAATGCCGTTCCCAAGCTGTTTGAAAACAGTACTGCAACCCAAAAGTAAACCTCTTTTTCGGTTTCGTATATTGGATATACCTTGTTATTCTTGAACTTTACACGCCACAGCATTAGTGTTGCCATTAGACATGAAAACAGTAGTAAACTTCCGCCAATATAACCTATTCCCAAAACCCTATCAATGTAATCTGAAATTTCGGTTCCAGTAGTTGTTGTGCCTATTATTGTTAGCCAGAAGATCACAGGAATATACCTTTTAACCTTTAGCTGAATGACTAACGCAATAATCAATATTATAAAGGTTATCCAAAATGCTTTAGAGTAGCCTAATTTTAAGCTCATAGATAGAAAGTCACCAAACGTTTCGCCAAGCGTGGTTGCTACTATCTTCAATAACCAAAATAAAATGGTGATCTTTGCAATTTTATCGTACTTTACCATAACATCTCCTTGCTTGATCTTTAGGTAAATGTACATCTTGAAGATTACAGATTGCTTACTT
>CAZXGR010000027.1:0-13515 GCA_964640245.1 uncultured bacterium | reverse complement strand
TACTACAAAATCAGAAAGGCGTGATTGTTCAGAATTCCCAGTTTGGAAAGAAGGTTTTTATAAAAGGCTTGAATGATGAAAAGTATAGGATAATGATAAACGGCATCCCGGTTGCAAACCGTGGTACTTATCATGCCAGGGCATTTGAGTGGGATACGATTCCATACGAAGGCTTAAAATCCGTTAAACTTATCGAGGGCCCATTTTCAGCTGAGTATGGATACCAGTCAGGCGGTGCCGTTGATTTAATCATGCAGAAACCATCAAGGGGCTTACATGGTAAAGTTTCTGTTGAAGCTGGAAAATTTAAAGAACATCAGGAAAACCTCCTACTCAATGCAGGAACCAAAAACCTTGGTTTGATTGCGTCCGGAAGATTCTTGGAAACACATACACAACTTGACCGTCAGTACATAAGGAACTACAACTACAGTCTAATGCCAAGCATGAACTTCAGTAATATTAAGCTCAACGGCTTGATGTTTCACAACTTCAGAAAGGAAAGATACCCATTTGATAGGGATATGAAGTTCAACATGTATGAGAAGTGGAAGTACGAACCTGGAAGCTACTTCACATATTCAAATGATGGATATGATCTGAATGCGAATGTAAATCCATTTAATCTGAGCATCTTTTACAACGAGCAGGAAAGGAAGGATTACCCAGAAACCTACTATGTGAAGAAGAAAGGCGGTTACAAGAGGTTACCATATGAGTTAGAGTACAACATGGATCATACCAACGTTTACTTTCCGGGTTTGAAGTTGAAGTGGAATGGTGAACTTCCGGTAGGTGGAAATCTAAAGCTGGGTTTCGAGTTTAGAAGGCCAAAGACAAGAACACACTTCTCAACACCTTTCTATAAAAATAAGGTTGTATGGTTGAATGAGTACATTAGAGTCCACAACAACATGTATGCCCTTTTCGGTGAATACAAAAGGCCAATTAGTAAAAGGGTTTCATCAACCACGGGTATGAGGTTTGATTGGTACAACGTTTTCGGGGCAAGTAATAGATTTTTACCAAGCAAAAAAACTGAGAAATTTGGATTCAATAGTGATAAGCACCACTTAGACCTTTCAGAAACGCTGAGCTTTGAACCTATTGAATCCCTATCCACGTACGTATCAGCCGGAACTATATTCACACCACCTAAGATAATGGATTACTTCAGGTGGTTCAGCAACTACATGCCAAGCGCAAGGGCTAAAAGCGTTATAAAGTCAACACCATCGCTCAGCAGGTTTGTGAAGAATGGAAAGGTTAACGTTAAAAGCTGGCAAGAAGCGCTTGGAAAGTTAAAGCCAGAAACAGGTTACGGTCTCGAGGTTGGAACGAAGTACCATAAGGAAGGTTTAAACCTGAACCTAAAGGGATTCTGTACCTACATTAATGATTATGTAGGAAAATATCCTACTTGGCATGCACCAACATACAACATAGACAATGTAAAGCTTTACGGTGCAGTACTTGAAGGTAGAAAATTATTGATGAGAAATGTGAGTTTTAGGGGTTTACTAACGTACGAGAATACACATAAAAGCGGTGACAGGCTGCTTATTGATTCAAAGAGACTTCCAAACATTCCGAAATGGAAGCTTGACGGTTACCTGAGAATCAAACCGTATAGGAACGTCAATATTACGCCATCAGTCCATTATGTAGGGAAGAGGCCTACCGGCGGTGCGCCACTTCAGACCATAGATACACTTGGAGGATACACTACATACAATGTTGCATTGAATTACAGCTGCAAAACCCTTCGCTTTGACTTCCTGGCTCAAAATATCTTTGATAGAAAGGCATACGAGCGTATTGACTCGCCAGTACTTGAAAGGTGCTTTACGTTTAGGATGACCAAGGAGTTCTGATGAATAATTTAAGGTATTTGTTTTTGGCCTTTTTAGCCTTAACATTTGGCTGTTTTAGTGTTGGCAGTAAACCTGGTAAAACCGTTGTTGATACCTGCAATAGAACAATAACAATTCCAGAAAACGTTAATAGAATCGTATGCTGTGGCCCTGGGGCTCTAAGGCTCATCACATATATGAACGCTACAGATAGGGTTGTGGGTGTAGAGGACTTTGAGAAGAGGCATCGCGAGGGAAAACCGTATCTACTTGCACACAGGAAACTCCTGAGCCTTCCATCCATAGGACAGGGTGGCCCGGGTAAGCTTCCAAACCTTGAGGCAATTATCAAGCTGAAGCCCGATGTAATCTTCTTAAGCTATGTTAGTAAATCAACTGCTGATATGATTGAGAGAAAGACCGGCATACCTACGGTTGTCCTTTCGTATGGCAAATCGGCAACGTTTTATGAAAGGGATGTGTTTAAGTCACTAAGCATAGTAGGTAAGGTATTGAATAAACAGAAGAGAGCTGAACAGGTTGAGAACTTCATTGAATCAATCGAGAATGATCTAAGGCATAGAGGCAGAAAACCATGTAAGCTTACCATTTACGTGGGCGGTGTTGGTCAAAGGGGAGTGCATGGAATAGAAAGTACCATTGCTGATTATCCACCGTTCAGGTTTTTGAACCTTAAAAACGTTGCATCCAACTTAAAGGCAAAGGGACATGTTTTCATAGATAAGGAGCAATTGCTTGCATGGAATCCGAATGTTATCTTCCTTGATGAGGGAGGTTTGAGCCTGATAAAAGCCAATTACATGAGGAACATCAAGTTTTACAATTCGCTCAAGGCATTCAAGAAGGGAAAGGTCTATGGGCTTTTACCTTATAACTTCTACGCTACAAACATAGGAACTGCTTTGGCTGATGCCTATTACATAGGAAAAATCATGTACCCTGAAGCATTCA
This sequence comes from uncultured bacterium, assembly GCA_964640245.1. GTDB lineage: Bacteria > Aquificota > Aquificia > Desulfurobacteriales > Desulfurobacteriaceae > CAZXGR01. The sequence continues at coordinate 10,690 of CAZXGR010000027.1, read as the reverse complement.
AGGATGTTGATGTTGAGGAAACATCAAACAGGATATACTCTTTTCTCGTTGGCAAACCATTGTATGAGGAGTTGAAGAAAGAATGGGGTGGTTTTGGTAAGCTGAATATGAGTTTAGTGAAACCCGTACTTTCACTTCCGAAGAAACCATGAATGAAGCCAAAAAGTATAAGTCAAAACAGAGAAGAAAATTATTCTTACTTCTCTTCTCTGTTTTATCTCTACTTTTGCTTTCAGTATATGCTATTTCCATTGGTCAGTTTCATTTACCGTTGAGTAGAATACTGGAGAACCTTCTTGAACCAAACGGAAAAGCCGGTGTTGTAATGTGGAACATCAGGCTTCCAAGGGTTTTAGGGGCAATATTTATCGGTGCAAGCCTATCGCTTGCCGGAAATGTTCTTCAATCCACATTGAAGAACCCGGTTGCAAGTCCTATAACATTGGGCATATCACACGGTGCAATGTTTGGCGCAGCTGTTGCCATTATGTTTCTAAACCTTAAAATTCCGTACATAGTTACCATTTCTGCATTTATCGGATCTCTGTCGTCGGCATTTTCAATACTTTTGCTCTCAAGGTTAAAGCAGTTAAGCGCTGAGGCCATTATCCTTGCAGGTATAGCACTCAACATGTTCTTTACAGCTGCCGTCATGTTCCTTCAATACTTTGCAAACGAGGTTCAGCTTTCTGAGATCGTTTACTGGAGTTTCGGTGATGTAAGCAGAATAACATGGAACGCCTTGATCCTGCAGGTTGCTGTCTTTGTATTGGTGTTTTCGTTTTTTCTCTATAAAAGATGGGATTTGAATACACTCAGCATGGGAAAGGAGGTTGCTGAATCGCTTGGCGTAAATGTTAAGGAATTAAGGCTCATCAGCTTTATTCTTACATCGCTTTTAGTAGCTACATGTGTCTCTGCCATAGGGATAATTCCGTTTTTAGGGCTTGTTGCTCCACACATAGCGAGGCTCATCATGGGAAGTGATCAGGGATTCCTGATTCCTGCATCATGTCTTGTAGGTGCCATTTTATTAGTTGCATCGGATATCGTATCAAGACTTATAATACCACCTATTGTGATACCCGTTGGCATTGTGACTTCCTTTGTGGGTGTGCCACTATTCCTATACCTTTTGGTAAAAATGGAGGGAGGAAATTACCGATAAGCAAGCATGCTTGAGGATTGAGGATTTAAGGTTTAGGTACAAGGACGGAAGATTGATATTGGATAACGTTAGTTTTTCTGCTAAGGGTGGAGAGATTACATCCATAATAGGTCCAAATGGTGCCGGCAAATCAACAGTTTTAAGGTGCATAGCAAGGGTAAGCAAGCCTTCAAGCGGTAGGATATTACTTGGTTTTAAGGATATTGCTAATCTCAGTGGAAACGAGTTCGCCAAAACGATAGGCTATACACCACAAGACCTTGTCAGGTCATCTATATCGGTTTTCGATGCAGTCCTGATTGGCAGAAAACCCTACATGGGTTGGAGTGTAAGTGATGAGGATATAAAGGTTACTGAAAAAATAATCAAACTTTTCAAATTGGAATCCCTTGCGTTCAAAAGCCTTAAGTCTGTGAGCGGTGGAGAACTTCAAAAGGTTTGGATAGCAAGGGCAGTTGTGCAAAGACCAAACGTTTTACTCTTGGATGAGCCTATGAACAACCTCGATATTAGTAATCAGATAGGGATTATGAACCTGGTCAGGGATCTAACAGAGAAGATGCAAATTATAACCCTTATAGTCTTTCATGACATAAACATGGCATTGAGATTTTCGGATAAGATGTTGGCCATTAAGAACGGGAAGGTTATAGCTTATGGTAAAAGAGATATCGTAAACCCAAGTCTAATTGAAAACCTCTACGGCATAAAGTCGAAACTCTTAAGGGTGGATGATACTCCGCTGATAGTACCGGAAATTTAAGGTTATTTTATGAATCATCTGTTTTACGAATTATCACCCACAATCCTGCACCTTCTTGGGATAAAGTAAACGTATTTATTTCGGCACAATGTAATGCTTCTTGGAAACTCACAATAGTATTAGCACCAAGGTTCACCCCAACTTTTTCCTTCCAGGTTGGGTCTATTGCATCCATCTTTTTCTTTGTTTCCTCTAACAAATCCGTTGTGCCAAAACCACCACCAATATATGCAACTCCGTTGGGTACAAGAACTCTATGAATTTCCTTAAATGCCTTGATCAGGTTTTTCCAGAAAAATACAGAACCTCTGCTGATTACAATGTTGAAAAACTTATCCTGAAAGGGTAATCGATGAACATCTCCCTCTGTAATTGTTACCCTTCCCTTTATGCTTGAACCCTTAACATTCCTTTCTGCAATGTTTAGCATTTTTGGGGATTTATCAAGTAAATAGACATGCAGATTGGTGATTTTTGCCAACGCAATCCCAAGATATCCACCAGCACATCCAACATCTAAGCATCTTCCATGATCTATGCCAGTTTTATTCTTTATAGTTCTTGCAATTACAGGGTAAATAGGGGCAAATACTTCCCTTGCAAGCAGATCAAACTCTACGTTTTCGCTCATCAGTTATATCCTCCTTCAATACTTGACAATTATATCACGTTATGTATAATTTATACATAACGATACTAAGTGCAAAATTGGAGGTGATAAAGATGGAAATTAAGGGGATATTGGCAGTTAGAGAAGTGCTTTTCTTGCTTCCTTGGGCAAGTGTTATGGCATTTGCTCAGGACAATGTTGGTCGAAAATGAAACGCATATTAATTCCATTTGTATTTATAATTCTTTTTATAACCAACGCTGCTTATGGCTTACAAAATGGTCAAGCCAATCATCACGAGAAGAAGCAGACAACTATTTCTACTATTAACAAGCGATATGTTGTTTTATTTCCTCAAATTCTACCGTCCTTATTTATAATAAAGGCTCAAAATGGCATAGTAGGGTATCCTGGTTTTGGAATAAAGGCCATTCCCCTTTCTGGAAACTTAATACTTAAAGTGGAACCTAATTTCGTGAAAAAAACATCAGATATAGGCTACACTATGGAGCCAAACATAGAAACAATAGTGAAACTTCATCCGGATTTTGTTGTTAATAGTTTTGCAAAAATCATAAATAGGAGAATAGAGCATTACGGCATTCCTGTGGTAGCGGTTCCGGGGTCGTTCGGAACAATTGGCCAACTGCTTAAAAGCATTGCCAAATTAGGGACATATACAGATCACACAGAGGAAGCGGAAAGATACATAAAATACTATAAAGGTATAATATCTTATGTACATGAACGTTTAAGAGATACAAAAAAGCATCCGAAAGTCCTTTATTTAAGTTACCAAGGTGCAAAAGGCAATGAACTTACATCAGGCGGTGGATTCGATACTCTGGTAAATGATATTATTCAAAAAGCCGGATGTATCAGCGTTTCAAGAAAAGTACCGGGGATGCTTGGTTTAATTTCTGTAGAAGATATAATAAAATGGAACCCAGACTTCATAATATTAGGATGGGGAGGAGATGCAAAGGATGTATATGAAAACAAACTGCTGAAGTATGTAAACGCGGTAAAAAATAAGAAGGTTTTTAAGGTTCCAACTGATGGAAATGCAAGGTGCTCAACGGATTGGTATACACCTGAAAAGTCATCCTTAGGACTTCTATGGACAGCAAAAATTACACATCCTAAGATATTTAAATCTCTTAATTTAAAACAAGCTGCTTCCGTTTATTATAGAACTTTCTGGGGATTAAGTTTAAAAGATATAAAAATTGAGGGTTTCTTGCCGTGATCAAGTACTTCAAGTACCTTATTTTTTGCTTGCTATTCATTGCAATATTTCTGTTTTCATTATCAATAGGAACTTATCATGTTCCGTTCAAGGTTGTATTGAAGGTAATCTTTGGTATATCATCTCAAAATTTGGATAAAACCGTCATACTAAACATCAGATTGCCAAGAATTATATTTGCTATATTGGTAGGTAGTGGTTTGAGTGTTGCTGGTGCCTCCTATCAAAGTATCTTTAAAAACCCACTGGTATCCCCTGACATTTTAGGAGTCTCCAGCGGAGCAGCTTTTGGGGCCGCTGTTGCTATACTACTTAACCTAAATTTTCACAATTTGGAATTAACGTCTTTTATGTTTGGAATACTGGCTGTTATTTTAGCTTTCCTATTAGCAGGGAACCATGGGAATGCATCAATCTTAGGATTAGTTATATCAGGAATTGTTGTTAATGCCTTTTTTATCTCTCTTTTAGGTGTTGCAAAGTATCTTGCCGATACAGATAATCAACTGCCTCAGATAGTCTTTTGGTTACTCGGAAGCTTTTCCTCTGTAACGTGGAGTATATGGCCAACCATGATAGTAATTCTTGTATGCATGCTAATAATATGCCTTATGAGATGGCAGTTGAACATAGCTTCTTTGAACGATGAGGAGGCTCTAACCTTAGGAATCAATGTAAAGTTATTAAGGATAATAGTAATTGCATTATCTACGCTTATTACCGCTGCAAGTGTCAGCGTTGTAGGCATAGTAGGCTGGATTGGGCTTGTTGTACCTCATTTGGCAAGGTTAATAGCCGGAAGTGACAATGTAAAGGTTATACCGCTTACGATGGTTATAGGAGGAATTTTCCTTCTGCTATCGGATGATATTGCGAGAACTTTAACACCCGGCGAGTTGCCAATAGGTATTGTAACATCGTTCTTAGGAACTCCCATTTTCGTCTATGTTTATAGGTATAGGATAAAGAAGGAAGCTTATGAATAGTTTGAGCGTCAGAAGTGCATATTTCAGCTACAACGGTAAACCCATATTGGAGGACATCAACTTAGATGTGGATAAAGGGGAAATGCTGACCATATTAGGTCCAAACGGTTCAGGCAAAACAACTTTGATAAAATGCCTTGTTGGTCTTTTAAATTTGGATAAAGGAGATATAAAAGTTAGTGGTATTTCTATAAAGAACCTTTCCTTAAGGGATAAAGCAAAGAAAATTTCATATCTACCCCAAGAAAACGACCTGCATTTTCCCTTCTCTGTTTTTGATGTTGTATTAATGGGCAGAGCACCTTATGTGGGAATACTAAGGAAACCTACAACATATGATATCGAAACAGCCAGGAGAGCTACAGATATTTTGGGCATAGGAAATTTTGCTAATAAAACATTTGGCCTGTTGAGCGGCGGAGAGAAAAAACTCGTTATGATAGCCAGGGCTTTGGCGCAAGATGCTAATATTATGATTTTGGACGAGCCTACGAACCATTTGGACTTTAAAAATCAATTTATTATATTGGACAAAATCAGACATATAGTCAAACAAAACAATATATGCGTTGTAGTGAGCCTTCATGACCCTAATTTGGCCAGAATTTTTTCAGACAAGGTACTAATGATAAAAAATGGAAAAACAGAAACCTATGGAATGGCAAAAGATGTAATAAACGAAAGAAACTTAAGCAGCGTTTACGATATGAAAATAGATGTTCATCACTTCAAAGATACATTTGTAGCCCTACCACGTATAGGCAGAGGTACTTATGAAAAATAAAACCATGGATTTTAAATATATAGCGGAGAATATATTTAAACCAGTATATCCCGTTATTGCAGATGAAATTATTAAAATTACGGGTATAGATAAAGGTATATGCCTAGATATAGGTTCAGGAACAGCTGCTTTGTCGCGTTCCCTATCCAAGCTAAGTCACCTTAGGATTATTGCTGTTGATTCTTCTCAAGATGCATGTAGATTAAGCAAACACTATGTCAACCTTGAAAATCTTCCCATTGAGATGGTTTCTGCAGATGTTGAAAATCTTCCAATAAAATCATCGTCGATTGACCTGGTGGTAAGTAGAGGGTCAGTTTTCTTCTGGGATAACCTAAAGGCAGCATTTAGCGAAATCTATAGGGTTTTAAGAATTGGAGGAGTTGCGTATATTGGCGGTGGCTTCGGAAGTAAAGAACTCAAGGAGTATGTAGAGCGAAGGATGAAGGCGATAAAGCCATCCTGGCATTCCGAAAAAAGCAGGAAAACCACAAGATTGAGTTTCGGCAAGTTAGATAAGACTATGCAAACCTTGAAGATAAATAGTTACCATTTTGTAGATAACGATACGGGCACTTGGATTTTAATGAAAAAGGAGGTTTAAGATGCGTTGCAACATTTGTGAACTCAGATGCAATATAGGAGAGAACAGAAGTGGTAGATGTAACATGTATAAATGTGAAAATGGCAGAATTGTAGAGAAATTTCCCAACAGCTACCTTTTTGTTTTCCCTATATCAATTGAAACTCAGCCGATGCTACACTTTTATCCAGGTCATAAATTCTTGCAAGTTAGCTCAATCGGATGTAACTTTAGATGTACGGGATGTATATCTGAAGTACTTGCAAGGAATACGGAAAATTTATCTGGCATTCCGAAGAAATATGAGCCAGAGCAAATTATAAAAAAGGCAAAAGATGAAAACTGTATAGGTATTACATTTGCCATTAACGAACCCACTGTTTCGTATTACACATTTAAAAATCTCGCGCAGCAGGCAAAAGAAAACGGTCTTCTTGTTGGTTTTTCGAGTAATTTATATTTTACTGAAGAAGCCATCTTAAACCTGATACCCTATATAGATTTCGTAAACGTGGGGGTAAAGGGGTTTTCAGACAAAATTTACCAAGATGTATGTAAGGTACCTTCATCTAAGCCTGTCTTTAGAAATATGGAAATATTAAAAAGACACAATGTCCATTTTGAAGTTTCCATTCCTTATTTGAAGGGAAGCGAAAAAGAGGTTACTGACACAGCAAAATTCCTAAGCAGCTTATCCAAAGATATACCACTACAGATAATGAGATTTATACCTATGGGAGAGGCAGATATACATTTGGAGCCGACCATTAGGGAGAGCGAAGATTTAGTGAAGAAACTCAATAAATATCTAAATTTTGTATATCTATTCAATTCGCCAGGCACCCAATGCTTAGACACGAATACCAAGGATATTGATATAAAAAGGGAGTTTTGGGGGCCTATGGGAGCACATATCGTTGATGTCAATATCAAAACAAAAGTTCCGAAATTTATAATAGGTAATATTAGCAGAAAAAACTTTAAAGAAAAGGGATTCTTTGGAGGATACAGGATAACAAGAGCAGTAGAAATGGTTATTGGCATCCTAAATGCATTGGGAGTAAAGGATACAGAGGATATAAAAGCCTTATTACCAAAAATACTAAATGATAAAAATAACTTCATACTGAATCTTCATGAAGTGCTGGATTCAAGCGAATCAAATTTGTATGATTATTTAAAAGTGACAGACTACCTAAGCAAGATATCAGGCAAGGAAAGAAGGGGTAAAGAATTAACAGATTATATCATGGGTATTTTAACTAAAATTGAACAAATAGCAGCAAGAATCAATGAAAACGAAAAAATAAAAGCATATTATGTAATGGGATACCCGTTGTTTGCTTTAAGCGGCGAACGTTTTGAATGCAAGATGGTTGAGTTTGTTGGATGCAGAAGCGTTAATAAACTTGTCAAAAGGGAAGGCAGACCCGGTGTAAATATAACTCCCGAGGAATTAAATATGTTTAATCCCGATATCGCGTTTATATCAGGTTTTCTATCGTCGTCAGAGCAGGATTTTAAAGATTATTGCCTTAGGAATGACATCAGAATAAACGCTCTAAAAACAGGTAAAATATACAGACTTCCGATAGGATGGGATTTTGGAACCATGAACTGGGTATTAGGCTTGATGTTTATAGCAAATAAGGCTTATCCTCAGTATTATAATTTTGATATAGAAAGAGAGGCCAATGATTTTTATAAGGTTGTTTACAACATGAAGTTTGCAAACATGAGAAACAGGTCATTTTACGTTCGTTGAAGCTTCAAGCGTTATAGGATTGACTTATTAAGGTTGCTGAAACTTCAATTTTAAGGGGCATCACCGGTAAATGGAATAATTATCTTGCTTTATCTTCAAGCTATATCCTCCTTCAATAATTTGACAATCATAAATTTGACAATCATACCACGTTATGTATAATTTATGCATAACGATATCGAATATAGGAGGAAGGATGAGAAAATATTTATCTGCCGTTTCTGTTCTAACTCTATTAAGTGCAACAACTGCTTATGCTTCAGAGGTGTTCAATCTCGGGCAAATTGTGGTAAGCAGCACGAGGAAAAAACCTGCATCAAATGTTACCGTAATTACGTCAAAACAGATCAAGGAAAGTGGTGCGCAAACCCTAGGGGATGTATTGAGGTTTGCCCCAGGTGTAGTGATAAACCCAGGAGGTAAAGGATCAGAATCTATAAACATAAGGGGGCTTGGCCAAAAAGATATACTAATCTTGATAGACGGCGTACCTGCCCGTGAAACATACTTTAGAACACTTGATCTAAGCCAAATTCCGGCAGCGAATATTTCAGAGATAAGAATAGTAAAAGGGGTTAGCTCTGTACTGTACGGTCCGGATACAATGGGAGGAATAATAAACATTATTACAAAGAAAGGAACAAAGATACCAACAGGTAATTTACAAGTCTCTACCGGAGAATACGGGTCTAAGAATTACTATGCCTCCTATGGAGGGCAGAAAGGCAATGTAAACTACTTTTTGGGATATGCATATCGTAAGAGCAACGGTTTTAGATTGTCCTCACACTTTGATAAGAACAACCCTTATACAGGTATTAAATCTGAATATGAGGAAGATGGAGGTAAGAGAGATTTAAGTTCTTACAAAATGAACGCACTAAACTTAAAACTTGGCTACGATGTGAAGAATTTTAAGACATATCTATCCTTTGATTATCATCACAATATAAAAGATATTCCACCTGAATACTACCGTTTTTGGAAGTTTAGCAAGTGGAATCAATATCATATCAATTGGGTCACAGAAAAGACGATACTTAGAAATGTACTTGTAAAAACGAGGTTATTCTATGTCTCCCATAAGGACACCATAAATAGCTACAAGGATAAAAGCCTTACACAGTTAGGTGGAAGATGGTTTGATAAATCTTCCTATGATGATTCCTCTAAAGGAGCAAGATTGCAACTGCACTTCAACAAATTTAAACACAATAGTTTAAAATTTGGGGCCAACTACATTTTAGACACACATAATGAGCGGGATTTCAACAGTAAGAACCGTAAAGGAAAAATAACAAGAAGAGGTTGGGGCTCCTGGGAGAATTACAAAACTGCAACATATAACATCGCCTTAGAAGATGATTTAAACATTGGCAAGTTTACTCTGATTGGGGGTATTGACTCCGATTGGATGAATCCCGTTAAATCCTCAGGAGCACCAACAAGAAAGGTGATAAATACTATAAATCCTTTAGGCAAAGTAGAGTATCATATAACCCCGTACACAGCAATTTCCTTTGCTGTAGCTAAAAAGACAAGATTTCCTACAATGAAGGAGCTATACAGCAGGCGTGGCGGTGGAAATCCTCATTTGAAAGAACAGAAAAATACATGTTGGGAAATTGGAGTAAATTCGCTTATTCCAGGTAATCATATTCTGAAGCGAGTTTTGCTATCCAATTTTTATTACAATGTTAAGGATCTTATAAGCATGAAAACGCTATCAAAACATGAATTCCAATATGTAAATATTGGAAGGTCAAAGATCTATGGAACCGAATTCTCGTTGTTGTTTAAGCCCGTTTATAATCTTAACTTAACTACCAGCTATACATACCTGCATGCAACGGATGAAGATGAACATAGGCCAATAGAGGAAGAACCTAGACATAAATTTGATGTTGAAGCTACATACAATTTTCCATATGGTATAAAAGTATCTTCGTTTGCCACCTATCTTGCACATCAATATGAGTATCCATTCAATAGAAAAACCAAGTCAGAAACAACGAGAAAATTACCTAACTACTTCACAATGAATTTAAGGTTTGAAAAGAATATTGGAGAACATTTTCTGTGGTTTCTACAGCTATACAATATAACGGATAGGAACAATGACCAGGGTCATGGTCCGGAACCAGGTAGAAGTTTTCTGACTGGGTTAAGAGTTAGATTTTAGACTTAGGGGGGTGGTTATGGGTAAGGTTTTAAAATCATTGTTACTTGTCATATTATTGACCTGTTTTAGTGCGTGTAATTTTAGAGCAAGAAACAAGGGAAACGTAGGCTATATCCAGGTTAAGGATTTTAGTGGTAAAACGGTCAAGGTAAAATGCCCACCAGATAGGATAGTTTGCCCTTATGGTCTTGCCACGCAAATGATCTATTCCTTTGGGGTAAATAATGGGAAGAAGGTTGTCGGCAGCACGCCGTTGGCCATAAATGATAAGTTTATTCAACTTATCGATCCCAATGTAGGAAATAGAATGGTCTTTGTTGGAGATCCAAGGGATGTAAACGTTGAAACTGCCAAGTCCTTAAACCCAGATGTCGTTTTTACTGCTTTCTGGGGAAATGAAAACCTGAATAAGAGTATGAAGGATCTCAAAATCCCGGTGATATCGTTGAACCTCGAAACGGTAAGTGGCTACATAAAAAGTCTTTTGACAGTCGGCAGAATTCTTAATAAAGAAGAGAAAGCTAAAAGGCTTGCAAATTACTATAAGTCTATTGTGAAGTTTGTACATAGTAGAATTAGAAAGCTAAATGATAAAGAAAA
>CAZXGR010000026.1:0-13868 GCA_964640245.1 uncultured bacterium | reverse complement strand
AATAGGTTACAGGAATCTTGCCAGATGATAACGCAAAGATTTGTTGATAAAGGTTCCTTTTATGAAGATTGAGAAATGGACTTCGCATCCTTTTTTGTATTTTTAAGAAGATTCCGTATCGATGCACATGGATTTTCGAGCCATTGTAGACTGCTTGAACTAACTATTAAGTCAAACTTGCAGGTTTTTATCGGTAATATTTCCACATCTGCATTAACAAATTTTACATCTTTAAGTTTTTCTTTGGCTTTCTCTAAGAATTTAATCGATAAATCTATTGCTATGTAATTAGAAAATTCTATTTTTTGGCAGTAAGATCCCGGTAAATAGACCTGAACCTATGCCAATTTCAAGTGTATTTTTATAAAATTTGTTTTTAATGGTTTCAGTTAAGTCCTTAGCAATGATTTTTTGGATGTCTGCACTTGTTTCATATGTGGATGATGCCCTATCAAAGGATTTTTTTATCAACGATTTCATTGCACAAAGCGATTAATGTTTTTTCATCAACGTGATGGCCTGTTTTCTCGAGTAGAATAGGATTATCTGTAATATTTAAGCTTTCCCTATATGGGACGATTCTGTCTCTCTTACCATGTATAACGGTAAGTTTTTTTGTATTATTTATCTCCTTAACGCTTGAATGTTTCAAAAAATTTAGGCCTTCAAGTAAAGCATTCTTATCAAATTTGGTATGTTTATAGGGTGCTTGTGCCTTAATTAAGAAGGATCTAATTACTTTTGTTGGGTCATATTTGAAGTTTTTAATCATTATATCTATGATTTTCCATCTGGTAAATGTCAAGAAAAATCTGAATGGTGATATTAAAATAACATTTTTAAAGTACTTTATTGAATTTAAATGTTTTAATATGATATGGGCACCCGTTGACCATCCAATTAATAGCTTTCCTTGCTTGTCTTTTAGATAGCTTACCGTATTGTTTTCATTCCATTTACCATCAAACGGCACTAAAAATATGTATTTCCTGCTTAAATTTGGATATAAGTAGCTGAATCCCGCCTACCCGGAAACGAACACTACAGACATTTTTGGAGCTCCTTGAATGCCGAAATTATGTTTATTGCTTCCGTATTGGTTAAATCAGCCCTCAAGGAAAGCCTTAATCTATCGGTGTTAGCTGGTACCGTTGGTGGTCTGATCGCAGCAACATAGATACCTTTTTTAATTAAAAAATCTCTGCAGAAAAAGAGCTTTTCTCTATCAGTAATGATTGGAATGATCTGAGTTTCTGAATTTAACGTGTTAAAGCCCAATTTTTTAGTTCGTTCCTTATGGTTTTTGCAAGTTTCAGGAGCTTTTTGCCTTTGTTACTGTTCTCTTTTACAATTTTTAGAGATTCCAAGTTTGCCCCAATGACGGCAGGCGGGAGACTTGTTGAGAAGATAAAACCGCGCATCTTGTTTGTTAAATAATCGATAACTGTTCTTGATGCACAAACATAGGCACCATAGGAACCCAACGCTTTACTAAAAGTTCCCATGTTTATGTCAATTGAATCCTATAAGTTTAATTCATTTGTAAGGCCCTTTCCATGGCCAAAGATTCCCGTAGCATGTGCTTCATCAACCATAATAATCGCCTTATATTTCTTTGCCAACTTTACAATTGCTTGCAAGTTTGCAATGTCTCCATCCATGCTAAAAACGGTATCTGTAATGAGGAGTTTTTTTAATGTTCCGATCATACCTTTTTAAGCAGAACTCCAAATGTTCCATATCGTTGTGCCTATACTTGACATGCCTTGCTGAGGATAGTTTAATCCCATCGATGATACTTGCATGGCAGAACTTATCCGAGAATATCACCCAATTCCTATCGCAAATAGCAGGTATTATTGAAAGATTTGCTATATAACCGCACCCTAAAATGAGACAAGCTTTGTATCCCTTGAAATCAGACATTTCCTTTTCTAACTCATTGTAGATAGGGTAATTTCCAATAACGATTCTTGATGCTTGTTAATTATCTGTTTAAGGGTGAGAGAATTGATTATACAATTGCTATGAATAATTATTATAAAGATTTCGAAAATCAAAGAAATGAAGAACTCATCAATAACTTTACCTATGGAAAAATTAAATATTTGTTTAATGATAACGAACTGCTTCATATGGAAGCATAAATCGATTTTTATACTTTTATTAAAGACTTTTTAAGAATTAATCAAGCTTTACCTAAATATTAACCTTATTTCATTGCCAGCATAGTATGTGAGGATTACAACTGTAAGGGCAACGATTAGGTGTTCCGATATGACCTTCCATGGTTCTATGTTTTCATCCCTAGCAATTTGAAAGCTAAAGATACTAAGCAGGGAAAATCCCCAAATAATGCTTATTACAACCGCAGTTGAAAGGTTAAACATTAAAAGTGGTACTAAAAACGTTAATGTGAAGGCAAATTTTGTTATAAGTGTGGAGAAAGTTGATTCCCAGACTTCCCTTGTGGAATGTCCCTTGGCTTCCTCAGAGATATGTATTCCCAAGGCATCAGAAAGCGAATCAGCTATTGCTATTATTAGAACCCCACCGATAACGGTAAGCTTTGAATGCGTTCCGGAACGTAGGCCTATCATGAGGCCTAAGGTTGTAATAACCGCAGAAGTTAAACCAAAACTAAAACCTGTTTTAAGGGAAGACCTCATCTAAATCCTGTTTTTTAAAAGCAAATTCAGCCTTTCAAGCACATCGGGCATTATGTACTTCCTATCGGTTTGAACAGCCCCAACAAGCGCCGTTCTTGCAGGGGAACCCTTCAAATCATCTGGTGATATAACTTTAACAACACCCTTTATCATCTTCTTTGCATTTTCAACGTTTCTTCTCATTGTTTCAAGGACCTTTTCAACGCTAACCTCTTCACCTTCCTTCCAAACGTCGTAATCAGTGGCAAGAGCTACCGTTGAATATGGTATTTCGGCTTCCCTTGCAAGTTTTGCTTCAGGTATGTTCGTCATACCGATGACATCAACGCCCCAGCTTCTGTATATCTTGGATTCGGCCTTTGTTGAAAATTGAGGCCCTTCAATACATATGTACGTTCCCTCTCTATGTGTTGGTATCCCCTTGTTGAGACATACCCTATATACAACATCGTTTAAAAGCTCACATGTTGGTTTGTCAAATTGGATGTGAACTACGATACCGTTTCCAAAAAAGGTTGAAGGCCTATTCTTCGTTCTATCAAAGAACTGTGTAACTATAACAAAATCTCCGGGCTTAATCTCTTCCTTCATCGAGCCCACTGCACTTACCGATATAATACAGTCAACACCTAACTTCTTGAAACCATATATGTTTGCCCTGTATGGAACCTCAGAGGGAAGGTAAACATGTCCCCTTCCGTGCCTCGGTAAGAAGTAGACATCCTTTCCATAGAGTTTTCCATGGATATAACTATCTGAAGGGTTTCCAAATGGTGTTTCAACCTTCATTTCCTCAATATCTGTCAAGCCTTCTATCCTGTTAAGTCCGCTTCCACCAATAATTCCGATCTTCATCATGCCCTCTGTTTTTCGATAAGTTTAATTATCGTTCCCATACACCAAACATTTATAACCTTATCTCCATCCTTATCCTTTCCCTCGAGTATCTTTATCTGTATGTTCTTAACACCGTCTGCCTTGAGCTTTTTAGCCTGTTCCTCTAACATTGAAACGGATCTCATAACTGGGTCTATCGGTAGCTCACCGTTAAACCACTTTTCCTGTTTTTGTTGCGTAAATGAATAGGCTATGTTCACAATTTCGTGCTCCTGTGGAATTTCCCCAAACGAAAGTATCATACAACCTCCTGTCCGCAAATTATAAAAAAGAAAAGTTTTAACTTCAATTAAGGTTTGTACACAATTGTAGTAACTGCATGTTTAAATGCCAGATAGTTGCCCTTTGGATTTTTAAGTTTTAAAACGTATCTATCAAATCCCATAAGTTTCCCGATGACCTTTGTACTGTTCCTGAAGAAAACAGTAACTACCTTGCCAATGGCCCCGCGAAGCTCCCTACTTTGAATCCCAGTAGATTCGGTAGAAGCTATAGCCTTATATCCTTCCGAAATCTTTTTTGGTATTTCTGTTTCCGGTTCCGCGGTTAGGACATGTGGTATTTCCTTAATGAAGGTTGCAGGCCTTATCACCAACTCATTGCCATTTCTTTCATAGATAATATCGCCCGAAGCCTGCATATTCCTTAAAAGTGTGTCTATGTTTTCCTTTCTGATGCCAAGTTTCCTTGAAAGCTCGTCAGCACTACCTCTAAACCATCCTTCCTCAAGAAGTTCTATTAAGCTTAGCTGTGATTCCTCTAAAGTTCTGTATCTTCTCATTTCAT
Organism: uncultured bacterium; assembly: GCA_964640245.1. GTDB lineage: Bacteria > Aquificota > Aquificia > Desulfurobacteriales > Desulfurobacteriaceae > CAZXGR01. The sequence continues at coordinate 9,516 of CAZXGR010000026.1, read as the reverse complement.
TACTCATATAAAATGGTAGCTATCGCGTGTTTGTAAACCAAGGATTTACCCTTAGGCGCGGTCATTGTTATAGTAAATCTATCAAAGTCAAGAAGTTTTCCCTCGAGTCTCGTTCCACTTATGAGGAATACCGTTATGTCCTTGTTTAAAAGTGAACCTAGAACTTCGTCCTGTAAGGATAGTTTGGATTTTTTCTCTTCCTTTTTTTTCTCTTTTTTTATTGCCTTAACGGTAAGCCCTTTTTCCCTTGATTGTTCAAAGGTTAAAAAGCCATCATCACTAAGCTCGGTTAGGGATTTTTTGATGGTATAGGTAGATGCATCTGCAAGTTTACTGAGATCTGCAACGGAACCTGAATATTCGCCGTACTCCTTTAGGTACTCCTTTAGCCATGTTTTAACCTTATCAGTTTTTGAAGCCATAATTCCTCCAACTTATTTGGAAATGTCAATTTATTTTTAAACTTAATTTAAATTCTTTTTATAGGGTTTTCAATGAGTTTAGGTAATAATCTATCCTCTAAAACTGTTGTGTAAAGTTCTCCTGTCTTGAATTCATTGGTACTGATCAACTCAAGATGAAACGGTATAGTGGTTTTAAGGTTTCCTTCAATGACAAATTCGGACAATGCCCTTTTCCCTCTTCTTATTGCCTCTGCCCTGTTTTCACCCCAAACCGTTAGCTTGGCTATAAGTGAATCGTAGTAAGGTGGTATGGAGTAACCTTCGTAAATGGCTGTATCAATTCTAACGCCAAAACCTCCGGGAATCACCAATTTCTCTATCGTTCCAGGCGATGGCATGAAATTGTTTCTATAATCCTCGGCGTTTATCCTAAATTCGATGGCATGGCCCGTTAATTTAGCATCAGGCATGTTTAATCTTTCACCCCATGCTGAGGCCAATTGAAGTTTTACTAAATCCTTCAATGTAACCATTTCCGAAACTGAATGTTCAACCTGAATTCTCGTGTTCATCTCAATAAAGTAAAAGTTCTTTTCACTATCCACTAAGAATTCAATGGTTCCTAGGCCCTCGTACTTAATGGACTTGACTATTCTTTTGGCTGCTTCATAAAGTTTTTGCCTTAGGTTTTCATCGACAAACGATGAGGGGGATTCCTCCAAAACCTTTTGGTGTCTTCTCTGAAGCGAGCATTCCCTTTCCCCAAAAGCGGATATGTTACCAAAACTGTCGGCAACTATTTGAACCTCTATGTGTCTTGGATGTTCGATGAGCTTCTCTATATAAACATCACCGTTGCCAAAGGCTGCTTTGGCTTCGGCCATTGCCATCTCTATTGATTTTTGGGCTTCCTCATGTGAATAGATAATCTTCATTCCCCTTCCACCACCGCCGAAGGCTGCCTTTACCAATACAGGGTAGCCTATTTCATCGCACATTTTGATAGCATCATCTATGTTGCCGGTGGAACTGCTTCCTGGTATAACCTGAACACCAGCTTTTTCGGCCACTTCCCTGGCCTTTGACTTATTTCCCATCATGAGCATGGTTTCGGGAGATGGGCCTATAAACTTTACACCACAGGCTTTGCAAACCTCTGCAAAGCCCGGATTTTCCGAAAGGAAACCGTAACCGGGATGTATTGCATCTGCATTGGTTACCTCCGCTGCGGACATGATGGCAGGAATGTTTAGATAACTTTTGGAAACCTGAGGCTCCCCTATACAAACCGCTTCATCGGCAAGGTACGTATGCATAGCATTTCTATCGGCTGTAGAGTAAACAGCGACAGTTTTTATACCTAATTCCCTACAGGTTCTTATTATCCTTACGGCTATTTCACCTCTATTTGCTATGAGTACCTTTTTAAATGCCATTATCTGCCTTTTCCTCTATGTAAAAAAGAGGCTCGCCGTACTCTACCGCTTGTCCATCCTCAACTAATACCTTTCTTACTATTCCAGATTTTTCGGATTCTATTTCATTCATAACCTTTAAGGCTTCGATTATGCAAAGTGTTTGTCCTTTTTCAACAAAATCTCCCTCACTAACAAAGGGTTTTGAACCAGGCGACGGAGCCCTATAAAATGTTCCAATCATAGGTGCCTTTACCTTGTAGTAGTTTTTCTTCTCCTTTTTTTCTGTAACCGGTTCTACCACTTGAGGTAAGGACTTTGACTCTGATTTAGAGTTAGCAGGCTTAGCCTTTCCGAACTTTGCCCTTATCCTTAGATCCTTTGTTTCTACCTCAATTTCCTCTACGGAAAGCTTACTTACCCTGGATAAAAATTCGCTTACCTTATCAAACAAATTTCCCCCAATTATTTAACGTTAACTCTTTCGAGGTATTCACCCGTTTCGAGGTTCACCTTAATAAAGTCACCTGGGTTTATAAATGTAGGGACTTGAATAATAGCGCCTGTTTCAATCTTGGCCGGTTTTGTGACATTGGATACAGTATCACCCCTAAAGCCTGGTTCTGTGCTGACTACCTTGAATATCTCACTTTTTGGAAGCTTAATCGATATTGGTTCACCTTTGTAAAACTGAACCATAACCTTGTCATTTTCCTTCAAGAACTTTGCCTTCTCGGATAGGATATCAGCAGGTATGCCTATTTGCTCGTAGGTTTTCGTATCCATAAAGTAATAGCTGCTGCCATCGTTATAAAGGTAATTCATTTCCTTTTCCTCGAAGTCAGCAAGCTTTAGTTTTTCGGCTGCCTTGAACGTTTTCTCAACAACATTTCCAGTTTTAAGGTTTTTTAGTTTGATTCTTGCAAATGCCTGGCCCTTTCCGGGTTTGACGTGTTGATAGGTGAGAATTTCATATGGCTGACCGTCAAGTTCTACCTTTATACCCTTTGAAATCTGGTTTATATCTACAGACATTAAAAACCTCCATTGCGAAGTTTCGATAGAATTATAGCTTAAAATTAAAATAAGATATGCTTTAAAATCTTGTAGTCACTTCCTTATTTCGGCCCATAGACCAGCTGGGTCCTTAATTATACGAAAATTGGATATTCCTGCCATTTCTATAAACCTTTTAAGATCATTAGTTGAACTATATGCTTTTGCACCTTCCTTTAACGATTTATCCCTTAAGGTTCTCATCCTATTCAGTTCCTTCTCGTTAACATATCGGCCAAACCCTCCCCCAACTATAGCTATGCCTCCACTCTTCAATACCCTATAGATTTCCTTGAAAACTTTTACCTTGTCCTTCCAACAATGGTATGAACCCCTACTTATTATAAAATCGGCAAGATTATCCTTAAATGGCATGTTATGGGCATCACCCAATACGGGAATTACCCTATCGGTTAAATTTTCTTTTTCGACATTTATCCGTGCCACTTCATGTATTGCATTTTCCTTTTCAAGTGCATATACCTTTAAGCTTGAATGTTTGCATAACTCAATTGAAAGTATAGATGTAGCACTACCAACATCGATTCCTATGCCATTTAATGGTCCGTAATCCTCTGTAACCTGTTTAACCGTTGAAACTATTGCCGGCATGAAGTTCTTTCTGACCTTTTTATCAAATTCCTGTGCTTCTTGAAGGCTTAGCTCGGAATAATTGGCTGGAACGTATTTATCTGACATCTTTTCTCCTTTAGGTAAACTACTCTACACTTACGGACGGAGTTTCTAAGGAAGTTTGATAGGCCTTATTCCTTGCGGTAGGTTCACACCGCCACATACCCATATCCCCGCATACTGAAGAGATTATGAAAATACCTTTGCTAAATTGTAGATTCTTATCCTTATGGTTCTTTTAAGCCCTGTTGTTAGGTCAAACCATTCCCTTTCGAACTTCCTAAGATGTTTCTTGCTACGTTTACATCTGCATTGATGATTCTCTTTAAGGAAAGGTATATGAACGTATCCTTTTTAACTTTCATATTTTAATTATATCTCTGTATATATCAGGATTCAAGTTGCTAGTGTATCTTTGGTTCTTATCCCCCCTTATGGAAAGGACCTTCACGCCTAGGATTGACAAAGCCTCAAATCGAGAAATTAATAATATAAAGGATAAATTGAACGTAAGGAAAGAAACTTATCAAATTTTACCTGTAGACCGCGGAAAAATAAAGTTCGCAGGATAAATATTGGTCATGAAAAATCAGAAGGCTCCCCTCGTTGAAACAAGGGGAGAAATTACGATAAAGTTTTATTTAACTAGATTAGACTGTATCGCAGTAACACATATATAATATGCGAGAACCCAGTTTTCTAGAGCAACAATGCCAGCTATTTCCTTTCCTTTTCCAGTTATATGCAATGGTATCAATACGATATTCAAAGCCACGATACTCCACATTAAAGCTGCTATTAAAACTGCCCCAAGATGGTAAAACCATATTCCTGCGAATAGAGTGTAAATTGCTATTGCTATATCCAAGTACACCATAGGTCTTGGATCAGCGTCAAAATATTCGCTGAGCCATATCGCAGTCCAAAGGACTCCGAAAACACATGCTGTTGTTGCTCCCGCTATTGAACCAGGATGCAGTGTAAAAAGTAGGATTCCGGGAACGAACTGAGCAATTCCACCAAAGCAAAAGCCTATGGCTGAAACCGTCTTCTTGATTTTTTTGGCTTCCTCCTCAGTTTTTGCCTTCGGAAATCCAAAGGTTAGATAAGCGCCATAGTCAAGCGCTGCAGTTCCGTAACCAAAAGCTGCGAGTATCCCTGGATCTGGTAATGCCATGTTGCACCTCCCTATATAGATTTTAATTTGAATTATATTACTTTTCTTAATCAAGTCAATAAGTGATAAACTGTTTTACATATAAGAAAATAGTTTTTACTCCAAGTAATAGATTTGCCGTTAAGAAATGGTGAACTTGTTTCCAGGTCTTTAGGGTACTTGACAAGTGATACTTCTTGACATAGGATTTTAAATGATTTAAACTTTTGTTTATAATTTGATTTGAGTATTCATTGATAGTTGAAGGGTGATTTTTATAAATAGATAAGGAGGTAAATATGAAAAGGGTTCAAACAACATGTCCTTACTGTGGAACAGGTTGTAACATCGATCTTTTGGTAGAGAATGGTCGTATTGTGAGAGCCGAGCCAACGAAGAACCATCCTGTTAATGATGGTGAACTTTGCCTAAAAGGTTGGTACGGTTGGGAGTATGTTCAATCTCCGGATAGGTTGAGGAAACCTTTGATAAGAAAGGAGAATGGTAAGTTCTCAAAGAATGGTGAACTTGTAGAATCAACTTGGGAAGAGGCGCTTAACCTTATAGTCTCAAAAATAAGGGATACTAAGGAAAAGTACGGGTCCGATGCTCTAATGGGATTTTCCTCTGCAAGATGTGTAAATGAAGATAACTATGTTTTCCAAAAATTTTTTAGAGCTACAATAGGAACGAACAATGTCGATCACTGTGCCCGTTTATGACACGCCCCAACAACGGCCGGTCTGACCAGAAGTTTCGGATGTGGTGCTGCAACAAATGATTTTACCGAACTCGATAAGCATACTAATTGTATTCTAATAATTGGCTCAAACACTGGGGAATGTCATCCAATCGTTGCTATGCATATTAAAAGAGCTGTAGAGAGGGGTGCTAAGTTAATAGTCATTGATCCTAAAAGAACGGAAATGGCCCAAGGGGCAGATATCCATATTCAGCTTCCAGTAGGTTACAACATACCGATAATAAATGCGATGATTAACTACATAATTAAGAATAACCTATATGATGCAGACTTTGTTAAGAAGCACACGATTGGCTTTGGGTATCTTAAGAAGGCTGTTGCAGATTACACTCCCGAAAAGGTTTCCAAAATGACTAAGGTTCCTGCCGAACTAATCGAGGAAGCTGCTAAGGTATATGCGACGGCAAAGCCTTCGGCAATTTACTATGCAATGGGAATAACCCAGTTTACGTTTGGAACGGGTAACGTATGCCTGACTGCTAACCTTGCTGCCCTTACTGGAAACTTGGCAATTCCTGGTGGTGGGGTTATTCCGTTGAGGGGTCAGAATAATGTTCAAGGCTCCTGTGATATGGGTGCCCTTCCCGATAAATTGCCTGGTAATAAGCCGGTAACAGATAAGGAAGCGAGAAAGCATTTTGAAAAGCTATGGAATTGTAGAATTCCCAGTAAACCCGGTACTAAGGTTACTGATGTTCCTCATAAGATAGAGGAAGGTAAAATAAAATTGCTCTATGTTTTTGGTGAGAACCCTGTAATGTCTGATCCTTGGACTGATCACCTTCTTAAAGCCTTATCGGAACTGGATTTCTTTATCGTCCAAGACATTTTTCTTACCGAAACTGCTAAGAAGGCAGATGTAGTTTTACCTGCCGCTTGCTGGGCAGAGAAGGATGGAACGTTTACAAATACCTGCAGAAGAGTCCAGAGGGTTAGAAAGGCAGTAGAGCCACCCGGAGAGGCGAAGGAAGATTGGCAAATAACCTGTGAAATAGCTAAACGTCTTGGTGCTAAAGGTTTCGATTATGGAAGCGCTAAGGATATATGGGATGAGGTAAGAAGGGTTGACCCGGAAGAATATAGGGGAATTACCTATGAAAGATTAAGTGAGAATAATGGAATTTATTGGCCGTGTCCTAATGAAGACCATCCCGGTACACCGATTATCTTTGAGGGTGGGAAGTTCTGGCTTCCCGGTGGTAAAGCCAGGTTTGTTCCCGTTATATTTACCGAAGATAAGAATGAAAAACCTGTTCTCGAACAGAAGTTAAAGGAGGAACTCAAACTTCCGGAAGGATATCCTATGATGGTTGGTGCCATTGATGAGAAACCAGATAAGGATTATCCATGCCTTTTCACGACGGGAAGAAGGGTTTATCAATATCATACTGGGACGATGACAAGAAGATGTAAGCCACTCGAGGACGGAGCCGATATTTATGGACCTGTTGTTGAGATTGGGCCCCAAACTGCAGATGAATATAAGCTTTCCAATGAAGACTATGTCCTTATGGAAAGCAGGAGGGGAAGGATTGCCTGCAAGGTTTGGGTTACTGAAAGGATTCCTAAAGATGTTCTCTTTGTGACTTTTCACTATTGGGAAGCTTGTGCGAATGAACTTACCAACACGGCAGGTGATCCTATTACCGGTACCCCTGAATTTAAGATATGCGGTGCTAAGATTAAAAAGATAACAGAGGAAGAGTGTAAAACAATCCTCAAGGAAAAGGAAGAAAAGTTTCAGTCCCAAAAGTTTGTCGTTAACCATTAATTAAGGAGGTAGCTATGGCTTTTGCTGTTGCTGAACGAACAAATAGATTTGTAATGTGTAACCCTGATAGATGCATAGGTTGTTATACATGTATGGCTGCATGCTATCAGTCCGCAAAGGAAAGGGGAAAGGTTGCAAAGCCAAGGTTAATTTTGGTTCATACCTTCGATGGTTCTATGCCCAACCAGTGCAGGCAATGTGAGGATGCTCCCTGCGCTAATGTTTGTCCTGTGGGAGCTCTGGAATTTGGTAAGGACCACATTGAAATTCATGAGGAAATGTGCATCGGGTGCAAGATGTGTGTTATGGTTTGTCCGTTTGGAGCGATAAGACCTGTAGCAGAGTCTATGCCTTCTGTTGACTATCACTACGAACCCGATATTAATAAGTTACTTGGCGTTCCAATAGGAGAAAAGGTTGTTGCTATTAAGTGCGATCTATGTGAAGGAAGAGAGGGAGGGCCTGCGTGCGTGGAAGTTTGTCCAACTAAAGCCCTCATGTATATAACTCCAGATACCATGGAAAACAAAACTATCGATTCTAAGGAGAAAAGGGCTGTTGCTTCTCTTGTTAAGTATGTAAGAGAAGAAGGGTAGGAGGAAAAATGGAGAACATCTATTTAGCCTACATAATAGGTTGCATTGCTTCATTAATGTTTTGGAAGTACTCGCGGCTTGCTTCCGTAGTTGGATTTGGAATTTCGTCTGTGGCTTCGGCTGCGGGTTCGTACTACTTCCTATGTCACATAACTACTCCAGAGGTTCTTGAAGTTCATTTTCCGCTTGCGAATGCCGTTTTTAGACTTGACCCCCTTAGTGCTTTTTTCTCCTTTGTAATTTCCTTTGTAGCATTGGCGGTTTCCATTTACAGCATTCAATATTCTAAGGAGTATGAGGAGAGAGGCGAGAATATCGGTCTCTTTGCATTCTTCTTTAACCTCTTTATCCTTGCTATGCTTCTTGTTGTTTCTGCTTCTGATGTTTTTTGGTTTATGGTCTTCTGGGAAGTTATGACTGCGGCTTCCTACTTTCTCATATGCTTTAATGATGAACCTAAAACCCTTAAAGCTACTGCAATTTACATGACAATATCCCATATCGGTGGGGTTGGTATTCTATTAGCTTTACTTTTTATGGCTAAGGCATCTCATTCTATGGAATTTATTAATTTTTCCCATGTTCAATTGTCTGCTCCAATGGTAGTTATCGTTTTTCTTCTTGCTTTCTTCGGTTTTGGCTCGAAGGCCGGTTTTGTTCCTCTTCACGTATGGCTTCCAAAAGCTCACCCTCAGGCTCCATCTAACATCTCAGCTTTGATGTCCGGTGTAATGATTAAAGCCGGTATTTATGGAATTGTTAGGTTTTGTACATGGTTGCCTCTTCATGAATGGATGGGAATACTTATACTTGTGATTGGAGCCATTTCCGCGCTTCTTGGGGTTCTCTATGCCCTTATGCAGCATGACTATAAAGCACTTCTTGCTTACCACTCCATTGAAAACATTGGGATAATTATGCTTGGCATGGGCGTCGGAGTTTACGGTATTGCCGTTCATAATCCTATTCTTGCTACTATTGGATTTTTGGCTAGTCTCTATCATGTTCTTAACCATGCCACATTTAAAGGTTTACTTTTCTTGGGAGCGGGTAGTGTTTTGTATAGAGTCCATACTAAAAATATGGAGGTCCTTGGTGGCTTAGCTAAAAAAATGCCACTTACCGCTTTTGCTTTTTTGGTAGGATCAATGGCTATTTCAGCCCTTCCACCTTTAAATGGTTTTGTAAGTGAATGGTTTACCTATCAATCTATGATTCATGCAACTATCGCAGGATCTTGGATAGCAAAATTCATCTTTCCACTTTCAATCATAGCTCTTGCCCTTACTGGAGCCCTTGCTGTAATGTGTTTTGTTAAGGTGTACAGCGTGGTATTTTGTGGTGTTCCAAGGAGGAAGGATCTTTGGGACAAGGCAAAAGAGGTTCCTATTCTGATGATAACCGGAAAGTATATCCTGGTTGTTGGATGTATCATTTTTGGCCTTGGAGCTCCATATGTTGCCAAGGAAATAATGAAAAGTGCTAAGTTTCTCTCATCTACCTCTTATCACGTTGCAGATAATCTTGCCGTTTATTCTACTTTGCACAATTCGATGGTTTCCCCTTTGCTCATAGCTGTTTTGCTTACAGGTATGATGATTATTCCGCTTGTAATAGTTGCCATTTACAAGGATAGCCTTTCTTCGGCTGTGAGAGAAACGCCTCCCTGGGTTTGCGGGGTAAAGTATTCGCCCAGAATGCAAATGACTGCTGCTCCGTTTA
>CAZXGR010000025.1:0-14355 GCA_964640245.1 uncultured bacterium | reverse complement strand
AGGCTAAATAATGGCAACTAAATACGCTTTTTATCCGGGTTGCGCTGCTAAGGGTGCTACAAGAGAGCTTTACGAATCATCAATAGCAGTTTCAAAGCGTCTTGGCATTGATTTGATTGAACTCGCATCCTTTAGCTGTTGTGGTGCAGGAACGCTTGAGGAGATCAAGGAAGAGGTTGACATAGCGGTAAATGCGAGGAACCTTGCGCTTGCCGAGAAGGAAAATTTAGATATAGTAACGGTTTGTGCTACATGCCTGCTTACGCTGAGAAAGGCAAAGTACATGCTTGATAATGATGAGGAGCTAAGAGATAAAACGAATGAAATTCTTTCAAAGGATAACCTTGAGTACAAGGGAACATCCGATGTTAAGCTTTTCCATTGGGTTTTACTCGATGAATTTGGGGACTCCTTGAACCAAAAGGCACTAAGGCCACTTAAGGGTCTGAAGGTTTACCCATTTTACGGCTGTCATTCCATAAGACCGGAAAAGATAATTGGGTATGAATCCTCTGAAAATCCAAGTTCACTTGAAAGGATTATAGATGCTACTGGGGCTAAGCCTGTAGATGGGAAAAGAAGACTTGAGTGCTGCGGATTTCATAGTCTCATGCCAAACCCTGAGCTTTCAATGAAGTTGACGGGCTTGATACTTAACGATGCATTTGAAATGGGTTCGGATTGCATAGTTACACCTTGCCCTTTATGCCACATGAACTTGGATGCCAATCAAGGCAAAGCATTGAAGGCAATAGGCAAGTCCTTTTCAATGCCTATACTTCATACGCCACAGCTTGTTGGCCTTGCACTTGGCTTAGATGAAGTGGAGCTTGGCCTTCAAAGAAATATCGTGCCGTTCAACTTGCTGAAGGTTTAGAGATTTATACATTTAGTTTTTATGAGATTAAAAATTCACATTACAGGCATTGTTCAAGGTGTTGGATTTAGACCTTTTGTGTTCAGACTTGCAAAGAATTTAAACCTTAAAGGCTATGTTTTAAATTCCGATATAGGCGTTGTCATAGAGGTTGAGGGCGACAGGCAAAAGTTAGAGAAGTTCTTATTAAGGCTTCAGTCAGAGAAGCCAAGAATATCAAAGATATACAGCCTTGAGTACAAGTTTTTGGAGAATGTAGGCTATACTGACTTTAAGATAAGGGAAAGTGAGAAAACCGGTGAGAGAAAGGTCTCAGTACTTCCGGATATTGCAACATGTGATGAGTGCGTGGAGGAAATCTTCGATCCGAAAAACAGAAGGTATAGATATCCATTCACAAACTGCACTAACTGCGGTCCAAGGTTTACCATAATTGAGAGTCTACCCTATGACCGTGAAAGAACAACAATGAAGGTATTTAAGATGTGTCCGGATTGTTACAGGGAATATACGGATCCAAACAATAGAAGATTTCACGCTCAGCCAAATGCATGCCCCGTATGTGGTCCTCATGTGACGCTTGTCAATGCCGAGGGTAAGCCCATAGCTGAGAAGGATGAAGCCTTAAGGAAAACGGTTAAGCTTTTAAGGAAGGACAAGATAGTTGCAATTAAGGGTTTAGGTGGCTTTCACCTTACATGCGATGCAACCAGTGAATCCGCTGTTTCGGAGATGAGAAAAAGAAAGAAAAGATACGAAAAGCCATTTGCAGTTATGTTTCCAAGTATTGATGTGATTAAAAGATATGCAAGGGTATCAACATTGGAAGAAAGGGCCTTAAGGTCCGTAGAGTGCCCAATTGTTGTACTTGAGCAGATGGAACACAACGCCTTAGCCCCATCCTGTTCACCAAATAATAATACGATAGGTGCGTTTCTGCCCTATACACCGTTGCATCATATCCTACTTAGGGATTTTGGGAAGCCCATCATCGCAACAAGCGCAAATACAACGGATGAACCCATTGTCAAGGATAATGATGAGGCTTTAGAAAGGTTAAAAGGCATATCTGATTACTTCTTGATACACAATAGAGACATAAAGCGCCGTTGCGATGACTCTGTGGTTATGATTGTATCTGGTAGGCAAAGCCCTATTAGACGTTCGAGAGGATTTGCACCCCTACCGGTCATACTTCCCTTTGAGCTTAAAAGGAAGGTTTTGGCCGTTGGACCCTTTATGAAAAATACGATAGCACTTGGCGATGGAAACAAGGTCTATATTTCGCAGCATATAGGGGATCTCAACAACATTAAGGCTGAATCATTCTTTGAGGAAACGATCTCTGACCTTACAAAGCTCTTTGACTTTAAGCCGGATATCGTTGCATGTGATATGCACCCCGGTTACTATTCAACTGAGTTTGCCGAGAGGGAATTTCCCGAAAAGCTCCAAAAGGTTTACCATCACCACGCCCATATCGTTTCATGCATGGCCGAGAATGAAGTACCGTTAGATAAAAAGGTAATAGGCATTGCCTTTGACGGCACAGGATACGGTTTAGATGGGACTATCTGGGGCGGTGAGTTCTTACTATCGAGCTACTATGACTTTAAGAGGTTGTTTCACCTTAGAACCTTTAAGCTCCCAGGTGGCGATAAGGCCGTTAAGGAACCCTACAGAACTGCAGTTTCCATACTGATGGAAACTGATATCGAACCTGAATCCATCCTTAATGTCGATAGGAAAAAAATAGGCTTTGTACAGCAAATGATTGAAAAGAACGTGAACTCTCCTATAACGTCAAGTATGGGAAGGCTATTTGACGCCGTTTCAGCCATCCTTGGCATTTCCTACTTTGCAAGCTATCATGCACAGGCGGCAATACTCTTAGAGCAATTGGCCAGTAGATCAACGACAACAGCTAAGTACCCATTTGAGCTTAAGGGCGAGACCATTGACTTTTCGCCTATCGTTAAAGGTATTGTCGGTGATCTTGAAAAAGGTAGTTCAAAGGCTTGTATAGCCAAAAAATTTCATAATACTGTATCTGAATTTACCGTTAATGTTGTTGAAAGGATTGCGGAAAGCACTGGTTTAGATACCGTAGCCCTATCAGGTGGTGTATTTCAAAATAGAATACTAACCGAAAGTATATTCAAACTCTTAAAGACTAAGGGTTTTAATGTTTTAATCCATCAACTTGTTCCCTCTAATGATGGGGGTATTTCCTTAGGGCAAGCTGTCTGTGCTGGCTTAAGGTAACTAAAGGTATATATTTTATCCCTACGGAGGGATGTCCGAGCTTGGTTTAAGGGGCACGACTGGAAATCGTGTGTACCTCTAAAGGGTACCGCGGGTTCGAATCCCGCTCCCTCCGCCAATTAAGTAAGAATCGTTAAAGCTGGGCCCTCCACAGTATCCAGATAGTGAACCCCGCCAGGTCCGGAAGGAAGCAACGGTAAGCTTGATGGCTATGTGTGGTAAGGGTCCGGCCTTTAAGGTAGGATATGGCATATTTAGCTATTCCGAGAAAATATAGACCTAGTAGATTCTCAGATATCGTAGGTCAGGAAGCTATAGCCCAAACGCTTAAGAATTCCATAAGATTAGGCAGGATAGCTAATGCCTATATATTTGCGGGTCCAAGGGGCGTAGGGAAGACAACAACTGCAAGAATTGTGGCCAAGGCCTTGAACTGCGAACATTTGGTTGATGGTGAGCCGTGTAACAGCTGCGATAGCTGTTTAGCTATATCAAATGGCTCGTTTCCTGATGTTATTGAGATAGATGCGGCTACCAATAGAGGTATTGACCAGATAAGGCAATTGAAGGAATCGGTTGTCTATGCCCCAATAAAGGGTAAGAAAAAGGTCTATATAATTGATGAATTTCACATGCTTACGAGCGAGGCTTTCAATGCTTTGCTTAAGACCTTAGAGGAACCTCCCGAACATGTAGTTTTCATACTAGCAACGACTGAGATTGATAGGATTCCAGTTACCATACTTTCAAGGTGTCAGAAGTTCCTGTTTAAAAGGATATCCAAGGCAAAGATAGTAAAAACTCTGTCTGGAATCTGCACAAAGGAAAACTTTAACTGTGATCCTAAGGCCCTTGAGATGATTGCCTCGGCGTCTGAGGGATGCATGAGGGATGCCGAAAGTCTCTTAGAACAGTCTGCAGCGCTTGGCAATGGAAAGGTTTCATCGAGTGATACGAGCAATTTTTTGGGGCTTTTGGGTACCGAGAAGATTGAAGGAATTCTGAAACTTGCCTTCTCTGGTGATAAGTTGGAGCTTAAAAGGGCGATTGAATCCCTAGATGCCAACGGTTACGATGCATTGGCCATAGCAAGACAGATTATGGATTTCATTCAGTCAGAGTTTCTTCGTAAGGAATCAAAGTTTTCCGATGAGTCACTTATGGCTGCCTTTAAAATAATATCCGATTGTTTTAAAACTGTGCAATCACACCCAGAACCCTTTATAGCTTTGTTTTTCTGCCTATACAGACTTTCATATTTTAGCGAGGTAGAAAAGATCTCTAATTTAAATTTCAGCCAATTAGGTAAAAAAAAATTAGCAAAGGGCGAATTCAACCCTGAGATTTACATGGATAGTAAACGGGATAATGGCAAGTTTATTGAAATTCAACCAAAGAATCGTTTGGCGTTTGATCGCCTAATTGAATATAAGTCTAAGATTGAGGATTTATATGGCAAACCAGTTAAAATTTTGGATGTAAAGGAAGAAAAAACTAAAAATTTTAAGGTTTCCGATGAATCACGTCAGAAGATAGAAAAGGTCATCTCTATGTTTAATGGGAAGTTGCTTCCAGGTTTTCCTAAGCCATTAAAAGAATAGGGCGGACCTTGAAGGCCCGCCTTTAATTTTAGTACTGTGGCATTTGTGGTGCTGGTTTCGGGGATTCCTTTTCAGGAATTTCTGTTATTGTAGCTTCCGTTGTTAGTAATAAGCTTGCTACTGATGCAGCATTTTGAAGTGCTACCCTTTCTACCTTAGCTGGGTCAATTACACCCATTGCTGCAAGGTCCTCAAATTTTCCATTTCTTGCATTAAATCCGTAGTTCAAGCCTTTTTGCTTAATTAATTCCTTTGTCTTTTCCACTATAACTTCACCAGCATAACCAGCATTGTCAGCTATCGTTTCGAGTGGAATTTCTACTGCCTTCCTAACTATTTCGACTCCGTGTTTCTTGCTTAGTTCGCCGTTTTCGTCAAATTCCTCAACTAATTTACCTAATTCCTCTGAAGCAAATAGTAATGCAGTTCCTCCACCAGGTACAATTCCTTCTTCTACTGCTGCTTTTGTTGCATGAAGTGCATCATCAACCCTTGCCTTCTTTTCCTTAAGTTCAGCTTCCGTTGCAGCTCCAACCTTAACTATTGCTACGCCACCTGCAAGCTTTGCAAGCCTTTCCTGTAACTTTTCCTTGTCATATTCCGATGTTGCCTTTGACAGTTCTACCTTAATTTGGTCTATACGGGCTTTGATATCCTTTGGTTTTCCCTTTCCACCAACGATCGTTGTATGTTCCTTATCTACTACAACTTTATCAGCCTTACCTAACATGTCTAAGGTTACGTTTTCGAGCTTGATGCCCAATTCTTCAAGAATAGCCTTTCCACCTGTAAGGGCTGCTATATCCTGCAGCATTGCCTTTCTTCTTTCACCAAATCCAGGTGCTTTTACGGCACATACTTGAAGGGTTCCACGCAACTTGTTAACAACCAAAGTTGCAAGTGCTTCGCCCTCGGTATCTTCAGATATGATTAGCAATGGTTTCCCTTCCCTTGCAACTGCTTCAAGGATAGGTAATAGTTCCTTTATGTTTGATATTTTCTTTCCATAAATAAGTATGTATGGGTTTTCAAGAATTGCTTCCATCCTTTCAGGATCAGTTACAAAATATGGAGATAGATAACCTCTATCAAATTGCATTCCTTCAACGACATCTAATGTTGTTTCCAATCCTTTAGCTTCTTCAACGGTTATAACGCCTTCCTTACCTACCTTGTCCATGGCCTCTGCGATTAAATCACCTACTTCCTTGTCATAATTAGCAGAGACAGTTGCTATTTGTGCAATCCTTTCTTTCGTTTCTACAGGCTTTGACGATACCTTTAGCTTTTCAACTATCTTATTAACAGCTTGGTCTACACCTCTTTTAAGCTCTATAGCGTTATCGCCTGCTGCTATAAACTTCAAGCCTGCATTATAGATAGCCTGTGCTAAAACCGTTGCTGTAGTTGTGCCATCACCTGCTTTATCGGCAGTCTTTTGAGCTACTTCCTTTACAAGCTGCGCCCCAAGATTTTCAACGGCATCCTTTACCTCTACTTCCTTAGCTACGGTTACGCCGTCCTTTGTTACAAGTGGTGAACCAAATTTCCTTTCGATTACTACGTTTCTTCCACCTGGACCCATTGTGGCCTTTACTGCATTGGCCAACTTATCGACTCCCAGCTTGATTTTTTGCCTTGCTTCATCCGAGAATACTATTTCCTTTGCTGCCATTTCTACCTCCTTTTATTATTTTATTTTTGCTAAGATGTCTTCTTCCTTGACGATCAAGTATTTTTCACCATCTAATTCAACTTCGTTCCCTGCATACTTACTGTAGATAACCTTGTCACCTTTCTTAACCTGCATAGGCCTTACTTGGCCATTTTCAAGGGGTTTACCTTCACCAACAGCAACTACCTCACCTATCTGAGGTTCTTCCTTTGCAGTGTCTGGAAGAATTATCCCTCCAGGTGTCTTTTGCTCTTGTTCTACTTTCTTTACCACTACCCTATCATAGAGTGGTTCGATCTTCATTCCTTCCTCCTTTTATTTGGGTTTTAGCACTCACCTTGTATGAGTGCTAACTATCAAGATAAGCAAAATTTTTTGGATGTCAACCAGGGAAATTTCAAAAGATTTAGGGATAAAGATGAAAGATGGCGGAGAGGGCGGGATTTGAACCCGCGATACCCTTTTGGGGTACACTCCCTTAGCAGGGGAGCGCCTTAAGCCGCTCGGCCACCTCTCCAAAATGGTGAGCCGCCCAGGACTCGAACCTGGAACCGGTGGATTAAGAGTCCACTGCTCTACCAATTGAGCCAGCGGCCCGCCTTGGCGGAGGGGGAGGGATTTGAACCCCCGGAGGGCCTTAATGGTCCTCAGATGATTTCAGGTCACCCGCTTTCGACCGGACTCAGCCACCCCTCCGGTTCCGTGAAAATTATACCTCAGCTTTCGGATTGTCAAGGTTTATGGTTTTGATGTTTCTCAAGAAGTGACGGCACACCCAATGTGTGAAGTACGATGGCCGATGGGCATATTCCCGTTAAGGCATATAGCATAAGCATGAAACCCACGAATGCAGCAAAGTAAAGCAGGCAGATATTGTTGAACCATAGGCCCGCTACTATGCTGGAAAATACAAAAAATCCAGCCAAGAAGGATGTTATCCTTTCTATATACCAGCTATTGACTTCAGCCCTATAGATTTTCACTTTAACCTCTAACTGCTTGGAAGTGTATCGTAAAGCTACTATAATTAAGGGTAAAATTCAAGAATTTTGGAAATTCAAGGGTTTTGGAGCTAATTGTATGATTGACGAGGTTCAACGTCTTAGATCGGAGATGATGCATATTGGAAGAATTGCCTTTCAATCCGGTTTAACTGATACGCATGGTGGTAATATAAGCGTAAGGTACAATGACTATATACTTATCAAGAAAAGCGGTTCCATGATGGGATTTTTAGCGGAGGATGATTTTGTAACAACAACCGTTAAGGAAAATCCGAAGCTTGATAAGCTTGCCTCCGTTGAACTGAAGGTTCATAGGGCAATATACCAGAGCCTACCATCGGTTAGCTCCGTTCTGCACGTTCACTCTCCATACACGATAGCAATGTCTATGATTGAGGATGGATACATTATCCCTGTTGATTCTGAGGGTAAGTATGTTTTAGGCAGAGTTCCCGTACTTTCAGTGCCTAAAACCATTTCATCCAATGAGGTTGCAAAAACCATACCGGGGCTTTTAGAAGCATCAAGAATTGTTGTAGTTAAATCCCATGGGCCTTTTGCCGTTGGAAGTAGCCCTGAAGAAGCCCTAAAGTTTACATCCATTCTCGAGAACTCATGTAAGGTTAAATCTATACTGTTAAGGGGATAACTTGGACTGGGGATTTAGTGACGTATGCATAATCGGCCTTGGCTTAATGGGTGGTTCGTTTGCCATGAGCTTAAGGGATGCGGGCTTTACTGGAAAGATAAGGGCTATTGATGTTAGTGTAAAGTCGATAGAAACAGGCCTCGAGCTTCAAATTATAGACCAAGGAAGTAAGAGGTATTCCCTTGTGGCAGGTTCAGATCTTGTAGTTATAGCTGTTCCTGTAGGTGCATACGAAAAGGTTGTTAAAGGTATACAGCCCTACCTCTTGCATAATCCCATAGTGATGGACATTGGAAGCGTTAAGGGAAAACTTGTCTATATGTGCGAAAGGCTTTTGGGTGATTCTGCCTATTTTGTTGGTACTCATCCCATTGCAGGAACTGAGAAATCTGGCGTTTCGAATGCCATAAGCGATCTTTTCATTGGTGCAAAGTTGATAGTTACACCAACGAAGAATACAAGTAGCCTTGCTGTACAGAAGGTTTCTAATTTATGGGAAAAACTTGGGGCAAAGATCGTCAAGCTTGATCCTTACCTCCACGATGAGGTATTTGCGTCGGTTAGCCACTTGCCGCATATCGTTGCATATTCTGTAGTTGATGCCGTTTCCCATCTTTCTAATAACCTAAACGTAAATCTTTTTCAGTTTACCGGTGGGGGTTTCAGGGATTTTACCAGAATTGCGATGAGTGACCCCGTCATGTGGCGTGATATATGCCTTGAGAATAGGGAAAATATCCTTTCTGCCATTAGGGCATTCAAAGGTTCCATTGAGAGAATTGAAAGCCTTATAGAGGCAGGCGATAAGGAGGGTATTGAGGAGTTCTTTAAGTTAGCAAGGGATAAGAGGAAAAATGTTATCTAAAACCCTTGGCGAACTTGATACTGATAGTAGCCTGTTCTTGGTTAGAAAGTTTGGTGCCTTTTTGGATTTCAAGCTTACCACTAAGACCCCCTCTATCATAGGTAAAAGGGTTTCAAATTACCAGGAACTGGCCATAAACATCCTAAACGAAAATCTTATGCCATCAAATCTGCTTTCACCACAGCTTAAGGTGCTTTTAATTCAGAAGGCACTTGACGAACTCTATGGAAGGCATGATATAAGTTATGCAAGGCTTATAACCAAGAGGTTTGATGATATAAGGCTTAAGTTTTCTGGCAATGAGTTTGAATCGAGGCTTAAAAATGTAAAGGACAAGAAGTTAAGGGGAAAACTTGAAGCTTCGCTGATGGTTATGAAAAGGTACAATGAGTTTAAAAAACTTATAAAGCTTCATGACCTTGCAGGCCTTCTTGAAACAGCGACTAATTATCCGCTTGATAATAAAAACATAGTCCTATTTATGCCTACAATCATCTATCCGCTCTACAAGAGGTTTTTAAGGAATAAGGCAAAGGATGTGGATGTTTTTTTACCTGAACTGGGCAACTTTTTCTTTGACGATTTAAGGAAATCCAATGAGTCTATAGTACCTGATTTTAGGATTAAAACCTTTAAGTTAAACCCTATTGCAAGGTCCCTTGATCTAAAGGTTGATTCAATTAAGAGTTCAACCGACGTTTACGTCAACAGTTTTGATACACCAGATGAGGATATAAGGTTCATTGCCACTTCTATTAGGGCGTTATTGGATGATGGCTATATGCCACACGAAATAGCAGTTACGGGAAGAAGCCTCGATGGAAAGGAACTCCTTTTCTACAGGATATTTTCAGCAATGGGTATTCCTGTAAGGCTCCAAACAAGGGGTATTCCCATGACTGCAAGCCCGTTTGTGAGAAACTTCCTGATGCTACTTTTAAACAGCCCATCTGTCTTAAAGGGTGTAGAGGTTGATGTCCCGGATTACCTGAGACTTTCTGAATGGGTAGCTTTTGCCTTAAAGGTTTATGAGAAAAGCGAATTTAATGAGGCAGAGGCTTTAAACGAGTTTAAGGCCTTTTATAATGAATTGGTTGCTTTTGAGCGCCTGTTCGGTGACTCGAAAATTTCAAGTGCCGAAGCTTATCAGACATTGTCAGAACTTCTAAAAGATAGGTACTTTAGGCTTGATAATTCCGATTCCTACGGTGTTCATATTGGTTCGCCTGAAACGGTTTCATCCATTTTCCCGAAGGTTTTGTTTGTACATGATACAACCAACTTTGTTTATCCAAGGTCATTTCCATTTGACCCAGACTTTTCCTATGATGAGAGAAGGTCTGTGAATGAGGCATTTTCATGTTCGTTGATCGATCAGGTACTGCCAGAAAGGGAAAGACTCATCAAGTATGAGTTTTTAACGTTTTACAACCTAATATCCCAACCGACGGAAAAGCTTTTCCTTACATATAACAGGTTAAAGGGGAAATCTATATTCGTAAGTAGGATAGAGGAAGTAAAAACTCAAAAGCACTTCGAAGAGTCCCTTTTCATGCCCGGAAGTGTATCTGCCTATGAGGTGGATAGGGGTTTGAGGAAACCAAATGCATTATTTGAAAAGGGAATTGATGCATGTCGCAGAAGACTGTCGGGTGAGAACGACTATAATTTCATTATAGATAAGGAAATACCTAAGAGGTACATTGGTGATCTATCCGTAACGGATATCATTTCTTACCTTACATGCCCTACCAATGTTTTGTTTTCTAGGATTTTGAGCTATAAAGAAGGGCCAAGTTTGGCTGCTGCAGAAGGCCAAATCTATCATAAGTGCATCGAGAGGTTTTGCAGGTCCCCATTTAATGATGATGAGTTTGAGATGATAGTAAATGGGGTATCGGGTTCGCTGAAACCGGATGATAGAAGGAAAATTTTACTTCTCAAGGGTGTTATTAGGGAAAATGCAAGGAACTTTATCAATATTCTCAAAAAAAGCGAGCTTGTGAACGGTAACTTTGAGGTAGAGAAGAAACTCGATATAAAACTATGCGGTAGAAAGCTTAGCGGTAGGGCAGATTGGATTTTAAAGAATGATGGTGGCTATAAAATAGTTGACTTTAAACGTTCAAGCGTAAAGTATAAGAATGGCAAAAGCAACTATGCTCCAGGAAATCCCAAATCCATTCAGGTTATCCTTTACGGCCTTTCACTTTTGAACAGGGATGTTCTTAAGGCTTACAAGGATGGGCTGTATTCCAAGCTTGCGTTTTCATTTGTAAGCGTTCCAAAGGCATCTGCCTTTAACGATAACTATATGTACAGTTTTCATGGGGATAAGAATTCCATAGGAAGGAGCTTGAAGCTTGCAATGCTTGCCTTAAGGGCAATGGAGAATGGTGTATTTACTCCTTATTCTATAGGTTTTGATGGTAAGGATAAGATCAAGTTAAAGGATTCAGGATTATGCAATTTTGATGCTTACATTGACGATGAAAAGGTTAAAAGCATACTAACTAAACTTTTAGCTGTATAATTCCAATTCACTTTATTAAAAGGGGATCTTTATGCTTGATAATCTTGGAGATTTTAAGAGAACGATGTACTGTGGAGAGGTTTCCGAAAGCGATGTTGGAAAAACCGTTAGGCTTGCTGGTTGGGTTGGCTCAACGAGGGACCACGGAGGCGTTATATTTGTTGACCTAAGGGATAGAACGGGAAAGGTTCAAGTTGTCTTTAATCCTAAGTTCTGCAAAGCCTTAATGGAAAATGCCAAGAAGCTTAGGGATGAGTACGTTATAGCTGTTGAGGGAAATGTGGGCATGAGGCCGAAGGGAACCGAGAACCTTCAGCTAAAAACCGGCGCAATTGAGGTTTACGTAGATGATCTAAAGGTGCTTAACAAGTCACTTCCGTTGCCGTTTCCCATTGATGATAACGTAAACGTTGGTGAGGATGTTAGGCTTGAGTACAGGTTCTTAGACTTGAGAAGAAAGAAGATGATGGATAACTTGGTCTTTA
The DNA here is from genome assembly GCA_964640245.1 of uncultured bacterium. Lineage (GTDB taxonomy): Bacteria > Aquificota > Aquificia > Desulfurobacteriales > Desulfurobacteriaceae > CAZXGR01. Next base: position 2,401 of record CAZXGR010000025.1, on the reverse strand, counting down.
GGCATAAACTTTGCCATGTAGCGAGAAATAGCTTTAACGATAAGGGTTTCGTTGAGGTTGAGACTCCTTTTCTTACAAAAAGTACGCCTGAGGGTGCAAGGGATTTCCTTGTCCCAAGCAGGATCTATCCTGGCAAGTTCTACGCTCTTCCACAGTCGCCGCAGCTTTTTAAGCAGATACTTATGGTTTCAGGTTTTGATAGGTACTACCAAATTGTTAGGTGCTTTAGGGATGAGGATCTAAGGGCCGATAGGCAGCCGGAGTTTACACAACTTGACTTTGAAATGTCATTTGTTGATGAGCATGATGTGATGAATATTGCCGAAGATTTTATACGAAGGGCTTTTAAAAAACTCCTATCAGTTGATGTAGGCGATATTCCTATTATGACCTATGATGAAGCCATGGATAAGTTTGGAATAGACAAGCCAGATACACGTTTTGGCTTGGAGCTTAAGGATATTACAGATATTGCTAAGGGCTCTAACTTTAAGGTATTTAGGAGTGTTGCGGAAAGCGGTGGAATCGTTAAGGCCGTTAACTATGTTGGAGGTGCAGGCCTTTCAAGGAAGGAGATAGATGAATTAACGAAGTTTGCAGGTATATATGGTGCAAAGGGGCTTGCGTGGATAAAGGTAACGTCCAATGGCTTGCAGTCGCCGATTGTGAAGTACTTTACGGAAGGCGAGATGAAGCTTATCCTTGAGAAGCTGAATGCAAAGGTTGGCGATATACTTTTCTTTGTAGCAGATACTCCGGATGTTGTAAATGCATCGCTTGCACATTTAAGGCTTAAGCTCGCAGAGATATCCGGTTTAATTGATAATGATAAATTTAATCTTCTGTGGGTAGTAGATTTTCCAATGTTTGAATGGAACGATGAGGAAAATAGGTATCAGGCTTTGCACCATCCATTCACGAGCCCAAAGGAATCAGATATAGGGCTTTTAAAAACCAATCCATCAAATGTAAGGGCAAGAGCTTACGACATGGTTCTAAACGGTGTTGAAATTGGTGGAGGCAGTATTCGTATCCACAGGGAAGATGTTCAAGAAAAGGTATTTAAGGCTATAGGCCTTTCGGATACACAGGCGCAGGAGAGGTTTGGGTTTTTATTAAGGGCATTAAAGTACGGTGCACCGCCTCACGGAGGTATGGCGTTCGGTATTGATAGGCTATGTGCCATGATGAGAAATGAGGAATCCATAAGGGATGTCATAGCATTTCCAAAGACCCAAAAAGGGCAGTGTCCTTTAACAGGTGCACCGGATGAGGTCAACAGCCAGCAGTTAAGAGAGCTTCATTTAAGGGTAGTTAAGCCTAAGAATAATTAGGTATTACTAATACCCCCCATTTTCTAAATAGGATGATATAATAATATCTAAACTTTTAAGGGGGTAGAAATGGCAAGGGGACATTTAAGGCAAAGTCTCACTCTTACAACAGCTTCCATTCTTGGCGCTGTCTTAGCTGCTTCACCGGCTTTTTCCCACCCAGCTGTTCCGTTGAAGGACATCAGCGCTAACCCAATATTGCTGAACTGTTCTGATAATGTGACATTGGGAGGTAAAACTTACTGTGAAGGCAATCCGGTAAGTTGGGAAACAACCTGCGGTGCATGCCACAGCAAGGTAACCGGTGACGTAACCGGTGGCGTTCACTCGCCCGGACCAATCGATGCATCCTATCACGTAGGCCGTGGATGGGATGAGATGTCAGATGAATTTGGTGCTGAAAGGGTCAAGAAAGGTGAGGATTACAGGAAGTTCTTGCGCTCGTTGGGCGATGACGGTGCATGGTGACCACCTTCATACCGCCAGTTGGCGGCAAAGAACCCAGCTGAAGATCCGGGACTTGCGCCGGATATCAACAATGGAACCGATTTTCGTGGAAATACTGCTTATAGCATGGATATGGGTACAGCAGATAAGATCTATACCTGTGCTGCATGCCACTCAGGAGGTATCCTTGAGTTTGACAGGGATTCAGGCAAGAGGCATGATGAGGCTGAAACATGGAACAATGCTACAGATGGAACGGGTTGGTTTTCAACAAACAACTATACCGATGATCAGGTTGACGGCGATAACTTTGCCTATTCCCAAGATGAGCTAGCTCGTGGGTTCATAGGAAAACCTCATAAGTTCAACTGGAGAAAGTCCGGTGTTCTTGATACTGACTGTTTCCTGTGCCATGCGGACAGAAGTCAGGGTAAATCTGTGAATAATGGTATGTGGACAGCTGACAATCCAACGCCTGCAAATCCTAGGGTATTTATATTTGAGAAGAAGGATCCAAGTGGAAACGTAGTTGAAATCTCCATGGGATTTCCTCCTAAATTAACACAGGATGAGGCACACAATGGATACACGATAGATTCAGCTGCCTTTTACTCTGACCC
>CAZXGR010000024.1:0-14518 GCA_964640245.1 uncultured bacterium | reverse complement strand
AATCGTTGCAGTAGCTGATGTGTTTGATGCCTTGACATCAAAAAGGGTATATAGAGAGGCTTTTACCATCAGTGAGGCGGTGAATATCCTGAATAGGGACAGGAGACTATTTGATCCTGATGTTTTAAGTGTAGCCTTAAGAATGTTATCGAAGCTTGAGGAAATCCCAAGGTTTTCATGCAAATTTCCGTTTTCCAATGAACTTGATGTTAAGAGAAGGCTGTTCTCATGGCAGAACATCTTAATTGGAAACTGCAAGGAACTTGGAGGCTTCAGGCTTTTTAAGTTGGTATTTGAAAAACCCATAACTGATTATGAAGCAAAGGAATTCATCAAGTTTTTGTCTAATCGTTTCTCCAAGTTAGGATGTTTCAGGCTTTTAAAGATGACAGAACTGGAATTCTGGCTTGTTGATTTTAGTAAAGCATCCACCGAAAGCATTGAAGGAGTTTTAAGCGATGCACTTAATAGGTATAAATTGCCGGTAAAGGTTCTTTCCTAAAGGTAGTCCACATTTTCGATTAGGTCTTCCTTGTTCTCAATTAACTTAAGGATTCCCTTGGCAATTTCCTCAGGTTTTTTACCTGTTGTATCCATATGGATGATATGTTTGTATCTTCCGAGGTTCATGGCATCCGTAGCTATTATGGCTAACCTTTCAGCTTCAACGTTTTCATTCACCTTTTCACTTGTATAGTTTCTCTTGCTCAATCTTTTTGCAACCTCATCTGGGTTTAACCTCAGTATTACAAGGTAATCAGACGGGATGATGTATGCAGCAAGACCTTCAGCTATAAAGTTTTCCTTATTCTTAAGGAAGTCTAAAAGTTTTTCCTCATCAACAATGTATGTATTTCTCCTTTTATCAAGACCTGTGTATAGCTCCCTTTCCTTGACCAACCTTGATATATCAAATAAGGGCAGGGGAAGGGCACTTACCAAAAGCTTTGCAACCGTGCTTTTCCCAACCCCGGGTGTCCCTGTTATCGCTATCTTCACTTAATCTCATCCGGATGCGCAATTCTTCCCATTATGGCAGATGCAGCAGCTACGGCTGGACTTGAAAGATAAATTTCGCTTTCAGGATCACCCATCCTTCCAACGAAGTTCCTGTTTGTTGTGGAAATAGCCCTTTCCCCCTTTGCTAAAACGCCCATATGTCCACCCAAGCATGGTCCGCATGTTGGCGTAGAGACAGCGCATCCTGCATCTATAAAGATATCTACAAGACCTTCATCAACCGCTTGTTTGTATATCTTCTGTGTGGCTGGTATAACGATACACCTTACGTTTTCGTTTACCTTTTTCCCCTTCAATATTCCCGCTGCTATTCTTAAATCGCTTATCCTTCCGTTTGTGCATGAGCCAATAACGGATTGATCAATTGCTACATCCGTTGCCTCGGTAACTGGCCTTGTATTTGATGGTAGCGAAGGAAATGCAACCTGCGGTTCTATCTTGGATGTATCTATTTCGTAAACCTCGCTGTAGTTTGCATCATCGTCGCTTTTGTATACCTTGTAGGGTCTTTCTGCCCTGCCTCTTTCGTACTCAATTGTCTTTTCATCAGGTTCTATTATGCCGTTCTTTGCCCCGCACTCTATGGCCATGTTGCACATGGTAAACCTATCATCCATGGGAAGTTCCCGTATCGTTTCGCCGGTCAGCTCAATCGTTTTGTAAAGCGCGCCGTCAACCCCTATCATGCCTATCAGGTAAAGTATTAAGTCCTTTCCACCGACCCATTTCTGTCTTTTCCCATGGAATATGAACTTCATCTGTTCCGGAACCTTGAACCAGATCTCGCCTGTTAGCCATGCATATGCCATGTCCGTTGAACCAACTCCTGTGGAAAATGCACCTATAGCTCCGTACGTGCATGTATGTGAATCGGCACCTATAACCACATCTCCGGGAACTACCACGCCTTGCTCAGGTAAAAGCGCATGTTCGATACCTACCCTTCCTTCCTCCCAAAAGTGCTTTATCTTGTATTTCCTTGCGAATTTCCTCATCATCTTCACCTGTTCAGCTGCCTTTATGTCCTTTGCAGGTGTAAAGTGATCAGGCACAAGCGCGATCTTGTTTTTATCCCAGACATCCTTAGCACCTATCCTTTCAAATTCCTTTATGGCTATTGGCGCTGTTATATCGTTGGCAAGTGCAATATCAACCTTGCATGTGATAAGTTCGCCGGGATGCACCTCGTTCTTTGATGCATGTGCAGCAAGTATCTTTTCCGTGATCGTCATTCCCATTTTTTTCTCCTTCAGTTTAAATTATAACCCTTTTAAGGAATTGTTTAAATTTAATTTAAGCGTTTTGTCGGAGGAAGCTTGAACGTAAGCCAAATACCATACATTGACCCGTATTTAGCCTTTAAAAGGTTAAAGCTTAATGGCTATCCTGTCAAGCTTTTCCTCGACTCGTGCGGCAGGGGTATGTACTCGATAATCGCCGTTGGAATTGTACAGGAATTAGCTTTAAAGGATGATGAAGATGTATTTGAGAAACTTAGGACTTTCTTCAACGAACTTTCATCAAGGTACAGGTTGGAAAATCTTCCGTTCGGTATATACGGTTACATCTCGTACGATGCAAACAGGTTCATAGAAAACATAGAATCCAAGCAGGTTGATGACATTGGAATGCCGGATGTTCATTTCTTTCTTCCGAAGATAACCTTGATATTCGACAACCTGAGGAAAAAGCTTCACGTAGTTTCGCTATCGAATACGAGGTTGGATTTTTCCTTTAGGGAACTTAAGAATTCGTTTAAGGTAAAGCTTAAGGGATTCAACATGGAAAAGGACTACTTCCTCCATGCCGTAGAAAATGTAAAGGAGCATATTGAAAAGGGTGATACATTTCAGGTTAACCTTTCTCAGAGAATAGACCTTGAAGTTGAGGGGAGTTCTCTGTTGATGTACGATAAGCTCAGGCGTATTAACCCATCACCATTTTCGTTTTACATGGATTTAGGAGGATTTAAAGCCGTTTCATGCTCACCGGAAAGGCTCTTAAAAAGGGTAGGAAGGGTAGTTGAAACGAGGCCTATAGCTGGAACGAGAAGAAGGGGAAGGGATGAACTTGAGGATTTAAAGTTCAAAAAGGAGCTTTTCCTTTCGGAAAAGGAGCGCGCTGAACATGTTATGCTGGTTGATCTTGAAAGAAATGATCTTGGAAGAGTCTGCAGTTATGGAAGCGTTCACGTTAACGAACTGATGGTGAGGGAAGATTACTCTCACGTGATGCACATCGTTTCAAATGTTAGGGGAAGGTTGGATGAGAAATTTGATTCCATAGATCTTATAAAGGCCATGTTTCCCGGTGGAACCATCACAGGAGCACCAAAGGTAGAAACGATGAGGATAATCTCAAGGCTTGAACCAACTAAGAGGGCTTTATACACAGGTTCTGTTGGCTATATAGGTTTCAATGATACAATGGATTTGAACATTGTTATAAGAACGCTTCTAATGAAGAAAAACGCAGGGTTCATACAGGTAGGTGCCGGGGTAGTGTGGGATTCGAAACCCGAAAGGGAATACAGGGAAACGATGCACAAAGCCGAGGCGTTGTTGGAGGCTTTGGGGGTTGAAAGTTAAGTTTGTATTTTATACAATGTGAACAATGATTCATTATTCGGAGGAAGGATGGGTAAGAAGTTCTTAAGATTGTCCGGTATCCTTGTGATGGCCATTGCAACGCTTTACATTGCTTTTTTCTTCTATCAAAGGCATAGGTATGTCATCTCAGATGATGCCTTCCTAAAAGCTGATATGGTTTCCGTTTCAACCGAAGATGTTTCTGGGAAAATAATTAGGCTTTTCAAGAATGAGTTCGATGCCGTTAAAAAAGGAGAACCGCTTTTCAAGGTTAACGATGCTTTGTATAAAGCTGATGTTGAATCCCTTAAAAAACAGCTTGAATCACAAGAAGAGAAATTGAAAACCTTGATTGTTCAAAGAAAAAGGCTGAAGGTTCAGCTGTTGCAGAATTATAGGATAAGCAATGAGAAAGTTGATCAGTTAAAGCACAGGATAGATGAGCTTGAAAAACAGAGGAAGATGGTAAACGTTGATTACCTTACTACTTTGAGCAATGCCAAGAGCTTTTTGAAATCCAGTCAAAAAGCCGTCGATTTTGCAAGGCAAAATCTCATCCACTATCAGAATGAATACAGAAGATACAGAAACCTCTATAGGAAGAGGGTTATATCAAAGGAACGTTTGGAAGACATGGAAACCGCCTATAAGGACGCAGTTTACAGGTACAGCTATGCTATTTCTAACCTCAACAAGGCAAAGCAGGATTTGAAAAAGGCCGAGGTTTTAAGGGAAAAGGTTGGCATGATTGATGATGAGATAGATTCTGCAAGTATAGAACTGTCAATGGCCAGATCGCAAGTTTTGATCTCTAAGGCTGAGATGAGAAAGCTTCAAGAACTAAATAGAAACATTAAAAGCATTAGGTTTGGCATTGATTCACTTGGATCCAAGTTAAAAAAAGCAGAGATACTTTTAAACCGTACGCTTGTAGGATCGCCGATATCCGGATTCATAGCAAGAAGATGGTCGGAGAAGGGGGACTTCGTTTCTCCGGGACTTCCAGTTTATTCCGTCTATAACCCAAAGAGCGTATATGTTGTTGCCTGGATTGAGGATGATAAGGTAAACGACATAAATTTGGGTTCAAAGGCAAAGGTGAAGCTGGATGTCTGCGGTGGCAGAACCTTTGATGGGCGCGTCTATGCAATAGGCACTTCGTCGGGTTCGGAGTTTGCACTTATACCAAGGGATACAACTCAGGGTGAGTATACAAAGGTAACGCAGAGGGTTCCTGTGAAGATCAAGTTGAGCAACATCCCTATTTCCTGTATGAAGGTAGGCACAAACGTAACCGTCTACATCAAAAGGAAGAGATGAAGAACATACACGTAGTTTCGATTTTGATCGTTGCCGGTATGTTCATGACGTTGTTGGATACCACGATCGTTGATATCGCACTTCCACACATGATGGCAGCCTTTGATGTAAAGGAAGATGACATACAGTGGGTCATTACGTCATATATGATAGCTTCAGCCATTGCCATGCCTACCGTAGGATACTTGGGTGGAAGGATAGGTCATAGAAATACCTATGTGCTTGGAATAGGTTTGTTTACACTTATGAGTACGATCTGTGGTATGGCACCGAATCTTTCATTCATGGTGGTTTCAAGGATACTCCAGGGTATCGGTGAAGGCCTTGCGATACCTACAGCTATGGTTCTGCTATTCGAGATCTATCCACCTGAGAAAAGGGGATTGGCAATGGGTTTGTTTGGCCTTGGGGCTACCTTTGGCCCGGCAATGGGTCCAACACTTGGAGGTTATCTAACAGAGCACTTTGGGTGGAGGTCAATATTCTACGTCAACGTAATTCCGGGTATACTCGTGGTTTACCTGATGCTTTTGCTTATGAAAAATGAAAGGGAAACCAAGGTAAATCCATTCGATACACTTGGTTTTGGGCTTTTAGTCATTTCGCTTTCAAGCCTCATAACGGCTTTGAGCAAGGGAAACGATTGGGGATGGCACGATCCAAGAATAGTTGTACTCTTTTACGTCTTCATCGTTTCAACGGTTCTGTTTATCTACAGAGAGCTTATGGTGAAGCATCCACTTTTGGATTTAAGGCTTTTTAGATTCAAATTTTTTAGGTATCCCGTTATTACGCTTTCGCTTTTTGGTATGGGTACCTACGCATCCTATTTTCTCTTACCAATGTTCCTTGAGAGGTTAAGGGGATTTCAGACAATAAATGCCGGTGAGATACTCTTCTATCCAGCCATGTTAACGGGTATTGTAGGCGTTTTATCTGGAATTCTAATGGATAAAAAGGTAATATCGAAGAAGACATCCATACTCATCGGCATATCTATATTTATATTCGGTACTTACCTTCAGCAGAAGCTTGACCTTGATATGGGAAAGCATAGGATAATACTTCAGCTTCTGCCATGGGGATTTGGTATGGGCATGTTCTTTCCCGCTCTTTCTCAGATATCGCTTGGAAACTTTAAGGGAGAAATGCTGAGACATGCTTCGGCACTTCAGAACTTATTGAGACTTGTATTTGGAAGTGTTGGAACAACGATAACAACTTATATCTTGATAAACAGAACAGCATTGCACCTTGAAAGGATTTCGGACATCGTTTCGCCTGTACAGCCACAGTTTACCTACTTCTCATTGAACCTTAAAACATACCTACATTTCCTAAGGTCAGTGCAGGATTCACTTCTCGGGTTGAATTACAGGTATGTAGTTTCCATGCTCTACAACCAGCACGCCTATTGGCATGCGTTTTCCGATGGATTTTTCTTTGCAACACTTTGTGGCATTATTTCATTGGGATTTGCCGTTTTAATAAAGGAGGGAAAGTGAAAAAAGTTTTAGTTATTCTTCTAATCTTAACTGCCTCGGCAAGCGCAGGGAATCTCAAGGATATCATAAGGTTGGGCATCGAGAACAACCCGGAATTAAAGGTTTACAGGCAAAGGATGAAGATATCTAATTATGAATATAGGGAAGCTATATCCGATTTCTTCCCGAAAGCCTCAATTTCGTATTCAAGCGTAGATATTTCAAAATCCCCTTCGTTCTCATTTTCAATTCCGGGTATGCCAAGGCCTATGAACTTTGATTTGACGAGGAGAAAGTACTATGACCTTAGCCTTCAGGTTAAACAGCCGATATTTACAGGTGGTTATCTTTACTACAGAGCAAAGGCAAAGCATGCCATTAAGAAAGCCTCTTACTATGAGCTTTTAGAAGAGCTGAATGGGGTTGTTAACACCATAAAGGATGATTACTACTTCTTTTTAAGGTCGAGAATTAGCGTGAAGGTTGCTGAGGAATACGTTCAATCTGCCAAGAGTCACCTTGAGGATACTTTAGCTTTCTTTAACCAGGGAATAGTCCCAAGAAGAGACCTTTTGGAGGCACAAGTTAAGCTAAGGCAGGCAGAGGAAAACCTTGAAAGAGCTAAAGGTGCTTACAATGTTAGTCTCGAAAAGCTAAGAAAGGATGTTGGTGTTAGTGTTAATCCAAATGGTGATAATCTAACATTTAAGAGGGTAAGACTATCGGAAAAGGAGCTTTTAAGAACGGCTTTTGAAAGAAGGCCAATTTTGACGGCTGCAAGGCTCGGTTGCGATGAAGGTAGGTATGGCGTAAAGCTCTCGTATTCACAATTCCTTCCGCATGTGGAAGCTTCATTTTCCTATGACAGAACGAATCAATATCCACTAAACGGAAATTTCCACTCAAAAACTGCCGCTGTTGGCATAAGCTTCCCCATATTTGAAGGGTTTCAGAGATTTTGGAAGGTTGAAGAATCAAGATCAAGACTTCTATCCGCGAGGGCAAACCTTAAGAAACTTAAGGATGCAGTGAAGCTTCAAGTGCTTTCATCCTACTATGACTTTAAGGTAGCTGAGAGTCAGGTAGAAACTGCAAGGGCTATGGTCAAGGAAGCCAAGCAGCTGTTATCCGATTCAAATGAGCGTTACAGGGAACATGTTGGGACATCAACAGATGTAACGGATGCGATAGCCTATTACTTCAACGCAAAGCAGAGTTTGGTGTCTGCCCTTGCTAATTACAACAAAGCATTATCTGATCTTGAGTTTGCCATTGGGGGATCAATTTGAAGATAGCCATGTTCACGGACGGCTTCAGGGAAGACCTTGGCGGAGGCACAAGGGTAGCAATTGATTTAGTAAAGGGCCTTATGGATAAGGGAAACGATGTTTTGGTTGTAACTGGTAAGAATGCAAATGTTGAGGGTTGCAAGATTCTAACTCTCCCAAGTATTCCCTATCCATTTTACAGAAATGCAGAGATGGTTTTCCCAAACATCGATGTTATAAGAGGTTTGAAGGATTTTAATCCGGATATCATTCACTACCATGAACCTTTCTTAGCTGGACTTATTGCGGTTCTATCATCGAGAATTCTAAGGAAGAAGGTTATTGGAACGATACACATAGAACCCAAACAGCTTTCCAAGCATAGCGTTAAAATCGATAACGGAAATTTGGCAAAGAAACTTGTTGGTTTTTTTGCACAGTACTCGAACGGTATGGCCTTTGTATCCAAGTACCAATTTGGTTTATATGAGAGATATATCAATGGGTTGCCTTCAAAAGTAATATACAACGGTATCCCCGATGAATTCTTTGTATCCTCGCATAGAAGGTTAAGAAAGCACCGAAATAGGGTCTTAACCGTTTCAAGGTTGGATACAGATAAGAATTTAAGGTTTGCCTTAAAGGTGATGCGCCTTGTTAGTTCACAAAAACCAGACGTTTCCTATACCGTTGTTGGTGAGGGAAGGCAGAGGAAAAGTCTTGAGAACCTTGCACGTAAGATTAACCTTAACGTTTCATTTTTAGGTCGTATTGAAAGGGCTAAATTAACTAAAGTTTACCTTAAAAGTGATGTTTTCTTCCTACCGTCGAAAACCGAAACCTTTGGGCTTGTCTTTGCCGAAGCTATGGCGACAGGCTTACCAGTTGTTGCAGTAAACGAAGGTGCTGCACCGGAGGTAGTATCAAATGGTGGAATTGTCTGTGATGCAAGGTTAAAGAGCGTTTCAAGGGCTTTACTTTCCATGTTAAGCGATGATGAACTATACGAAAGGAAGTCTTCCCTTGCAACTACTATCTCTGAAAAGTTTAGGCTTAGCCATTTTATAGGAAACTATGAGAAATTCTATAGAGAGGTAATCAATGCTTAGGTTTTTGGCTTTTTTCTTTCTGTTTCTATCCTCATGTAGCATTTTCTCAAATGGCAATCGGAACATCTACCTAAATGGAAGGATAGAGGGGGATGAATACGATGTTGCCACGAAGTTTCCCGGAAGAGTAATCAAGGTTCTATGTGACGAAGGTGATAACGTTAAGAAAGGTGAAGTCCTTGCGGTTCTTGATTCAAAAGAGTTAGATGCAAAGTTAAAACAGGCAACAGCCGATTACATGGCTACACTTTCCGCCATTGGGGTTAGGAAAGCCGAGGTTAAGGTCTATGCTGATAAGGTTAGATCATTGGAAAGAAAGCTTGAAGAACTCAGAAATTCCGTAAACCTTAGGATAAAGATAGCTTCAGATAACCTTGGCGTTGCTGAGGCAAGGTACAACCAATCGATATCCAACCTCAAGAAGGCAGTATCGGATTATGAGAGGGTTTCTAAGGATTTTAAGAGGTTTAAAGCCTTATATGCCAAAAGGGTTATAGCTGAACGTAAGTTTGATGCGATGAAGACGTCCTTTGAGGTATCAAGGCAAAGCGTAAACATTGCAAGCGAAAACGTTAAAGAGGCTAAGCTTTCTCTGTCCTCTGCAAGGAGATCGTTGGATTTAGCAAGAAATGCCAAAAATGATGTGGAGGCCACTAAAAGTGAGCTGAGCAGTCTGAGGCAAGCACTTACTGCAAAGCAATTCGAGCTAAAGACTTACATGCACAAGGCAAGTATGGCAAGGGCATACGTTGATGAGGTGAAAGCCTATATAGATGATATGAGCATTGTTTCACCTATAAACGGAACGGTAACGCAAAAGTACGTTGAGGTAGGAGATGTTGTGCCTTCAGGCTATAAGCTCTTTACGCTTTACAACTTAGATAACCTTTACCTTGAGGGATACATTCCTGAGGATAAGCTTGGTCTTATTCATCTGGGTCAAAAGGCATATATAACCGTTGATTCCTATCCAAATAAACGCTTTAAAGCTTATGTCTCGTATATAGCTTCAAATGCAGAGTTTACACCAAAGGAAGTTCAAACAAAGGAAGAAAGGGTTAAGGAAGTCTTCAAGGTAAAACTTAGGCTTGTTAAAAATTCTAAGCACTTTTTAAAGCCGGGCATGCCTGCCGACGGCTACATTATTTTGCCGTCAACTACCCCTCCCTAATGGAAGGAGTTTGTAGCTGATGCTAAGCACCGCTACATTAGGCTGGTTGACAACAGCCCACTGGAACGGACATGCCAATTCCAGTCCCAGTTTCCCTCTTCTGGAGGGAAACCAGATAGTTCTTGACTATGTTCCTGCTGGCATTAAGGTCAGCATTGAGGGAGTAACCACAATGTTTGCAGACAAAGTGAGACTGGTCAATTCGGTTAGAACGAGAAATGTATCTGCATTTACTACACTTTTGAGAGGTATATCTTGCATCTACATAGACCACTCTTATTCCCTTTGCTTGTGCTTTATACTCTATAAAGTGTTGAAGTTGAGCAAAGTTCCAACTCTGCAACCAGCGTCTGTTCTGCTTGTTAACCTTAACCCTTTTCCTAATCCCTTTGAGCTTTTCAAGGACGATTACTCCACCAGCAAGAACAAGGTTAACTATTTCCCTAGCTACCTTATGGTTAACGCAAGCTCGAAACCGTTTCTCCTTCTGCGAAAGTTTCTTGAGGTGTCTCTTAGCAGAAGAAGTGTCTTTGGACTGCAATCTTTTGCGAAGTGCACAATACCTTTCAGAAACAACTCTTACGTGTCCACCGTTAAAAAACCTGTTAATCTTTCCGTCAGGAGTAGATACAACAGCAAGTTTACGAAGCCCCAAGTCAACTCCAACGTAGAAGTCGGCAGGTTCTACATCGGAGAATTCCTTTTCAACAGTAGCATTGAGGAAGAACTTTTTAAGTCTCTTATCATACTTGAGGTTAGCAGAGGTAAGTTTCCAATTGAGATACCGCTTGAAGTAGTCAGGAACCTTTACCTTAAACTTCAATCTTCCCTCAACAGTAGCAAGGGAAACTTCCTTCCTATCAAACCAGACGGTATAGGAACGCTTGTCATAGCGGACAGCAGGGTTGTTGCTTTCAGGACACCTGCTTTTAAGTCCTTTCCTTTTCCCTTTGATAGCAGACTTGAGATTTTCAGTAGCAATAACCCTTGCAGAGATTATAAGTTGAGAAGGGAGGGAAAGTTTCTTTCTCAACGGGTAGTAGGTGAGTTTGTGGAGTTCAACTCCATTCCAGAGTTCATTTTCCCAACCAACTTTACAGGTGTGATTATAAGCAAACTTATACTGTTCAATAGTTTCAAGGAGTATTTGCTTTTGCTCTTCGGTAGGTTTAAGGACAAGTTTAAGAGTCCTTTACAGTTTCATATTCATATACTACAACAATATCTGCTAAAATTCAAGTGTGGTCTCCTTCCTTATTACAGAAGGATATCTGACTGCAAGGACATAAGATGAAGGTTATTAATGTCGAGAACCTCAGAAAAACGTATCTCAAGGGAAAGGTTTTAGCCATTGATGATGTGTCTCTTAGCGTTAATGATGGGGATGTATTTGTTTTAACTGGTCCCGATGGTGCAGGTAAGTCCTCGCTTTTGAAGTCGATTGTAGGTGTTTTGAAGTTTGACAGCGGAACTATTAAGGTCTTCGGCTTTGATGTAAACAAGGATGCCGAGAAGGTTAAGGGGAAAATAGCATTTATGCCACAGGGCTTAGGCAGCAACCTGTATGGGAAGTTAACGATTGAGGAAAATATAGACTTCTTTGCAGGCCTGTTCGCTGTCCCTAAGAATGTTTTAAGAAAAAGGAAAAGGCTTCTACTTTCTGCAACCAACCTTCTTCCCTTTAAGGATAGACAGGCATCAAAGCTTTCGGGTGGCATGCTTCAAAAGTTAGGTATATGCTGCTCGCTTATACATGTTCCAAAGCTTATCGTGCTTGATGAACCAACGACCGGTATCGATCCAGTTTCAAGGGAAGAGATATGGAAGCTCATATACAGGTTTAGCAAGGAGGATAAGGCTACGGTTATCGTTTCAACATCCTATCTTGATGAAGCCGAAATGGGGACTAAAGTTGCGATAATGAAGTCCGCTAAAATCATTGACAGCTTTTCACCTGATGAGCTTGATAGGAAAAAATTTCATGCCTTTGAGGTGTTTGGTAAAGACGTAGGAAAGGCCTATGCAGTTGCATCTAAGTTGTTTAAGGTTGCAAGGATGAAGGGAAATACGCTGAGGTTTGTTAGCGATTCAAATGATGTTAAATCGCACTTCAAGGGCTTAGATGTAAGTTTAATTGAGGTTCCGCTGTCAGTTGAGGATATCTTCCTCATGCACATAGGATTGAGGAAGTTGAACTTGAGCTTCAAGATGAAACCATCCTTAAGTGATAGAACCGTAGTGGTAAACCACCTGACAAAGAAGTTTGGTAAGTTTACTGCCGTGGATGATTGTTCATTTAATGTTAAGAGCGGTGAGATATTTGGGCTTTTAGGACCAAACGGTGCCGGTAAGACAACCCTCATAAAGTCAATACTGGGGCTTTACAAGCCAACATCTGGATATGCCTTGGTATCGGGTAAAAGAAGCGGAAAAGATGTAAAAAGCCTGATAGGCTACATGTCACAGAGGTTTTCACTCTATGAGACCATGACGGTTCACGAGAACATCGTGCTTTGGGGAGAAATTTACGGTGTCAGCCTTGATATGATAAGAAAAAGGGTCGATGTGCTTGCACCAATCCTCGGTCTTTCGAACTTTGAAGGTGTTCTTGTAAGGGATCTTCCTCTTGGTATAAAGCAGAGGCTAAGCCTTTTATGTGCAATAATCCATGAGCCATCCATACTCTTCCTGGATGAGCCGACATCGGGTGTTGACCCTTCTGAAAGGGATGTTTTTTGGCAGGTGATAAGGTACCTCTCCAAGGATATCGGCATAACGACATTAGTGACAACACATTACATGGATGAAGCAGAGTACTGCGATAGAGTAATGCTTATGAACCATGCAAGAACGATAGCTATAGGAACTCCCCACGAACTTAAGAAAAAGCTTGAGGATTTGGTTGGAAAGGCTTATATGATTTTGTCCAATAATACCATTGGTGATATGGCTAAGCTTTCAGATGCAGGTTTTAAGGTTAAGCCTTATGGCAGGTTTATCAAGATCTATTCAAAGAGGAAAGTTTCCGCGGATGATTTAAGAAATCTTGGCATAGAGGTTCTCAGCATTAAAGAGGTTCCTATTACCATGCAGGATGTTTTCGTTTACTATGTAGGGAAAGATGTGCCAAAAGGTTAAGGTAATATTCTTAAAGGAGCTGAGGGAACTTTTAAGGGATAAGGTAAGTCTTGTTGCCGTTTTCCTTGTTCCTGTAATTCTCCTACTGATATTTGGATACGGGATAAACTTGGATGTTGATCACGTTAGGTTTGCCGTTCTCGACTATGATAATTCCTTTCTAAGCAGAAAACTTGTGTCTGACTTTTCAAGCAACAAGGAGTACTTTGACTTTAAGGGTTACGTAAACTCGGAAAAGGACATTGATAGGATTCTCTCACTTGAAAGGATAAACTTTGGCATCATCGTCCCGTCAAATTTTGAGAGGGATATTAAATCAGGGAAGGATGCACATTTTCAGGTTTTAATCGACGGAACATTTCCATATAGAGCTGAGGTTATAAAGAGCTATGTCAAGGCCGTAGCTGAGAAGTTAAACCTCTCGAGGCTTCCATTTAAGGTACCCTTGAAGTTACAGACAAGGTACTGGTTTAATGAATCACTGAAGCAGGTAAACATTACCGTTCCCGGTACACTTGCAGAGATTCTCATGATAGTGCCCGCTGTCTTTGCATCCCTCTTGGTTGCTAAGGAGAAGGAGTCGGGTTCCATATACAATTTCTATAGTTCTCCAACCTCGAAAGCAGAGTTCATCATTGCGAAACAACTATTTGCCTTCTTTATATCTATTATCGTGTTTTTTATACTGTTTTTCATGACCATTTTCCTATTTAAGACGCCGTTTAAGGGAAGCTTTTCCTCATTTTTAATTGATAGCCTTATATTTTTATTGGTTTCAGTTTCATTTGGCACATTCATGTCCTCATTCTTTAAAACGCAAGTCACAGCGTTTATTGGAACTGTAATACTGACCGTTGTTCCATCTGTTTTATACTCTGGTTATCTGACTCCTGTTTCGGCGATGAGTAAAACAGGTCTTATCGTTGCCCATATCGTACCTACCTTTTACTACATGGAATTGATTAAAGGTTATTACCTTAAAGGCCTTTCGATATTTGATCTTTTAAGTGAAACCCTTATACTGATAATGTTCTATATCTTCTTCACAGCATTGACACTTTTAACCTTCAAGAAGAGGCAACCTTGAGGTTTTTAATATTGCTGTACAAGGAATTTGTTGTGTTCTTGAGGAATAAAGGGCTTTTAGCCTTTACCCTCTATGCCTTTACGCTTGATATATACCTTGCGGGAGTTGGTATCAGCTTGACCTTGAGAAATGCAAGGTTCTACGTAGAGGACCTTGATCTTTCAAAGGCTTCAAGGCAGTTAGTATCGGATTTTCATAAACCTTACTTTAACTTTAAGGGCTATCTTTTAAACGATGGAGATGTTCCTGAGCTTCTATTGAACGATGAGGCGCTTGGTGTAATCGAGGTTCCATTTAACTTTGAAAGGGATTTGAAGGCTGGTAAGCCGGTAA
>CAZXGR010000023.1:0-16590 GCA_964640245.1 uncultured bacterium | reverse complement strand
AAGCTTGTAGCCATTGAAACATCGAAAATACTTACAGGAAACAACTACAACATAAGGTTAATTGACAATCCAGACATCAAAAACGTAAGGGAAGTAAACTCATGGCTTTCAATAAAACCATCCAAAGGTTCAAAGGTCATCATTATTGATAACTGCGAAGCAATGAAGAAAGAGGCATCAAACGCACTACTTAAGACACTGGAGGAAATGCCTACCTTTGGGTTTGCAATTCTAATATCATCAAGCAACAATCTACTACCTACGATAAAATCAAGGTGCTATAGGTTTAGATTCGGAAGGTTAACCGAAGCAAACGTAAATTACATTTTGAAGCAGAAAGGAATAGAGGATGAGCTCGCCCTGAAGCTCTCCATGGGAAGTGCCGGTAAAGCCATGAAACTTGCGAACACTAATGTAAGCAAGCTTTTGAAAGGAACATTAGAATTCTTGAAGTCAAAGGATAAGGATATACTTAAGCTCTCACAGATGTTTTCAAAGATTCCAAGTGAGGACATGCTTTTGTTTATCGATTCATTTGAAGTAGCTTTATTTAAAAACAAGAAAACACCCATAATAAGATGGTTTGAAACCCTGAAGCTTGCAAGGGAATATGCGAGATTTCATGCGAGGCCGCAGTCAGTGATAGAATGGATGCTTATAAGGGAGAGACTTCATGAAGGACTATCTGTGTGAGGATACGATAGCCGCTATAAGCACGCCCATTGGCAAGGGTGCCATATCGATAGTAAGAATTTCTGGAAGGGATGCCTTAGGAATACTAAAATCGATCTTTAGAACAAAGAAGGGAACGAAAAAGGCATCATTCGAGGACAAGAAGCTCAACTACGGTTTCATAGTGGATGAATCAGACGAAAGGGTCGATGAAGTATTGGCCTCGTACATGAAAGCACCCAAGACGTTTACAGGAGAGGATATCGTTGAGATCAATACACACGGCGGAATGGCCGTAGCAAGAAAGGTACTGCAACTAGTGCTTAACAGCGGTGCAAGATTAGCTAAACCTGGGGAGTTCAGCATGAGGGCCTTCTTAAATGGAAGGATAGATCTGGTTCAGGCTGAGGCTATAAACGACATGATAAACGCTAAAACTGTCCTATCTGCCAAGGTTGCACTCAGGGGTTTAGAGGGTAAAACATCAAAAACCATAGAGGATTTGAGAAAAAAACTCGTAACGGTAAAGGCCTACATTGAGGCATCGATAGATTTTCCAGATGAGGAAGTAGAGATACTGAAGAGTTCCGATATAAGCGGTAAGCTAACGGAGGTAAGGAACGGGATAGATAATCTCATCATGTCATACAAGGAAGGAAGGCTTATAAGGGAAGGCATAAAGGCCGTGATAGTCGGCAGGCCAAATGTTGGAAAGTCATCCCTTTTAAATACACTTTTAAATGAGGAAAGGGCAATAGTAACGGAGATTCCGGGAACGACGAGGGATGTAATAGAGGAAACGATTACGATTAACGGCATTCCAACCATCCTTATAGATACGGCAGGTATAAGGGAAAGCAATGACAGAATTGAAAGGTTAGGCATAGAGAAAAGTAGGAAATACTTAAAGCAAGCAGATATTGTTTTATTCATGATTGATGGTTCGGCTGACCTCACGGATGACGATAAAGCACTCATGGAGCTGATAAAGGGAAAAGCAAACGCAATCTTAGTCATCAACAAGAAGGATAAAGGGCTAAAGCTAACGTGCAGTGATTTTGATAACTTCAAGAAATGCATAGAGATAAGTGCGAAAAATGGAAGTGAAATCCAAAGTTTAAAGGAAATGATGGCGGATGAGGCAATCGGAAGCCAAGAGGTAAACTACGAGGAGCCTATAATAACCAATGAGAGGCAGAAGAGGCTTTTGGAAAAGGCAAGTAAAGCTATATCAATTGTCATCGAAAGGGTTGATAGGTATGAATCGCCAGATCTTCTATGTGCCGATTTGGATGAGGCAATAGAACCACTAAACGAGATTACTGGAAATGCTAAAAATGAGGAACTCTATGATATAATTTTCTCAAAATTCTGTATAGGAAAGTAAGATGAGGGGAAAACTTCAACTGATAGCAATTGAAAACGAAACGGGAAGGATAAAAACCCTCAAGATCGATAGAAGGAAGTTCAAAGCTCTATTTATTATTGGTTCTATATTTATGCTGCTTACAACAGTTTACTCGATAGTTCTTACACTTCACAGCCTTTCCTACTATAAACAGAGCAAGGCAAAAATATCCAACCTCTCCTGTAAACTGCAGAACATCGAGGGTAAAAACCAAAAGCTGAGTTTCTTGGTAAATGAATACAGGGAACGGAAGGCTGAGACCATTCGGAAGGTGGCAAGTAGGGTAAAAATCATAGATTCAATAATGAAGACCGTAGGTTTGAAGGTTCCAAAACCTATAACATTGGTAAGCGAAGGCGGTATTGCCATACCCATCGATGATGTCAAGGATTTCGATGAAGTTAATCTATCTCCCGTTCTACCAAAGTTAGATTTTCTTATAAAAAATATGAAAACCCTTCCAATAGTTTATCCGACGAGAGGAAGGATAACATCACCGTTTGGATGGAGGACAAATCCAATTACGCACAGGCTTGAATTTCACTTAGGCGTTGATATTGCAAACAGGACAGGGACACCCATAAAGGCACCAGCAGATGGGAAAGTTCTATGGGCTGGAAGATATGGATTATTGGGTAATGCAGTTATAATAGATCACGGCAACGGCATAGTAACCTACTATGGCCATATGTCAAAGGTAATTGCTAAAAAGGGAAAATTGGTCAAGAGAGGCGAGATTATCGGTTTAATGGGAAGCACCGGAAGAAGTACAGGTCCCCACCTTCACTATGGCATAAAGTACAAGGGTAAATGGGTAAATCCGATGATATTTTTGGAGGCATTGAAGGATGTTCAAAAAGGAAAAGAATCTTGAGGAATCCGAGATTAAGAGTATCCTTTCAAACGATTTAAAGGTGGAAGGAAACATCAAATCAGAGGGCAAGATAAGGATAGATGGGGAGGTTATCGGAAATGTATCGGGTGATTACGTTATATTAGGCAATGGAAGCAAGGTAAAAGGAAACCTCAACGGCGGAAGGTTCATCGTTATGGGAAACATCGAGGGAAACGTATCGTGTGAGATACTCGAGTTAAAATCCAGTGCAAATGTAAAGGGTGACATAAATGCCAAACAGCTGTCCGTTGAAGCAGGATCAGGCATATCTGGAAGGGTAAACTGTGGAAGCTTCTCTAACGGTAAAGGCGAGGTAAAACTAAAGATAGCTAAGAAACCTGATTCTTCTCTATCCTCATAGGATTTCTAAACCACACATCATTTTGCGGGAATGGTATTTCTATACCGTTTTCTTTAAAGGTCTTGTTTATCCTTTCATGTAAAAGTGACTTAACGCCGAATGCTATATCCTTGTCGGCAACGTAGTATATAAGTTTAAGGTTAAGCGACGAATCAGCAAACTCCGTAAAGTAAACCGATGGCGGGGGTTCGGGAAGTATTCCCTTTAAATCCTTGGTAGATTCAAGCATAAGTTTCTTAGCTTTTTCGATGTCAGTTCCATAGGCAACACCAATGTTCACACAATCCTTTACATTTGGGCTTGGGTAAAGCATGTTTTCAATAACACCTTCGGTAAGCTTTGAGTTAGGAACAGTTATGAGATTATTTCCCGAAATCGTTACTATCTTCGTAGTCCTTAAACCGATATCGTATACCCTACCCTCGATATCTAAGTCCTTTATGGAAATCCAATCACCTATACGAAACTGCCTATCGGTAACAAGTAAAATACCAGATATAAAGTTTTTAATCGTGTCTTGAGCTGCAAGACCAACTGCCAATGAACCAACGCCTAACGATGCAACAAGTGACTCAACGTTAAAGCCAAACCTGTTTAAAATGGCTATTGCTGCAATTACTACAACCACTATTTTCAAGAGCTTCGAAATCATTGCAAAGTAAGTTCTTATAAGCGGAAGCTGGGATGAAGGTATCCTCTTTTGGGCGTTTTCAACTAACTTCTCAATGATGATATCTAAGACCTTAAGAGCAATAAGTGTACCTATGATTACGTAAAAGGAAAAGAAGAACCTATTTATGATTTCAAGGTTATTCCTTGAAATTGGCAACTCAATGATTGAAATGTTTAGAAAGATTACGGATAGAAGATAGGTAACCCAAATTGACAACCTTGTGAAGAGCTTTTCCATACGGCTTAAATGTTCATCCCTTAAAAATAACTTAAGCAGAACCTTTTCAATAAGTGGCTTCGAAAACAAAAATACAACGGACAATAGTAGAAAGGTAGCAGGTAGAATGTACCTATCCATAGATTCCCCTATCAATTATGAATGTAGCGGGTCCATCGTTTAGTATGTTAACCTTCATGTCAGCTCCAAATATACCCGTTTCAACGTTCACGCCCAAATCCCTAAATTCCTTAGCAAGCTCATTGAAAAGTTCCTTAGCCTGATTTGGCTCCTTGCATGACTGAAAACTTGGCCTGTTTCCCTTTCTACAGTCAGATGCAAGCGTGAAGTTCGGAACCACCAAGATTGAACCGTTAATGTCCTTTATGGAAAGGTTCATCTTTCCGCTTCCATCTTCAAATATCCTGAAGTTTGCCATCTTTTTACATGCCTTTTCAACATCCAAGGGCGTATCATCCCTCTCAAATCCAACAAGTAAAACCAAACCTCTGTCTATAGCTGCAACTTCCCTTCCATCAACGTTTACACTTGCACTCAAAACTCTTTGAATTACAGCTTTCATCGAATATTACCCTTGAGACCTCAGTTCATCCAAAACTTCCTTGAGTTTATCTATGAATATCTCATTTTCTCTCATCGTACCAATTGTTACCCTTATACAATCATTGAAACGGTATCCATCCATAGCCCTGACTATTACGCCTTTTTTAAGCAACCTGTTGAATACGGTTCTCGTAGGAAATCCAACCTTAACCAAGATAAAATTGGTGTATGAAGGAACATAACTAAGCCCAAGCTTATCAAATTCTGAATACAGATAGCTTTTACCCTCTTCATTTGCAACTTGGCATTTCTTAACAAAGAAATCATCATCAAGTGCGGCAAGACCACCTGCCTGAGCTGGCCTTGTAACGTTAAATGGCTGCCTTATCTTGTTTAAATCGTCAATGATCTCCTTTCGTGCAATGGCATAGCCCAACCTCAATCCTGCAAGTCCGTATATCTTTGAAAACGTCCTTGTAACTACGACGTTCTTATCGTATATGTAATCTATTCCATTTTCCATGTCGAATCCTGCACCAATGGCATACTCGTAGTAAGCCTCGTCTAAAACCAAAAGCACATCATCCGGAAACCTCTTGAGGAATTCCTCGAAAGCCCTTCTATCAAAGGCCGTACCTGTTGGGTTGTTTGGGTTTGATATGATAACAACGGATGTATTTTTATCTATTGCCTCAAGATGCGCATCTAAGTCTATATAGTAATCATTCTTAAGCTTTACAATCTTCGAATCCGCACCCGACAGCTTTACAACGATTTGATAGACACCAAAGGCTTTCTCACTATAAACCGCGTTTTGGCCTGGCCTTAGATAGGCCCTTGCTATAAAGTCAAGAGCTTCATTTGAACCAAGGCCCAAAAATATATTCTCATGTTTTACGTTTAACTTTTGTGAAAGCTTTTCCTTAAGCTCAAACGAGTTTCCATCGGGATACCTATTCATATTTTTAAGATCACCCATTATCGCCTCGACAGCCTTCGGCGAAGGTCCAAAGGGATTTTCATTTGAAGCTAACTTTATAATCTCCCTTAAACCAAGCTCACGCTTTAGTTCTTCAATAGGCTTGCCCGGCTCATAGATCTTTACATCTCTTATATAATCAGGAACTGAAAACACTTTTCCTCCTAAACGTTGAATTCCCTCAAAATTTCATTCAGGGATGTCTTTTTATTCGTCGATTCCTTTCTCTTCCCTATTATCAAGGCACACGGAAGACCGTATCTCCCTGCCTTGAAGTCCTTAAACCTAGTTCCAGGTATCACAACACTCTTCGATGGAATTCTACCCTTATACTCAACAGGCTTATCCCCGGTAACATCTATGATCCTTGTAGAAGCAGTTATAACCACACCCGCACCAAGGACTGCACCTTCCTCAACAACTGCACCTTCAACGACTATTGACCTTGAACCTATGAAACAACCATCCTCTATAATGACAGGCCTTGCACCAGGTGGCTCCAAAACACCACCTATACCAACGCCGCCTGACAGGTGAACGTTCTTCCCAACCTGTGCACATGAGCCAACAGTAGCCCATGTATCCACAAGGGTTCCAGAACCTACATGGGCACCGATATTGATGTAGGATGGCATGAGAATTGCACCAGGTTCTATAAAGGAACCATACCTTGCCGTGGCCATTGGTGCAACCCTTACCTTTAGTTTGTCCCAATCTCTCTTAACGGGTATCTTATCGTAGTATTGAAAAGGCCCGATTTCCGTAAGCTTCATGTGAGATACGCTGAAGAAAAGCAGAATTGACTTCTTTACCCATTCATTGACCTTCCAATTACCAATTGATACCCTTTCGGCAACTCTAATTTTGCCCTTGTCTAAAAGCTCAACAGCCTCTTTTACTGCACTTTCATACCTTTTTTCCATCAAAAGGTTCCTGTCTTCCCATGCTTCATCGATTAGCTTTCTCAACTCTTCCATAAAACCTCCTTAAATATCAAAAACTGCGTAAATGGGTGCATGATCTGAGGGCATGGGCTTCTTTACCGCCCTCGGTCTCGTATCAACATCAACCTTTAAACACTTATCCAATAGAGGTTTAGTTGCCAAAATGTAATCGATTCTCAAACCTCTATTCCTTCCGAAACCCCCACTCTCAATATCCCACCATGTAAACTGTTTCTTTCCCTTATGCTTTTCCCTGTAAATGTCATATAGTCCAAACGAAAGTAGATCCTTAAATGCACTACGTTCTGTATCCATGAACCCAGGTCTATTTCTCCAAACCACTGGATCGTACACATCTATATCCTCTAAAGCAACGTTCATATCGCCGACAACGCATATCGGATCGCTCGGTGAAAAGTTATTCGATAAAAATGCCTTTAGTTTTGCAAGGAAATAGAGCTTGTATGCATGCTTCTCTGTTCCCTCTTTTCCACCCCTTGGAACATAAACATCAACAACGGTAAGCTTGTCAAACTTAGCAACGATTATTCTCTTTTCGTTGTTCTCCCCATCGGGCCATCCCTTTAAAACGGATACTGGCTTTTGTTTACTGCATATAGCCACACCGTTGTATGCCTTTTGACCAAAAAAGGAACAGTTGTAGCCTATTGATTTAAAATTATCCAATGGAAACAGTTTATCCTCAACCTTCGTTTCCTGCATGGCAAGTATATCCATATGGGTCAGATTAAGCCAATCGTCTATAAGCTTGACCCTTGCCCTTACGGAATTAACGTTCCATGAAGCTACGGATATCATTTCAGCCCCTTAAAATTATTTGCCATAAGTATTCCAATGTTTTCAAGTTCAACCGCTATTCTGTCCAACTTCTTCTGAAATATGTTATACATGATGACAGCTGGTATTGCAGTAATAAGACCTTCAACTGTGGTTAGCAGTGCCTCGGCTATACCTCCGGCTAACTGTTGAGGGGTTCCCATTCCAAAGCTCCCCAAAACCCCAAATATCTTAACCATTCCTAAAACGGTTCCCAAAAGCCCTAAAAGAGGTGAAACGGCTGCTATTGTGGCAAGAGCTGTCATTCCATTCTCAAGCTGTCCAAATTCCCTTTTAGCTGCTGCTTCAAACGAACTTAAAAAATTACTTCTCCTTAGTTCACCCATGCTCTTAAGGGCGTTAAGAATTACACTTGCAAGAAAAGTTTTCCTTTTCTTGCAGAGTTCTACAACATCCCCAACATTGCCATCGCTTAAAAAATCGACCGTCAAGTTAACATCCTTCTTGGGAATTAACTTGGATATTCTTAACATCCATAACTTTTTGAATATAATTGCCCAAGAGATTATTGACAAAAGGCATATTACATAACCATCTATTCCCGATTTGTTAATGATGGACAAAACATTCACGTTTACCTCTTTGGTAATTCTATCAAAAACCATCTGCCTTTTTGGCAAACATGAGGTAAGCAGTGTGTGCAACCATTCTGTCCTCAGGTCTAAATCTCTCTGGAACGATTTTGTACTTTCTTAGAAGAAGCTCAGAAACCTCTATATCCAGGAACGGTAATTTCTCAATGATCTTGAGCGTATCTATTACCTGGTTTGCCGTTGGAACAAGTATTCCAATTGTATTTCCCGGTTTTAAAGCTTTATAAGCCGATTCAACATAGAGATGTGGTTCCCTAACATCCAAGAACACGGCATCGGCATTCTTTTCATCAAAGCCCTGTGATATGTCCCTGCACTTTACGGTAACCCTCTTATCGAGGTTAACCTTTCTGAGGTTAGATACTGCATTTCTTATAAACTCTGGTCTTTTCTCGTAACTTATAACCCTGCCGCTATCTCCTACGAAGTGGGCAAAGATACTTGTCATTGCACCACTGCCTATGCCACTTTCGATTACCGTATCACCGGGTTTAACATTAAGCTTTAAAATGATGTACGCAGCATCCTTTGGATAAACGATCTGGGTTAAACGGTTGAGTTTAAACATAACAAAGTCAAAGATATTCATGGGAAGGATAACATAACTATAACCAAGGTGGGTTTTCACCGTACTTCCATAATCTGCACCTATAATCGATGCTAATTGTATTTCACCTCTATCCGTGCCAAACTTTCCTCTCGAAAGCTTAAGGTTTAAAAAATAACGCTTCTTCTTTTCGGAATCGTATAGGATAATAATGTCGTCTGCCTTAACCTTATCCATTTAGAGATGCACCTGATGGTGTAAGTTCAACTACTATAAGTATAGGCTGTCCCCTATGAACAATGTTCTCCCTTAGCTTATTTACCTTTTTTATTATCCATTCACTTATCCCAAACCTCTTGGCAATTGAACTGACCATTTCCCTGCGTTTTGGTTTGTACACAAAGACCTTAGCCGAAAGAACATCCCTCAAAACGGATCCCTTTAAGAAGTAAGGCGGAATATATACAAAATCTCCCCTTGGGACCCTTCCCCTTTTATACTGCTTGTTGTACAACCTCATAGCGTAGTATGGAATGCCAAGTCTCCTTGAAATTTCGGAAAGGCGAGTGTTTGATAGAACCTTTATCCTAACAATCGAGAGTCTATTCGGTAATTTTCTAGCAAGTAACTTTCCTGCCTTTACCATGGACAAAACTGCATAGAACCTTGGAACGTAGTTAAGTGTTTCATCAGATATATTAGTTATATCCCAAAAGGTCTTTCCCTTTGCTGCCTTTAATCGTCTTTCTATAACCTCAGGTCCAGCATTGTAGGCTGCTATGGCAAGATCCCATCTGCCAAATATTGAGTACAGATAGTTTAGATACTTAGCTGCAGCCTCCGTTGATTTCTCTACATCAAACCTTTCATCTATACCTCTATTTATCTTTAGCCCTAAGAGCCTTGCCGTTTGTGGCATTAATTGCCATAGACCAGCAGCTCCGGCTTTAGAAACCGCTGATGGATCACAGTTACTTTCAATAATGGAAAGATAGCACAGATCCCCCGGAACCCCGTTTTCCTTAAATACCCTTTTGATTATAGGTAAAAACATGTCTAATTTTTTTACATCGTACGAAAGTTTCGCCCTATTCCACGGTCTTTCAAGGTAGCTAACCCAAAACTGCAAGCTTGGTTGATTCCATGGAATTAACAAACCTTTGTCGTTTAAGTGGTTTGTTTTACCAAAGGCATTTGAAAAACTTTTAGACTCAGATAAAACAACCTTTGAAATGTTACTACTTGCAAAGGCATTAAATCCTATAAATATGGTCATAGCTTGGATTAAAGCTGCCTTTAAAAACCTATGCATCTATATTCTCGGGAATATCAAAGTTAGAGTAAACCTCTTGAACATCATCCAAATCTTCAAGCTTCTCAATCATATCCAAAACCTTCCTCTCTGCTTCACCTTTGAGCTTCACGGTAGTCTTAGGAACAAGATCTATGCTTGCGTCTAAAGGTTCAATACCCATTTTCTTAAGGTTCTGCATTACTTCTTCAAACTTTGATGGGGTAGTATAAATCACGGTACTACCGTCTTCCTCCTCAAAATCCTCAGCTCCGGCATCTATTAGGGAAATGGCAAGTTCGTCGGTAAGCTTTGAATCTATCGTTATAACACCCTTTCTATCAAAGAGGTAAGAAACACACCCAAGGGTCCCAAGGTGGCCACCGTATTCCGAAAATACATGCCTTACATCCGAAGCCGTTCTATTTTTATTATCCGTTAAACACTTTACAATCATAGCTACGCCATTGGGACCATAACCCTCATAGGTTACCTCTTCAAAGTTTTGACCTGATATCTGGCCTGTCCCGCGTTTTATGGCCCTATCTATATTTTCCTTTGGCATATTGAAACTTCGTGCCTTTTCAATGGCTGCCCTCAGCCTTGGATTAAACTCCGGATCCGCACCGCCTTGCCTTGCGGCTACTGTTATTTCCCTTGCTATCTTCGTATAGATCTTGCCTCTTTTTGCATCTTGGTTAGCCTTCTTGTACTTAATGTTTGCCCATTTTGAATGTCCAGACATATTGACCTCCTAAGGTTCTATACCGGTTACTGCAAGCTTACCGTTCTTGACACCCTTCAAGGTTATTATCTTATCGGCAAGTTCCCTTATTACGCTTGCCTTTCCCTTTACGGCAATGGCTTCCATACAGTGATGGTGATCAAGATGTATATGCATCGTTGAGATTATGTTATTAAGGTACGAATGCTCAATAGTCGTTATCCTTTCCTCCAAATCCCCTTGGTGATGGTCAAATATTATGGTAATCGTTCCAAAAACATCCTTATCCTCACCTATGGACTCCTGAATTAGACCATCCCTGATGAGGTCTCTTATGGCTTCAGATCTGCTGACATAACCCTTTCTATCTATGTACTCATCGAACTTTGACAATAGCTTATCGTCTATGGATATGCCAAACCTTACTACGTTTGCCATTCAACCTCCTTAAAATGTTTTAAGTTCACGCAATTTATATTCCACACCTAATTTCTTGGCAAATTTTATAAAGGCATCAACGTTTAAACTTGAATGTTTAACAGCCGAAACCGTTACCTTAAAGCCTTTTTGCTTTGCATCCCCTATAAACTTCAATGCCGATTCCCAGGAACCCTTACCGTATTTAGGTCTCACAGTAGCATAGTAAACTTCAGGCTTACAGGCATTTAGGCTAACATTTATGCTATCAACCAAACCACTTAACTTATTAAGTATATCATAATCTTTGGTTATAAGGTAGCCCAGCCCGCATGTATCGATACGCACCTTTTGTACACCCATTTTCTTAAGCCACTTTGAAATCTTTAAAAGTGCATCAAATCTCTCGAATGGTTCACCATAACCGCAGAAAACTATTTCCTTGTAAAGTCTTGGGTTTTTTATTCGGTAAATGTACTCATCTGCAATATGTTTTCTTTTAAGGTGAAGGTTGTAACCATAGACATAATCCTCCTTTCCCCTAAAGCAAAACTTGCAGTTACACGGACATTCCGTTGTAAGGTTAATGTAAAGCTTATCCCCTAAGTTATAAACGATACTTGGCTTGTCGCTAAATGGAAGGTTGTAGATCCTTTTGGCATTCAGGCTTGTTATCCTATCTATATCTGAAAACTTAACGTTGAGGTAATCAGCTATAGCTTTCACGGTATAGCCAACGTAGGTTGGTTTATTCCTATGGCCTCTTTTAGGCTGTGGTGCAAGGTAGGGAGAATCTGTTTCTACCAAAAGCCTTGAAGATGGTATATACCTCAAATCTTCCCTTAAAAATCCATTCTTTGGATAGGTTACATTTCCTGAAAACGATATAAAGAATCCCGCATTTAGAGCAGTTCTCAAAAGTTCTTTATCACCACTAAAGCAGTGAATGATACCCCTTACACCCTTTCCTTTGGTTTTTATAAAGTCTGACATTTCCGAATCCGCATTTCTAGTATGCACGATAATTGGAAGCTTGAGCTTTCTCGCTGCCTCTACCTGCATCTCAAATATCTCGTACTGCTTATCCCTTGGCGATAAGTTCCTATAGAAATCCAGCCCCATTTCACCAAGCGCAACTACCTTTGGCTTCCTGGCAAGTTGAATTAACTTATCAAGATCACCTTTGGAATATCTACCTGCCTCATGTGGATGTATACCCACGGATGAAAATATCTTCTTATTAGCCAATGCTAAGTTTATGGCTTTTACACTATCATCCAAATCGCATCCCACTGTTATAACTGCTTCAAGTTTCCTATTACATTCATCTATTACGCTTTCCCTATCGCTATCAAAATCGGGAAAGTGAAGATGTGCATGCGTATCTATCAATTCCTTCTCCTAATGATGCCTAATATGCCCTTTGCCTTTAAAAGTTTGTATGCAGATAAAGCTTGATCCTTTGCAAGGTAGCCAACGATAACCTTTACCTTGCTGCCCTCCAAGATGGTCTTAGCATTCAAGCCAAGGCTCTGTACCTTTTTAGCAAGCCTCACGGCATTTGACTTATTCTTAAAGATACCTAATTGAAGATAGTAATTGCCTTTTGAAACCTTTCCAACCTTGGCCTTTGGCCTTTGAATAACTTTCTTTGAAGCTGTTTTGTTCTCCGGCATCCTTGCAACATTTTTTACAACGGTCCTGGGCTTTTTAGCTATCGTAGCATTTGTAGTTTTATTTGTCGTCTTGTCAACGATAACCGTCTTTCTTTCCTCTACAGGCCTCGAAATGGGCTTCATTGTGGCAAGTGTTTTCATAAGGCTTTGTTTTTCAACATCAAACTGCGCTTTGGCCTTAATAAAACCGGCATGCTTGCCAACAAAAAAGCCGGTGAGGTATGATAAAAACACAAGTGAAAATGCACTTGCAACCAAAATGTAGTAAAGTTTCCTGTTCTCCATTACATCCTCCTTGGTGCACTGACATTTATTATATCCAAGCCTGCCTTAACGATAGTTTTAACAGCATTTATAAGGATCAACCTCGCACTTGAAAGTTCCAAGTTGGATTCATCTATAACCCTGTACTTGTTGTAAAACCTATGCAACTTTGAGGATAAATCTATAAGGTAGTAGGCAATCCTATGAGGCTCCCTCTTTCTTGAGGCAATAGCTAACTGAGACTTAAAGTTGTAGCAGGCCATTATTAGATCCTTTTCCTCATCGCTTGATAGAAGGTGTAGATTATTATCTGAAGGCTCTATTCCAAGCTCTGCAGCTTTTTCAACCACACTGCACATCCTTGCGTATGCGTACTGAACATAGTAAACGGGATTTTCGCTCTTCTTAGAAACTGCCAAATCTAAATCAAAGTCAAGCGGTGTATCATGCCTCTTCAACAGGAAGAAAAACCTCACAGCATCAACACCTACCTCATCCATCAACCACTTTAAGGGAATGAAGTTACCTTCCCTCTTTGACATCTTGAGTTCCTCACCACCCTTAATTAGCTTAACAAGCTGAACGAGAACAACCTCCAGCCAATCTCCTTCCTTACCAAAGGCCTTTACAACAGCCTTCATTCTTGGTATATAGCCGTGGTGGTCAGCACCCCAGACATCAACAGCTTTATCAAAACCTCTTTCCATCTTATCAAGGTGGTACGCGATATCAGATGCAAAGTAGGTATATTCACCATCGTTTTTCCTTATTACCCTATCCTTATCATCGCCAAACTTCGTTGTTTTAAGCCATAATGCACCTTCCTTCTCGTATATCAAACCCTTTT
Organism: uncultured bacterium; assembly: GCA_964640245.1. Lineage (GTDB taxonomy): Bacteria > Aquificota > Aquificia > Desulfurobacteriales > Desulfurobacteriaceae > CAZXGR01. The sequence continues at coordinate 2,661 of CAZXGR010000023.1, read as the reverse complement.
GTTTCAGAATGCCTATTGTTCTTTCTACCTTCTTAGCTTTATAGAGGGACTTTTCACTGAACCAGTTATCAAAACATATCCTAAGTCTTTCCAAATCACCTTTTATCCTCTCAAGCATCCTTCTCTTTCCGAAATCACTTAAAACCTCTACAGCTTTATCCTCGCTCACGCTCAAAATGTTTGGGTACAGCGACAAGGCCTGTTTTGCCAAATCCGCAATGTAGTCACCTTTGTATCGCTCATTCAAGGGATAGCTTTTGCCATTTAACTCCATTGCCTTAGCATATATGGATTTTCCTAAGATCTTTATCTGCCTCCCTGCATCATTTATGTAGAACTCCCTTTCAACTTTGTACCCTGTCATTTTTAGAATGTTGGAAAGTACATCGCCAACAACGGCGCCTCTTCCATGTCCAACGTGCAACGGCCCAGTTGGATTTGCACTTGTGTGTTCTACCAAAACCCTTTGTCCTTTTCCCATATCCTGAACGTAGAAATCCTTTTGAAGCACTTCCTTGAGGATACGCGAGAAAAGATCGTTCCCTATAAAGAAGTTAATGAAACCGCCTCCCGCAACATCTACCTTTTCAAAAACATCGAACGATGAAAGCTTCTCTGAAAGTTTATTTGCTATGTCTATAGGCTTCATGGATAACTGTTTGGAGAGTAAAAAGGCAATGTTCGTTGAATAATTGCCAAACTCCTTTCGCTTTGGTTCCTCGAATGTAGCATTTTTAACCTTCAAGCCTTTTCCAAATGTATCCTCGACAACATTAAAAACCAAATCCCTAATGATTTCTCTCATTCCCCTTCCCTTACTGCATAGTTCACTAACTTTCCTATGCCTTCGATCTCAACTTCTACTTTATCTCTATGGTTTAAGGGCCCAATACCGGGTGGAGTTCCTGTTGATATGATGTCACCTGGAAGCAACGTCATAACCTTAGATATAAGGGAAACAAGCTCAAATGGTGAAAATATCATATCGGATGTATTTCCGTTTTGCTTAACCTCACCATTCACCCTTGTAGTTATATTAAGGCTTGATGGATCTAAATCGGTAGCTATCCAAGGACCATAAGGTGCAAAGCTATCAAATGATTTCGACTTTGTTAATTCAAAGTCATTCTTTCTCTGTATATCCCTTGCAGTAACATCGTTAAAGCATGAATAGCCTAATATAACGTTCTTTGCCTCATCAATGCCCACATTCTTACACCTCTTGCCGATGACCACGGCAAGCTCAGCTTCATAGTCAACCCTCTTTGAAACAGTTGGCATGTATATCCTCATCCTGTTGGCAATTACAGATGTAGAAGGCTTCAAAAATATCATAGGCTCATCGACTGTATCCATTCCAAGTTCACGTGCATGCGCCTTGTAGTTCAAGCCTACGGCTACGATCTTTGAAACTTTCGTAGGTGAAAGGAACTTCAGGTTTCTAATGGGAATGCTTTCGCCTGTTGGTGTTGCTGATTCCATCAGTTCACTTACCCTCTTTTCCTTAATGGGCATCACGTTTTCGCCCTCAACAATGCCGAAGAACGTCCTATTGTCTGATACAAATCTTCCTATTCTCAAGTTAACCTCTCCTTTTCTAATTTTGCAAGTTATAATTATAATCTAATCAGCAAAAAACCCACGATGAGGTTATACATAATAGGCAACCCAGCTTGCAAAATAAGGATAACTATAACGATCTTAGGTGGGTAGAGGCCCAAGTAGTAAGGCAAAAGATAATTCCACCAACTTCTTAAAGCTGAAAAGCTTGCATTTCCCAATGCCATGCTTCCAAGTATGTGAAACGTGGAATAGCCCTTTTCGATCATTATCCTTATTAAGCCATAAGCTACAGGAGGGCTCACTGCTGCTGTTGTTACATACAGAATCTCCATGGAATCTAAACCAAGGTACTTTAAATACGGTTTTAGCAAAGAGGTTAAAACGGTCATCAAGTTTCTATCAATTAGGAAAACGACAACCAAGAATATCGGAGTAAACTTCAACGTAAACTTTAAAGATTCTAATAAACCCTTGTATAAGGCTTTCCTTATTTCTGAAAACCCGATGCTTACCTTAATGGCTTCGAACTTTGAAAAGTCAATATCTGTACCTCTGTATCTAATTCTTCCTACAAAGCTTACAGCAATGAAAACCAAGGTATCAAAGAATATCCTTAAAAGTGCATAGTATATTGCAACGATGCCTATCAATGGGAAAAGAACCGGTAAGTAGTATCTATACAGAAACATGAGTCTCATGGGGAGGTTTGACGCAAGTATTGCAAGGTATAGATCCACCGGTTTTATCTTTCCCTGCCTTAAAAGTTCTGATGCATGAACATGTGCGGCACGAGGTGATACAAGGTATAGAACGGGCATTGTAGTTAAAAGCGGGTGTATGCCGAACTTTGAAAGTCCAAGAGTTTTAATACCAAAGTAGTTAATCAACTTTGTTTCAACAAATACGGCAGCCAAAAGGTAACCAAAGGTAACTGCCGAGATTATCATAATGTAAAGGTGAAGAAAGTCCATATTTATATTGTAATCTTTTGATAGAACAGATTTAATTGAGGTGAAATTGAAAAAATTCTTAAGCTTAAGGTATCTTGAAGAATTATGTATTCCTTTTGATTACCAAATATATCGAAGTACCTAAAGA
>CAZXGR010000022.1:11936-17278 GCA_964640245.1 uncultured bacterium | reverse complement strand
TGCTATGGCAAACCCAACAGCCCTTGCAGCACCACCAGCACCAAACATCGTTACAATTTTACTTTTAACGCTTATCTTATTTTTTTTAAGCGAAAGCGAAAATCCATCGGCATCTGTGTTATAGCCTATAAACCTTTGCCCTTCAGACTTTACCGTGTTAACGGCACCAAGGAACGATGCCTTTTCATTTACATCATCTAGAAGATTTAAGATCCTCTCCTTATGTGGAATGGTAACGTTGAAACCTTTAACGTTTAAGGCCTTTAATCCTAAAACGGCCTCCCTGAGATGATCAGGTTCAACGCTAAACGGAACATAAACAGCATCGATACCCAAGGCATCAAAGGCGGCTGTTTGCATTGCAGGTGAAATTGAATGATCCACAGGATAACCGATTATTCCATAGACTTCCGTTCTACCCGTTATCATGATCATCACCCTTTAGCCATTTGAGCCACTCGTCTAACTTCCTCTCAAATCCTATACCACTGCTTTGGTAGTATCTTCTGCCCTCCGTTATGTACTTCTGCTTCACCCAGTGCCTTGGAAAATCATGCGGGTAAAGATAACCCTTGAATGGTTTCTTCAGGTACGGTGGAACGGGAAGATCGAGACCGGACTTAACATCTGATATAGCCTTCTTGATTGCCATGTAGGACGAATTTGACTTAGGGGACATCGAAAGGTAAACCGTCACCTGCGCAAGCGTTATTGCAGCTTCAGGCATCCCTATCCTTGATACTATATCCATACCTGCACTTGCCACAACGATGGCATCAGGATTTGCATTCCCGATGTCCTCAGATGCAAGTATTGCAAGCCTCCTTGCAATGAAAAGCGGATCCTCTCCACCAACCAGCATCCTTGCAAGATAGTAAAGTGCAGCATCCGGATCACTTCCCCTTATGGATTTTATAAATGCTGATATAACATCATAATGGTAGCCTTTTCTACCATACTTTACTGCAAATGTTCCAACAACATCCCTTGCTGCATCAGCATCAACATTTCCACTATAAATAACGGATAGCTCCTCAAGGTATTCAAGCAGTTTTCTTGCATCACCACCTGACATCCTCACGAGGTAATCCAAGGCTTCACCTACAAGGGATATCCTTCCGTTTAAGCTTTTCAACGCCCTCTTTGCAATAAGCCTAAGCTCATCCTCACTCAACGGTTTAAACTCATACAACCTTACTCTTGACCTCAGTGCAGGAACAAGTGAAAAATAAGGATTTTCGGTTGATGCCCCAATAAGCACCATGTTCCCTGCCTCTAAATCCGGAAGAAGGGCATCCTGCTGAAGTTTATTGAGCCTATGAATTTCATCGATGAATACGATGGTCTTTCTTCCAAGCTGAAGGTTGCTTTTACCCTTCTCGGCTGCCTTTCTTATATCCTGAACCGAACCGGTTACCGCATTAAAACTTATAAAATCAGCATTCGAAAGTGCTGATATAAGGTTGGCAAGCGTCGTCTTCCCCGTTCCGGGAGGTCCATAGAATACGCTTGACTTGATGTTTCCCGTTTCTATCAAAACTCTAAGGGGTTTACCTTTGGAAAGTATATGTTTCTGACCCACAAACTCATCAAGACTCTTCGGCCTTAAGGTAAAGGAAAGTGGCCTTTTCCCCTTTGAAAATAGGCTTTCCATTACTTCAAACCATGTTTTTCCATTATTCTTATAACTTCAGCATCCGATACCTGATTGAAATTTTGATAGAACTGCCCGACAGCCCCAAACTTCTCTGGTGCATGGAGAACCACTAAACCATCAAGGACATCCCCAAATTCCTTAACTTTATCATGCGGCATCACTGGAACGGCAAGTATCAATCTGCGGGGGTTCTGTCTTCTTATGGAAAAAATGGCGGCTTTAACCGTTAATCCGGTTGCTATGCCATCATCAACCAGTATAACATCCCTATCCTTGAGGGAGAGCCTATCCCTTTCCTTAAGGTAAAGCTTCCTTCTCCTTTTAATTTCCTCTATTTGCTCAACCGCTCGCTGCATAATGCCCTTTCTTGTTATACCCATTCTATAGGCAACATCCTCTGTAACCTCAGGATTCATCAAAAGGTGACCATCTTCAGTTACAGCAGCAACGGCAAACTCCTCGTTGAACGGAGCCCCAACCTTCCTCGGTATAACAAGCTCCATTGGCGCTTTAAGCCCTTTTGCTATCGGATCCGCTACCGTTACACCGCCCCTTGGGATTGCAACAACAACGGGATCCTTGAGAGTTCCATCGTACCTCTTGATTATCTCCTTCAAGAGGAGCTTTCCGGCTTCAGTCCTATCCTTAAATATCATAATACCCTTAATATAAACCTTTCACTTGATTTTTTCTATTTTCATGCCCCAAAGCCTAACAATAAGGTTAAGCACGATTGCAGGCACAAACGTAAACTCAAACACCATGGATGAGGTTACCATGAACTGCACAAGGGCTGCCTTTAATGGAAAGATGCCCGCCATTAAAAGGCCCACCATAATTCCCGGTATCTGAACAATTCCTACGGCCTTCAGCATATCCCTTGCGGGAAGCGTTACATCATTGATTAAACCCTTGAATATGAACTTAAAGATAATCTCATCCGAAGCACCAAGTGCTGCCATGCCAAGTATCACCGATTCCAAGTTGGATATACGTTTCCTTAGTATGTTAAACGAAAGGGAAAGTGATTTCATACCACCCGACGTTAGAATACCTGCAAGTGGAATTATGCTTGTCGCTTTAAGCGTTGCAACACCTGAAATCAAGAAGAATGAAATGGTTAACGATGTCACAATCGAAATAACCAAAAAATCTATTAAAAACACCTTATGCCTATCATAACTTTTAAACTTAAACCTCTTCATGGAGATAATGGAAGCGTTAACGAAGAAGAAAAGTATGAATACCAAGTTTATCCAACTAACATGGAGCTTCAGAAGAAACATGAGGACAAACCCAATGCCTATTAGTTGAAAGATTGCAAAGAAGGAAGCCGATACAAGTTCTCGCCAAATACTTGTACCTATCTTAAAATCGTATATGGCTGCGATAATGATGAAAAGGTAACTCGCAATGGCAATGATCAACTCATGAATCAAGGAAAACCTCCACAATGATTATACAATTGGTGTAAATTAGGTTAATCAAAATTATTATAACTGTTCTTGCTTTCTCAATTAGCTGCTTGACAAATCATTCTTGATAGCCTAAACTCAAAACTCAATTGATACGGAGAGACTATGCGACTGATACTGATTTTACTGCTATTTCCATTAATAGCAAATGCTATAACGCTTAATGAAGCTGAAAAGCTTGCATTTAAAAACTACCCCAGGATAAAGGCATTAGGTCTTCAATCAAGGAGCCTCAAACAAGAGGAAAAATCTACCAAGCTCAGTAGACTTGGCAGTATTAACCTCTTGTCATCGTATCAGACATTAAACAGGAACTACATGTTGGTTCCTATGTCTCACTTGCCAAATCCCATGAACCCTCCGGCATTTGATAGCCAAAAGCTCATCTACGGCATTTCGTATTCGGCACCCCTATACGTTGGTGGAACGGTATCCAGGAAGGCAGATGTATACAAACTTCGATCAGAAATACTGAACAACATTAAAAATCTAACTAAGTGGCAAATTAGATATAGGGTTAGAGAAGCATACTTGGATTATCTTTCACTTGAGAATATTAAAAAAGCGTTAGTAGGATATCAAGAAAGCCTCGAAAAACTGAAAAATGATGTAGATGTAGGCATAAGTGCAGGCAAGTTTGCAAAGGTTGATCTTTTAAAGGTTGACTACGACCTCCAATCAGTTTCATCCAAAATAGAAACGGTTAAATCGCGGGAAACTGCTCTTAAAACTCTAATTGAAACACTTATAGGACAAAGGATAAACAGGATAGAGCCATATAAAATAAGCTACCATCCCTTCAAAGCACCAACTGAAGAACTTTACAAAATCGCGCTTAGGAACAACGACGAAATAAAGGCAAAAATTAAGGAAGTTCGAGTTAACAAGAAGCTAACGGAAATTGCATCCGGTAAGTATGGTCCGAGGATCACATTCAATGTCCAGTACAACAGAAACTATGGTTTCGATTCAGGAAAAAATGAAGGTTACGGTTTAGTTTCTGTAAACCTAAACCTACCAATATTCGAATTTGGACAAAAACAAAGCAATATCCTATCGGCAAGCCTCTTGAAGCTTTCAAGTGAAAAGGAACTTGAAACACAGAAAAGAACATTGAGAAGCGAAATAGCCAATGCAATTTCAAACGTAATCTCGATCCAGTCGGACATAGATGCACTTAAAAAGCAACTGAGGTTAGCATTAGAAACGGAAAGGATTGAAACCTTAAAGTACGAAACCGGCAAGGGTGATATGGATCATCTGCTACTTGCAAAATCGCACAGATTCATAACCCAGGCAAACCTGAATAGCTCTTACTACAAATGGAAAATAGCTGTATCGAAGCTTGAGTCACTTGTGGAGGAAAACCTATGAAAACAAAGACAATCTTTATTGTTGTGCTTTTGCTCTTTATACTTTTAGGTTTAATTGCCATAAGGAAGCGGAAGCAGGAAATTGCAAGGATACCAATGCCTAAATCCTACCCGATACCTGTTGAATGGACAACTCTAAAGAGCGGAAATTTAACAAGCACGTTTAGCTATGTAGGTAAGGTAGAGCCATACAGGTTTGCCTCCATTGAAACAAAGGTATCAGGAACAGTTATCCATATCTACAAGCATGAAGGCAATACCTTTAAGAAAGGGGATTTACTCATAAGGATAGACAGCTCGGAGATAAAAAGTTCAATAGCCTCGCTAAAGAATCAGGAAAATGCCAAATTATCATTCCTAAACGGTTTAAAAGCAAAACTTGAAGCAGCAAAGGTAACCCTAAAGAACGCAGAGGATGAATACAAAAGGGAAAAACTGCTTTACCAAAGAGGAGCAGCTCCAAAGGTAGTTTTTGAAAAAGCGGAAAATGAACTATCGATGTCAAAGGCAAACCTCAAGGGAATTGAATCGGAGATACTCAGTACAGAGGAAAGCATTAAAGCAATTGAAAACCAAATTGAATCGCTCTCATCAAAATTAGGATATACAAACATAAAGGCCATTGATGATGGTGTAATTGCAAGAGTTTTGGCTTATGAAGGCGACTTGGCGGTACCTGGTAAACCGTTGCTAATGGTTTACTATCCATCCTATGGCTTTAGAATCCTGGTAAACATTCCTCCAGGGGATGCCAAGGAGATACCAATCGGTTCGAAGGTTATGTCAAATGGAAAGGATATCGGAAAGGTAGTAAGGATTTACCCTGCTGCTAATACC
>CAZXGR010000022.1:0-11836 GCA_964640245.1 uncultured bacterium | reverse complement strand
GTCAAATGGAAAGGATATCGGAAAGGTAGTAAGGATTTACCCTGCTGCTAATACCGAAAATTCCCTATTTGTAGATGAAATCAGGATCAAGGAGCTTCCAAGATACGTAAAACCTGGAGAACTTGTAGACATCAAGGTAATTGGAAAAAGCTATTCAGGGAAAATTCTACCGGTCCAATCCATACTTCACATGAAGGACGAAAATTACGTTTTGAATATCAAAAATGGAAAGGTTAAACGTGTTAAGGTTAGCATAGTTAAAGAAATAGGATACAAAGCAATCGTAAAAACAAAACTCCCGATCGGAAGCAAATTAATCGTTGGAAGGGAAAGTAAGCTCTTAGACGCTCTTAGAAGAGGAAATGTGGAACTTGAGGGAGTAGCTATATGAACCGCCTCGTAAATTGGTACGTAAGGAAACCTAATGCCGTCTTAGCGGTCATGCTGTTCTTCTGTGCTATTGGAATAATCGGATACATAAAGATACCGAGAAAGTTTTTCCCAGATACCAACAGACCACAGGTAGCGGTGGTTACTATTGAACCTGGATCATCTGCCGACGACATTGCATCGCATATAACAAGGCCCATAGAGGAAAGGCTAAAAACCATAGACAATGTGAGAAAGATAAGGTCAGTTTCGAAGGATGAGGTTTCGGTTGTATCTGTTGAGTTCAATTACAGTAAAAAGCTCGATGCAGCGGCTACCGATGTTTCAAACGAGCTCTCAAAAGTCGTTTCAAAACTTCCAAAGGATATCATACCACCACAGGTTTATAAGATAAGTGACGCTACGAATCCGGTCATGGTTCTTTCTGTTTATCCTAAGAAAAACAGCCATCTATCACTTGCACAGGTTAGGGAATTAGCAGAAAACGAAATAAAGGATAGGCTTCTAAACTTACCCCATGTTTCGGATGTTGAGGTTTTTGGAGGTTATCAAAGGGAGATAAGGATACTTCCAAACTACCTCAAGATGGAAAGATACCATATCTCGTTGAATCAGCTTGCAAAGATAGTGCGAGACAACAACAGAAACGCGCCTGTCGGACTTATCATCAACAAGGATGGCTTAATTGTTTTAAAGGTTGAGGACGAAGCAAAAAGAATAGAGCAACTTAAGAACATATACGTAAAACCAAATATCAGGTTAAGTGACGTAGCAAAGGTTAAGTGGGGCTACAAGGATAGGCTCTCTGCATACCACGGAAATGGAAAGCCGGCAATAGGTATAAGCATACTGCGATCCGAGAGTGGATATGAACTTCCAACGATCAAATCCGTTGAACGGTTTTTACCGAAGTTAAGGAAAATGTATCCCCAGCTAAGGTTCGAGGTAGCAGACACGCAGGGTTGGCTTATAAGGCTTTCAAATAAGAACATGATCGACTCACTAAGGGATGCAGTAATAATGACTCTCGTTGTGATATTTCTATTCTTGGCAAACATCAGGATGCTTGTCATCTCGTTCTTCTCGGTTCCCATTACCTATCTGATAACCATAGGATTAATGTGGCTATTCGGCTTCAGTTTCAACATAGTTACGCTCACAGCAGTTATACTGGCATTGGGTATGCTGACGGATGATGCCGTTGTTGTGCTCGAGAACATAGAAAGGCACCACTTCGAACTTAAAAAGGATGTATGGCAAGCTACGATAGACGGAACCAAGGAAGTAATGCTTGCAATCCTAAGTGGAACGTATACAACCATTGTTATGCTGTTGCCAATCGTGTTCATAGGAGGTTACGTTCAACATGTTTTAAGGCCTCTATCGCTTGTATTGATAACGGCTCTATCCGTATCATACGTGGTGGCTGTAACGATGATTCCTATTGTATCTCCGTACTTGCTGAAGAAAACACCGGATAAGAACTTCTTAGAAACTCCAATTTACAGGTACTTTGTTAAGGCAATCGTCTATAGGATCAGGGATTTTTATGTAAACCTCGTCAACCCCATATTGGATAGCCCTCTTAAGAAGTTTTCCTTTATAGTATTGGGAGTAGTTATCTTTGTATTGACCATTAAATCTACAGTTCCTCTTCTTGGAAGAGACCTAATGCCGCCAATGGACACAGGAATCGTTATAGTAAAGGCGGAAACGGATTCAAACACATCATTAAAAAAGACCGAAAATGTACTTTCCAAGATGGAAAAAGCTGTATACTCGATACCTGGAGTCATCAGGGTTTCATCAACGATAGGCTCTGAGCCAGGCGTTCTATCCTTCGGCAGTGGCAAACTTCCACAGCAGATAAACATGAAGATCCAATTTATAAATAGGTTTCATAGAAGTAAATCAATATGGCAGTTAGAAGATGAGATGAGGAATAAGTTTTCTAAAATACCAGACTTAAGATACTTCAACGTTATGGATTTTGGAGCAACACCACTTTCAACCATCACCTCAACGATCGATGAAATGGTATATGGGAAGAACCCAAAAATATTGAATGATATAGCAAATAAGGTTCTTGATGACATGAATCATGTTAAGGGCATTAAAAGTGCATCCAAAAACTGGTACATGGATAAAAGGGAATTCATACTAAGGATAAATACAGATAAAGCCATTATCTACGGTTTAACACCGCTCCAGATAGCCGATTATGTCGGAAAATTCGTAAGGGGCATACCTGCATCCTCCTTCGTTGTTCCAATGGAAAACGGTATAACGATAAGGATAATCCTCCCAAGGGCAAAAAGAAACTTTCCATATAAGCTGACGTCTATTCCAATACCAACATCAAGGGGATTTATTCCGCTTTCCTATTTTGCAAGGGTTAAGTCAGAAAACACCCAGAGCATCATCACACACCAAGACCTGATGAACACGATCGATGTCTACGGATATAAGTCAACTGCACCTACAACCTTCATCCAATCACAGGTAAACAGAATGGAAAAGAGCTTAAAAATTCCTTCCGGATACGGCATTTCACACGAAGGTGAGATAAAGCAAATGGCTGAAAGCTTTACAAGGTTAGAACACTCACTTTTAATAGGCATAATTATCCTTTACTTCTCGCTTGTTCCTGCGTTTGAATCGTTTGTCTACCCCATTTCCGTTATATCAGCCATACCATTAGCCCTTGTTGGAGCAGCGTTTTCCATGCTTATATTCCACAAACCACAGTGTATGCCATCATTCATGGGGATGATCCTGCTTGCAGGTATAATCGTTAAGAACTCCATTCTACTGATAGACTTCATCAAAATGGCAAGAGAAGAGGGGAAGAACTGGAAGGATTCGATAATTGGAAGCATAAGGGTAAGGACACGGCCGGTGCTGATGACTGCCTTTGGAACGAGTGTTGGCATGATACCAATAGCACTCGGATGGGCATTGGGACTTGAAAGGCTTGCACCACTGGCAGTGGTAGCAATAGGAGGCTTGATAATTGGAACCTTTATGACACTTGTGTTTGTTCCGATTATGGTCTCATTCCTTGAAGACATAAGAAATTGGGCGAGATCCCTACTTTAAGCTAACGGATACCTTAGGATTATTTTCACCAAACTCCGCCATAAGTACGCTAACTATTTCATTGTGTGGTTTACCCTTAGCCTCAAGCACCCTTATACGTTTGTAAGCAGCAAAGAGACTTGAAGGACCTATCTCAGATGCAAAGGTGCCTATTCCACCATTCCATACGAAGAGGGAAAACAGTTCGCCCAATTCATCGGTAGTAGCACCTACAGCGTAGGCCTTTATCAGTTCCCTTGTTGCCTGCCTTATCCTTCCAGCCCCAACGGCATTTGAAAGTGATAAGAGCAGTTTTGTCTTAAGGTCTATGGCAGAATTCTTCCTATTCCATGTCAAATCCCAGAAATTCACTGCAATGTTCGCTAATACATTATCAATTCTCTTAAAATTCACGATTGCAACAGGCTTAAGTGGCATATCACCGGCACCTTCAAAGCTTGGACTTTTCAACTCCCGTCTATAAAAGTATGCCCTGTACTCATCATCTGAAACCTTCTCGGTAAAATGTTCGAAACCAAGATCGGCCATTGCAGAGTAAAGAGGAATTGGCTCAAAACTCTGAATAACGCATACGCCGTCACCCATCTTAAGCTTTTCTACTGCCTTAAGAAATCCAGGTAAAAAGTTACCAAACACCTTTCTTACATCAACAACCTTAAAGCTATCCTTCCTATTCATCCAGTCTGGTTTCATGAAACCTCCCTATCTTGAGATTTTCCTTAAAATTTCATAATTCTTAATCACAACTATGTTTCCCGATTTTTCTATAGCACCAATATCCTTAAGCCTTGAAACTGTTCTTGAAACCGTTTCGCTTGTTAAACCAAGTGCAGAGGCTACCAATCCGTTGTTGAAAACAATTCGATTTGATGATAGCTTCTTGCTTTCGGACAGCAGAAAAAATGCAAGTCTCGACAGCGAATCCCTCAAAGAGAGGTTTTCTATTAATAAGGTAAGGTAAACCAGCCTATTTGCCATTACGGAAAGAAGGTTTACGGCTGTATCTACATCTTCCCTTAAAAACCGAATGAACTCAGCCCTCGGTATGAAGTAAATAATACTTTTTTCCATGGCTTCAGCCCAAACGGGAAAGTTAGTACCTGAAAACCCTGCCGCTTCACCAAAGATATCAGGTTTTGATAGAACCTTAATCACCTGTTCTTTTCCAAACCTCGACTTGTATATCTTTACCCTTCCCGATTTTAAAATATAGAATCCCTCAGCAATATCATTTGGAGTGAATATCACCCTACGTTTTTGATAGTGCTTCTCAACCCTTAAACTATTTAACACTTTAAATTGTTTATCTGAAAGCCCAGAAAACATCGGAACCTGCCGCAAAACATCCATATTAGCTCCTTTTTTAAAATTAAGACAAACTTTTAAGAAAACATTGATCTAAATCATGGCAAAGTAAAAGCTTTGTATTTAAGCTAAGTAATACAAAATATTAAAGGAGGAAAAATGTCAAATCAAGTCGATGAATGGCCAAATGGCAAACCAAGTTCACATGAAAGCGTTAATTGCATGTATCAAAAGGTCAATGAGGAAGGGTTAACAAACGTTGCCGACAGGTTCAAGGCCATGGAAGGTATTAGGTGTAAGTTCTGTAAAGAAGGTATTTCCTGTAATTTATGCTCAATGGGGCCATGTAGAATAACCTCCAAGACACCAAGAGGCGTTTGTGGCATAGATGCTCACGGTATGGTAATGAGAAACATGCTTATAAGGGTTAACATGGGGCTTGCAGCTTATACCTATCACTGTAGGGAAGTGGCATTAACATTGCTCAAAACAGCTGAGAACGGCACTATTTATGAGATAAAAGATCCATCGAAGATAAATATACTAGCGGACATCCTTGATATTGATAAATCATTGGCACTTAAGGAAAAAGCAAGGTTAGTAGCAGAAGAAGTCCTAAAAAGCTTATCGCAAAGTGGTACATCTATCTTTGTAAAAAAGCTTGCACCAAGAACAAGGCAGGAAATCTTTAAAGATTTAGGAATCATGCCTAAAGGCCCAATGCAGGAATTGGTTGATTCCGTTGCAAGAACAATGACTAATATCGATGGAGATTATGTATCATTGGCATCCGCAGCGCTCAGAAATGCCGTAGCATCACTTTTCGGGGTTTTAGTACCGCTTGAGGTAATGCAGGATGCACTGTATGGAACACCCTCACCTCATGCATGTAATGTAGGCTTTGGTATATTAGATCAGGATTACATAAACATACTGCCAAATGGGCATGAGCCATTTGTAGGAATGGCACTTGTCAAGATTGCAAGTGATCCGAAGATCCAAGAAATGGCAAGGCAAGCAGGTGCAAAGGGGTTAAGAATCGTAGGGTCTATCGAAACCGGTCAGGAGATGATGGCAAGGCTCGACTGCAAGGATGTATTTGTGGGACTTACGTCAAACTGGATATCCATGGAATACTTTCTGTCAACAGGTGCCGTTGATGTCTTTGCAATGGATATGAACTGTTCTCTTGCAGACCTTGAATACTATGCAGACAAGTACAACTTTAAGCTTGTATCGGTTTCAAATATCATAGGCGTTCCAAAATCGCTAAAATTAGCGTATAGTCCAGGTAACGAGGAAAAAATTGCAAGGGAAATTATTAGGCTTGCCGTTGAAAACTTCAAGGAAAGAAGAAACAAACAAGGTACAGATGTATCGAAGTTTAAAGAGGAAGCATTAGCTGGGTTTTCAGCTGAAGCTATCGTTAATGCTCTTGGTGGAAGTTTAAATCCTCTGATTGAGGTTATTAAGAGCGGTGACATTAAGGGAGTAGTAGCACTTGTCAGTTGCACCACCCTTGGGAATGGTCCACAGGACAGTCTCACTACTAAGGTCGCCAAGGAATTAATGAAAAGAGATATCCTCGTTATCGCTGCAGGCTGTGGAAACGCCGGGTTGCAACAATCTGGATTAGAAACGTTAAAAGCAGCTGAACTATACGCCGGAGAAAAACTCAAGAAAGTTTGTAAGACACTTGGTATCCCACCTGTTCTTTCCTTTGGAACCTGTACAGATACTGGAAGGATAGTGATGACTGCTATTGCATTGGCAAATGCAGCTGGAATTGACGATCCGGCACAGTTACCAATTGCGGTTACTGCACCAGAATGGATGGAACAAAAGGCTATTATAGATGGTTTCTCAGCAGTTGCAATGGGACTATACACGCATGTTTCACCAGTTCCACCAATCACAGGTTCGGACAAGGTTGTAAAACTTCTTACAGAGGATATAGAATCCTTAACAGGTGGCAAAGCAGTTACTGGGAACAATCCAAGAGAAATTGTCAATGGAATAGAAAACCACATTATGGCTAAGAGAGAATTGCTCGGGATCTAATCCCGAGCTTTTTGACTAAACCCAAGAAAAGATACAGGGTGGTGGCGTGAGGCACTTTCCTTGACTTGATAAACCTTAGCTCTACCAATAAAATATAGGTATTAAATACATATTAAACAAGGGTTACTGATTTATATATTTACTTCGGTTCTACCTTTTAGTTTGGAGGATTTAAAGAGGATGTCCAAAGCCAAGGAAGAAGGTAAGTTTACGCAGAAGAGGGCTACATCCTTACCAGAAGCTCTGTCCGTAAGGGTAGACTAGTTCACGATGTCGATAGAAGGTGAAAAGAGAACGATCAAGAAGATGATAGAGATCTACTGTTGGAAGAAGCACGGATATTCAAAGGGTAAGCTCTGCCCTCAATGTAAGGAACTTTTAGAATATGCATATAAAAGGTTGGATTCATGTCCGTTTGGTGACGATAAGCCAACATGTAGAAGATGCAAGATACACTGCTATTCACCCGAAATGAAAAAGAGAATCAAAGAGGTTATGAGATTTAGCGGTCCAAGACTAATTCTATTCATGCCAGTTGAATGGATCTTCCACGAAATAAGGGACATAATCTTAAAGCTTAATAATATTCTAAGAAAGCCAAGTTAGAATTTTCTCCAGCGCTTATTTGTTAAATTTTTGTAAAATTTTTGATAGAATAAATTAAGCGCTATCAGGAGGGAATATGAAAATTCATGAATATCAATCAAAGGAAATATTTAAGAGGTATGGATTACCCATCCCAGAAGGCATTGTTTGCCATAGTGATAGGGGAGCGGAAAAAGCCGCAAGAGAACTCAATGCAGATACCTTCGTTGTAAAAGCACAAGTTCACACAGGTGGCAGAGGAAAAGCCGGTGGGGTAAAGATTGCTCATTCACCGGAGGAAGCAGGGGAAATAACAGCAGATATGATAGGTAGAAGGTTAAAAACCTATCAAAATCCTGAGGGTCTACCTATAAATGCGGTACTTATCGAAGCTGCTGCAAATATAGAAAAGGAATTTTACTTAGGCATGACACTTGATAGGTCCGTATCAATGCCTGTAATTATGGCTTCGAAAGCCGGTGGCATGGAAATAGAGGAAATATCTAAGACACACCCGGAACTGATAATTAAGGAACATATCGATCCTGCAATAGGTATGTTGCCATTTCAGGCAAGAAGGTTGGCATTTAAGCTTGGGTTAAGTGATAAAAAATTAATGTCGGCGTTTTCTAAATTAGTTATGATATTGCCTAAGATCTACTTTGATCTTGATGCAAGTCTCATTGAGATCAACCCACTTGTTAAGATAAAGGAAAACTCTCTCTTATGCCTCGATGCAAAGATAGAATTTGACAATAATGCCCTATATAGACATGTGGATATCCAGGAACTCGAGGATATTACACAGTTAAACCCGCTTGAGTTTGAAGCTAAGAAATGGAATTTAAATTACGTAAAGCTCGATGGAAATATAGGTTGCATGGTAAATGGAGCTGGCCTTGCCATGGCAACCATGGACACGATAAAGTACTATGGCGGTGAACCTGCAAACTTTTTGGATGTAGGGGGAGGTGCAACAACCGAAAGGGTTGCAGCCGCATTTAAACTACTTCTGTCTGATCCCAAGGTTAAATCCGTCTTCGTAAACATATTTGGCGGCATAGTAAGATGCAACAGAATATCCGGTGGAATCATTGAAGCAGCAAAACAGGTTAAGCTTGATAGGCCTCTAATCGTAAGGTTAGAGGGAACCAATGCCGAAATGGGAAGAAAGATGTTAGAAGATAGCGGTTTGAACATTATAACGGCAAAGGACATGGCAGATGGTGCAAAAAAGGCTGTAGCCCTTGCTAAGGAGGAAAGATGAGTATTTTAGTGGATAAAAACACAAGGGTTTTAGTTCAAGGTATTACAGGAAAAGAGGGTAGTTTTCATACAAAGCAGTGTATGGATTATGGTACAAAAGTCGTTGCCGGGGTAACACCTGGGAAGGGTGGAATAATATGGAGTGACGAGGAACAGAAGTACAGGGTTCCCGTTTTTAATACAGTTGAGGAAGCCGTAAAGCAAACCGGGGCCAATGCATCAATTCTATTTGTTCCTCCACCCTTTGCAGCAGATGCAATAATGGAAGCTGCTAACGCTGGAATAGATCTAATAGTTTGTATCACCGAAGGTATACCTATCAATGATATGGTGAAGGTTAAGAGAACTCTAAAGGGAAGCCGGGTTAGGTATATAGGTCCTAACTGCCCGGGTATAATAACACCTGGCGAATGCAAGATGGGAATCATGCCGGGAAGCATATTCAAAAGGGGAAGCGTTGGTATAATTTCAAGAAGTGGTACCCTAACGTACGAAGCAGGTTATCAATTAACACAAAGAAATATTGGACAATCTACCGTAATCGGCATTGGCGGGGATCCAGTTCCAGGAACAACACATAGGGAAGCACTCAAAATGTTCAACAACGACGATGAAACGAGGGCTGTTGTTTTAATAGGCGAGATTGGCGGTACAATGGAGGAAGAAGCAGCAGAATATATAGAGGAACATATGGAAAAACCGGTTATTGCTTATATAGCCGGCATTACAGCTCCAAAGGGCAAGAGAATGGGCCACGCAGGCGCAATTATATCCGGTGGCAAGGGTGATGCTCAAAGTAAGATTAGGGCATTAAGCGAAGCTGGTGCATACATATGCAAAACACCAGCAGACATAGGAAAAGTTACAGAGGAAGCTCTAAACCAACTTTAGGGGGAAACCATGAAACCAAATGGTATTGTTGAAATAAGAGAAGATTGGTGCAAGGGATGCAACGTTTGTGCAATGGTATGTCCTTCTGGTGTACTTGAACTTGACAAATTTGCATCTAAGATGCAAATAAAAAAACCGGAAAAGTGCATAGGATGTGGACAGTGCGAGGCATCATGCCCTGATTTCTGCATTTACGTATTTAAGCCATCCGAGATAAAGAGTTAATGGAGGATACCATGAAATTTGAGTTAAAACAGGGAAATGTCGCATGCGCAGAAGCAGCGATAATGGCAGGGTGCAGATTCTTTGCAGGTTATCCTATAACCCCTTCATCCGAGATAGCCGAAACAATGGCAATGCAGCTTCCAAAGAAAAATGGTGCATTCATTCAAATGGAGGATGAGTTAGCAGCCATGGCTGCAACTGTAGGCGGTTCTCTCACCGGAAGAAAATCAATGACCGCAACCTCTGGGCCGGGTTTTTCCCTCAAGCAGGAAAACTTGGGATTTGCTGTTATGGCTGAAGTGCCAGTGGTAGTCGTTAATTCTCAAAGGGGAGGCCCATCAACAGGATTACCAACGAAGATATCTCAGCAGGAGATCATGCAATCGCGTTGGGGTAGCCACGGCGATAGACTTGTACCTGTCTTTTATCCATCAAATGTTCAGGAAGTTATGGAGGAAACTATAAGGGCATTTAACTGGGCTGAGCGGTTAAGAACACCGGTCATAATCCTATTAGACGAAACCCTATCACATATGAGGGAAACGGTTGATATATCAAAGGTTAAAAATATTAATGTATGGAACAGGAAGAAGCCTTCGGTCCCACCGGACAAATACCTTGCATATAAGCCGGATTCGGATGATGTTCCCGCACTTGCGGACTTTGGGACACCGAATTACAGGTATCACATAACAGGGCTTTTTCATGATTATACGGGATTTCCCAACAGCAATCCCGAATTATGCGAAGAGTTAATAGAAAGGCTAAACAGAAAGATAATGAGGAATGCAGGTGAGCTTGAGAAAAACGAAGAGTTTATGCTTGATGATGCGGATATAGCCGTTATAGCCTTTGGAACAGTTGCAAGATCAGCTAAGATGGCCATAAGGTTGGCAAGGGAAAAGGGGATAAAGGCAGGTTTATTAAAACCATTGACTATTTGGCCGTCCCCCGAAAAAACAATAGGTGAACTTGCATCAAAGGTAAAAGCCATAATAGTTCCAGAATTAAACATGGGTCAATACGTATTGGAAGTTGAAAGATGCGCTAAGGGTAAATGCCCGGTAATAAGGATGAACAGGGCAAATGGAACGTTATTTACACCTTATGACATATTGGAAAGAATAGACGATATATCAAAGCTCAAGATAAGCGTTAAAAGGGTAAAACAATAGGAGGAAACCATGGAAATACCTTTTGAGGAAGTTGTTAAAAGAAAACCTTACTTTAAATACCTTAGAATCGACAAGTTACCAACGATATGGTGTCCAGGTTGTGGAAATGGACAGGCACTTAAATCCGTATGTACAGCTCTATATAACCTTGGCATCGATAACAATAACATATGTATGGTATCGGGTATTGGATGTTCATCAAGAATGCCTGGATACTTTGATGGTTTTACTCTTCATACAACACATGGAAGGGCGCTTGCCTTTGCAACGGGCATCAAGTTATCAAACCCAGAGCTTACAACAATCGTAATATCCGGTGATGGTGATGGAACAGCAATAGGTGGTAATCACTTAATACATGCCGCAAGGAGAAACATAGACCTTACACTTATCATCATAAACAACTGGATATATGGCATGACCGGAGGGCAGGTATCTCCAACAACACCTGAAGGTTCATATGCTACCACTATGCCATACGGTAATTACGATCCCGACTTCGATATACCAAAATTGGTAATCGGTGCAGGAGCAACCTACGTTGCAAGAAGCACAGCATATCATGCAAAGGAAACAACGAAACTTATAGAAGGCGGGATAAAGCACAAAGGTTTTTCGGTCATCGAGTTCCTATCACCATGTACAACGGTCTATGGAAGAAAGAATAGAGAATCTATAGAACAGATGTATACGTGGTTCAAGGAAAATACTATCCCTGTGAAAGCTTGGGAAAAACTTCCAGATGACAAGAAGAAAGGAAAGTTTCCAAGAGGATTACTCTATGTAGATAACACTCGGCCAGAATATACAAGCACATATTGGAACAAGGTAAGGGAGGT
>CAZXGR010000021.1:21881-23808 GCA_964640245.1 uncultured bacterium | reverse complement strand
CACCTATGGGAACATAGCACCCTTCCCCTAAAAGCATCCAAGTATAGGCTTCTTTTTTGCCCGGCAAACGTATGCCCGATTTTAAAGCCCAAAAGCACAAGGTTTTTAACCACAATTCACGATTTATCATTTATGTATTATCCAGATTCATTTAGCTTTTCCTACAGAACCTATTACAACATTACAACACCGATGACCTTAAGGCTTTCAGATGCAATAATTACGGTTTCTAAGTTTGAGAAGGACATGATTTCCTCAAGATATCCCTTTACAAGAAATAAAATTCATGTTATCCATAGTGGTGTTGACGATGAATTCTTTAAACCTGCAAAAACAAAGAAGGATGACTATATTTTATACGTCGGAAATCTAACTAAAAGAAAGAATTTTGAGGGATTGCTTGTGGCATTTAAGAAGGTTTATAGGTCGTTGGGCAGAAAACTCGTCATTGTAGGTGTCAAGCCTGATATCATGAAGTCAGGTAGGAACGCGAATGACCTGTTAAAATCCATACCACCTGAATTCATCGAGCTTAAAGGCCAGATCAATGATAAGTCCGTTCTTGCTGATATTTATGCCAAAGCTACTGCATTTGTTTTTCCATCATTCTACGAGAGCTTTGGTTTCCCGCCTTTAGAAGCGATGGCGTCCGGAACGCCTGTCATTGCCTCAAACAGAGGTGCATTACCCGAGATCTGCTCAGATGCAGCATACTACGTTGACCCTTTCAACCCTGACAGCATGGCGGATGCAATGTTAAAATTAGCAAAGGATAACCGCCTTCGTGAACATTTAATAGAGAAGGGCAAGAGGCGTGCCCAACAATTTAGTTGGTCCAATTCGATAAAGGCCCACAAGGCTTTAATAGAGGCTTTACTATGAAGCTTGCATATACTCATGATTGGCTATACGAGGTTGCGGGTGCAGAAAGGGTTCTTGAGGCCATGTTGGAGGTATACAAAGGTCCTGTGTATACCTTGTTTTACAATGATGAAACCGTTGATCAATTGGGCATAGAGGATGTATATGCCTCATTCCTCAATCGAATACCCAACATAGAGAAGGTCTATAAGAACTTTTTGCCGTTGTATCCCTTAGCCGTCAATGATTGGAATCTATCCGATTATGATGTTGTAGTTTCATCCTCACACTCAGTAGCAAAGGGTTTTAGAAAAAGACAGGGACAATTGCATATATGCTACTGTCACACCCCTATGCGCTATATATGGGATCTTTACCCTGACTATAAAAAATACATGCCTCTAATTAAAAAGATACCGTTTGCTTTAACGGCAAGGTTTTTGAGAAAGTGGGATATAGATACATCAAAGGATGTTGACTTTTTCTTGGCAAATTCCCAATACGTTGCAGAACGCATAAAGAGGATCTATGGAAGGGAATCGTTTGTTATATATCCGCCCGTGAACATTGATGAGTTTGAACCTGAGGAGAACAAATCCAACTACTACATATTTATAGGCAGGCTTTTCAATGCTTATAAAAGGGCTGATATAGTTATAGAGGCCTTTAATAATTTGGGCAAGAAACTCATTGTGGTAGGGGATGGTGATGATTACCAAAAGCTAAGGGAGAAGGCAAAGTCCAATATAGAATTTACTGGATGGTTAAACCATGATGAGATCTATCCGATACTCAGAAAGGCAAAGGCTTTGATTTTGCCATCTGTTGAGGATTTTGGCATGGTTTCCGTTGAGGCACAGGCATGCGGGACTCCTGTTCTTGCCTATTCCAAAGGAGGAGCCAAAGAAACCGTTATACCTTTTAAAACCGGTGTTTTCTTTCCCGAGCAGACGAAGGAATCGATAATCAATGCTGTAAAAACGCTTGAAGGGGACTATAGCCGATATAAAGTTGAGGTTATGAGGGAAAATGCCGAAAGGTTTTCAAAAGCATCATTTAAAAGATC
>CAZXGR010000021.1:0-21781 GCA_964640245.1 uncultured bacterium | reverse complement strand
TTGAGGTTATGAGGGAAAATGCCGAAAGGTTTTCAAAAGCATCATTTAAAAGATCCTTTGAGGGTGTGTTAAAAGGTTTAATAACCCAAAACTCATGATTTAACTATGTATTGAAATAACGGTAAGGTAATTTATGCTCGTGGTAAAAGTTAAAATCACAGATTTCTCTCGAAATTTCGGCAAGGAAATTGCTTTGACAGCTGGATTGGATTATTCAAAGGGAGATATAGCTATACCTACCGATGCTGATATGCAAGATCTACCTAAAACTATAGACTAACCTGTATCTAAATGATTGGCTTGACTTATAGCTAACTTTTATATATCATATAGCTAAATCCTATGGAGAATGGCTATGAAAAAGAAGTTCAAGCTTACCACTACCGTTAGGGCATCTGGGTGAGGTGGAAAACTTAGCCCGGTCGGGCTGGATAAGGTTTTAAGACAACTTGATGTGCCAAGGTTTAAAAACGTAATCATTGGTACCGAAACATCAGAGGATGCGGGTGCCTATAGAATTTACGATAACCTCGCAATCGTTCAAACAGCTGACTTTATAACGCCTGTTGTCGATGATCCCTATGTATATGGACAGATTGCCGCAGCTAACTCACTTTCGGATATTTATGCTATGGGCGCTAAGCCCATAACAGCTATAAACCTTCTAATGTTTGCCTCATGTAAGGTTCCGCATGATTACGTGAAGCCTATACTTCAAGGTGGTGCAGATAAGACAAGGGAAGCAGGTGCCTCACTTCTTGGTGGTCATAGTGTGGATGACCTTGAGACGAAGTATGGTCTCAGCGTAACCGGTACTGTGGAGATAGATAAGATTGTCAGAAACTCTACGGCAAAGGTCGGTGATGTTCTTGTATATACAAAACCTATAGGCATAGGTGTTTTGACTACTGCGATAAAGGCAGATATGGCAAGCCCAAAAGCAATTGAATCTGTTTCCGAGGTTATGACAACACTGAACAAGGCAGCTTCTGAAGCGATGGTTGAGGTTGGTGTGGATGCATGTACCGATGTTACGGGTTTTGGATTCTTAGGACACAGCTATGAAATGGCTAAGTACAGCGGTGTTGGAATGGAGATAGATATCGATAGCTTTACCGTTCTTGATGAATCAAGGGAATTTGCATCCATGGGGCTTTTCCCTGCTATTACCTACGATAATATAGACTATGTTAGTAAGCATGTTATTTTTGATAAAAAAATTGATGAAGATACACAACGTCTTCTCTTTGATCCCCAAACATCGGGTGGCCTTTTGATCTCCGTTCCTAAGGAAAAGGTCGATGTACTTATGTCTAAATTAAAAGAGAAGGGTGTCAAGTGGGCTCAGATTGTAGGAAGGGTCAATGACGAAGCAGGCATGATAAGGGTTTCCTAACTCATCCTTCAAGGTAGGCTTAAAAGGTTGTAAAATTTACCTAAACTTTGATTAAGGATGAGATATGGAAGCTTGGAGTAGTAAAAAGATAAGAAGTACATTCTTGGAATTTTTTAAGCAAAGGCATCATACAGTGGTCAAGAGTTCCTCGCTTATACCTAATGATCCTACACTTCTGTTTACAAATGCAGGTATGGTTCAGTTTAAGGATTACTTCCTCGGAAGGGAAAAACCACCCTTCAAAAGAGCAACATCCTGCCAGAGGTGTATGAGGGCAGGTGGAAAACACAACGATCTTGAGAACGTTGGTAAAACCGGAAGGCATCAAACCTTCTTTGAGATGCTTGGAAACTTTTCCTTTGGTGATTACTTCAAGGAAGATGCCATATCATTTGCCTGGGAACTTGTCTCAAACGTGTTTAAGTTGAATAAGGAAAGGCTCTACGTTTCCGTCTATAGGGATGACGAAGAGGCATTTAATATATGGCATGGGAAAATTGGTGTACCTGTTGACAGGATAGTTAGGTTAGGCGAGAAGGATAACTTTTGGTCAATGGGGGACGTAGGACCATGTGGCCCGTGCAGCGAGATATACTACGATAGGGGAAAGGAATTTGCATGTGGCCCTAACTGTTTTATAGGTAGGTGTGATTGTGATAGATGGCTTGAGATATGGAACTTGGTGTTCATGCAGTACGAAAGGCAAAAGGATGGAAGTCTCAAACCACTTTCAAACAAGTCTATCGATACAGGCATGGGACTGGAAAGGATAGCATCTATTCTTCAAAATGTGCCATCGAACTACGAAACGGACCTGTTGTTTCCGCTTGTACAATGGGCATCCAAGGTATCAGGCATTCCATATCATAAGGACAAAAAGTACGATGTTTCGATGCGCGTTATAGCGGATCATCTAAGGGCTATAACGTTTCTAATATCCGATGGTTGCCTGCCATCGAATGAAGGCAGGGGTTATGTTTTGAGGAGAATTATAAGAAGGGCATCGAGGCACGGGAGATTGCTTGGTGTAGACAAACCTTTTCTGTACAAGGGTACCGATGAAGTAGTTAAGCTTATGGGTGATGTTTACCCTGAGATTGTTGAGAATAGGAATTTTATTAAGAAGGTAACCTTGAAGGAGGAGGAAAGGTTCAGCGAGACACTTGAAAAGGGATTATTCCTGCTTCAAAATATCATAAGGAAACTTAAGGAACAGCATAAGGATACGATACCTGGTAGGGATGTCTTTACACTTTACGATACCTTTGGTTTTCCTCTCGACCTCGTAATGGAGGTGGCAAATGATGAAAACCTAAAAGTGGATGTGGATGGTTTTAAATCTTACCTTAATGAACAGAAGGCAATGTCAAAGGCAGAGCATTCCAAGAAAAAGGCACTTCTGTCATCCGTTCCGGATGAACTTAGAAAGCTGTCGGAAACGCATCCTACTACATTTAAGGGTTATGAAAAGCTTTCAACCAAATCAAGAGTAATAGCAATTGTTAAGAATGAAAAGCTTGTTAGTAGCCTTGAGGATGAAGGCATATTAATACTTGATAAAACACCATTTTACGCCGAGATGGGTGGCCAGGTTGGTGACACGGGTATTATAGAGGGAAGGGATTGTCTTTGTATCGTAAAGGATACGCAGAACATTGCTCCAAATCTCGTTGGCCATTTTGTAAAGGTTAAAAGCGGAAAGATCAATGTAAATGATACCGTTGAAGCCAAGGTTAATGGGGAAAGGAGACAGGCATTGGCAAGGGCACATACTGCCACTCATCTTTTGCTTTCGGTATTGAGTAAGGTATTGGGTAAGCACGTTAAGCAGGCAGGCACCCTTGTCCTTCCAGATAGACTAAGGTTTGACTTTACACACTTTGAGGCTTTAACGGAGAGCCAGATTGAACAAATTGAGGATGCTGTTTATGGGGATATCCTAAGGGATATACCTGTGATTGTAGAGGAGATGCCCTATAAGGAAGCTGTGAAAAGTGGTGCCACTGCCCTCTTTACCGAGAAGTACGGGAATGTTGTAAGGGTGGTAACGATAGGCGATGTTGATAAGGAACTCTGTGGCGGAACCCATGTCAAGAGAACGGGTAATATTGGTTGCTTTAGAGTTGTATCGGAGTCATCGATAGCTTCGGGTGTAAGAAGAATAGAAGCTGTGGTTGGAAGGGAAGCATTTAAGCTTGTTAATGCTCAGAGGAAGATCATTGATGGTTTGAAGAACGAGCTTAAAATGCCTGAGGAAAAACTGATTGAAGGTGTCCAAAGGTTAAAGAAATCCATGGAGAAGTCGAATGGCGAGTTAGAGAAGCTTAAGCTTAGCCTCGTAAACTTAAAGGCAGATGAGCTTTCCAAAACCGCATTTAAGGTTAATAATGTAAATGTTTTAACTGCGAAGCTTGATGGTTATTCCGGTAAAGATCTTGTAGCCATTTCTGATATGTTGAGAAATAGGCTTTCTCCTTCAGCTATCATGTTGGTAGGTGCCGAGGGCAATAGGTTTAGCCTTTTGATATCTGTAAGTAAGAACCTTACAGATAAATTAAAGGCAAATGACATGATAAAGCGTATAGCACCTATCCTTAAGGGAAGAGGTGGTGGAAGGCCCGATATAGCACAGGGTGGAGTTAAGGATATATCCAACCTTGATAAGGCGTTTAAGACATTTGTAGAGATGGTACAGGCATGAAGTTTGCAGTATTTGGTACTGGTGGTGTAGGTGGTTTCTATGGTGCCATGCTTGCAAGATGTGGTAGTGATGTTACGTTTATATCAAGGGGCAAAAAACTTAAGGCTATGAAAGATAATGGCCTAACTGTTAAAAGTTTTAAACATGGAACGTGGAACATAAAGGAAGGAAAGAAAATAAGGTTTACGGATAACCCTAAGGATATCTGTGATGATGATGTGATACTGGTTTGCGTTAAATCATATGATACGGAGAAGGTTGCATCGGTTCTTTCAAGTGTAGTGAAACCCAATGCGGTTGTGATATCCGTTCAAAATGGAATAGAAAATGAGGAAATACTTTCAAGATATCTTGGCAGTGAAAGGGTTCTTGGGGCAACGGCATTTGTCGGTTCTTACGTTGAAAAGCCCGGAACGGTTATCCATGAAGCAGCCGGTCTTATAGAGATAGGCGAGATGAATGGTAAACCCTCAAAAAGGGTTGAATCCATTGTAAAGATTATGAGGGAATGCGGTATAGATGCAAGGGCTTCCAGGGACATAAGGTACAGCTTGTGGAAAAAGTTAGTATGGAATGTTGCATTTAATCCCTATTCGATTGTCACCCGCTCTACCGTTGGTGAAATGCTTTCCATGAGGGAAACGTACGATGTTCTTAAAAACCTTATGCTTGAGTGCTATAAAGTGGCAGAGTCATACGGCGTAAGCCTAAAACCAAAGGTTATGGAGAACTACCTAAAGTCAACCTCAGACCTTATGAACTATAAGACATCCATGCTTTTAGATTTTGAAAGGGAAAAACCTATTGAACTCGAAGGCATAACGGGTGCCTTGATAAGAAAAGCCTATGCTAAGGGCATTGATGTTCCATATAACAAGTGTGTCTATGCGACGGTAAAAATACTTTCAAGGAAACAGTTGAGAACTTCTTGAATTTTTAGCTTTCTTAAATAAATTTAATAAGATGGATAGGTTATTCTTACTTGAAGCCTTGGAACAGGCTAAGGAAGCAGCATCGCATGGTGAAGTTCCCATAGGTGCCGTGATAGCAAAGGATGGAATTGTAATAGCTACGGGTTTCAATCAGGTTGAAACCCTTCAGGATCCAACAGCCCATGCGGAGATGATTGCCATAAGGAAAGCTGCCAATGTGCTTTCGTCATGGAGGCTCAATGATTGTACCCTTTACGTTACAGTTGAACCGTGTATTATGTGCTGCGGTGCTATAATTCAGTCAAGAATTAAAAGGGTTTTTTACTCTGTCCCCAACCCAAGGTTTGGTGGAACGAAATTCTTAAAGGGTATAGATGTCGAGAGGATAGATTTAGCAGAGGCAAAGGATATCCTTAGGGAGTTTTTTGGAAAATTAAGGAGAGGTTCCAGAGCACGGTTGAATGGGCTCGACTCGAAATCGAGTGATCCCTTGCGGGATCCGCGGGTTCAAATCCCGCCCTCTCCGCCAAAATACGTAAGAGGTTAAGAATGGAAGAAGAAAAGAAGAAGGTACTTAACGAGACTATAAAGAGGTTACGTAAACAATTTGGCAATGGCTCTATTATGTTCCTTGGCGAGAAACCATCCGTAGATGTACCTGTTATAAGTACAGGTTCACTCTCAATAGACAGGGCTACCGGTATAGGTGGTATTCCAAGGGGAAGAATTACGGAGATCTATGGTCCAGAGTCTTCGGGAAAGACTACACTTGCCCTTCAGGCGATAGCAAATGCACAGAAAGTTGGTGGGACAGCAGCATTTATAGATGCAGAACATGCCCTTGATCCTGTCTATGCTAGGAATTTAGGAATTGATATTGATAATCTTTTAATTTCGCAGCCTGATAGTGGTGAGCAGGCACTTGAGATTGCAGAAACGCTTGTCAGAAGTGAATCCGTTGATATTATCGTTATCGATTCTGTGGCTGCCCTTGTGCCTGAGGCCGAATTGAAGGGATTGATGGGGGATTCTCATGTTGGATTGCAGGCAAGGCTTATGAGCCAAGCCCTGAGAAAGATCACCGCAGCAACAAGTAGGAGCAACTGTAGCTTAGTTTTTATTAATCAGATAAGGGCTAATATAGGCATGACTGGATACGGTGGCCCTTCAGAAACCACAACCGGTGGTAGAGCCTTAAAGTTCTATTCCTCAATGAGAATAGATATAAGGAACGTTGGGCAAATTAAGGGTAAGAATGATGAAAGGATCGGTCATAAGGCAAGGGTTAAGATCGTTAAAAACAAGTTAGCACCACCATTTAGGCAGGCGCTTACCGAAATATACTACGGTACGGGTATATCAAGGGAAGCTGATATCATTAACCTTGGTGAGGAGTTAAACGTGATTAGCAAAAGTGGCTCATGGTATTCCTATGGTGATAAGAGACTTGGCCAGGGAAAGGAAACCGTAAGGCAGTACCTGAAGGAAAATAAGGAACTTGCTGACGAAATAGAGCAGAAGATCAAGGAAGCAATGGCGTGATTGACCTTAATGGACTTTTAAAGCAGGCATTTTCAATTGGTGCATCGGATATCCACATGAGGGTGGCTACCCCTCCAATATTTAGGATAAATGGCAAGCTTGTTAAGACTAATCTTCCTAACCTGACGCAGGAAGAGATAGATTCGTTTGTTAAAACAATACTTCCAATTGACAAAAGGAAGCTTATACCTACACTTAAGAGTTTTGATACAGCCTATAGTATAAGGGGCGTTGGAAGGTTTAGGGTAAGTATATTTAGACAGAGAGGGAATTTTGCAATTGTTGCCAGGGCAATTCCTACTAAGATTCCAACCATAGATGAGCTAAACCTACCAGATATACTGAAGAAAATAGCCTTATATCCGAGGGGTCTTGTCTTAGTTACAGGTACAACTGGTTCGGGTAAGTCAACGACACTTGCCTCCATGCTTGAGGTTTTAAATCATGAGCAAGCAAGGGTTATCATAACGATAGAGGATCCTATTGAGTATCTTCATAGGGATGTAAAATCCCTTTTCTATCAAAGGGAGATAGGAAGTGATGCCGATGATTTTCTTACCGCATTGAGGGCTGCATTGAGGGAGGATCCTGATGTTATATTGGTGGGAGAAATGAGGGATTCAGAAACCGTTAAAACCGCCCTTGATGCAGCCGAAACCGGTCATGCAGTATTCTCAACGCTTCACACGCTTGATGCAAAGGAAACCATATACAGGATAATTTCCTTCTTTCCTCCAAACATGCAGTCATCCATAAGGTACCAGCTTGCTTCTGTTTTAAAGGCAACGATTTCTCAAAGGCTTATCCCTAAAAAGATTGGTGGTGGAAGGGTTCCAGCAGTCGAAGTTATGCTGTCAACCGAGGCTATAAAGGAGAGAATACTAAACCCGGAGATTACGGAAGAGATACCTACATTTATAGAAAAGGGCAAAAACGCATATGGTATGCAGACATTTGACCAATCCCTTTATGCCCTATGGAAAAAGGGCATGATAAGCGCTGAGAATGCCCTGAAATTTGCAACGAGACCAGATGATTTGAAGCTGAGGTTTCAAGGCATTACCTCGGAGCAGATGTAGGTTTACAGTATGTACTTCGTTAAATCCTCGTTTTCTATGATGTTACTTAGTTTATTTCTAACGTAATCCCTGTCGATGGTTACCTTTTCTCCATCCATATCTGGTGCGTTAAACGAGATATCCTCAAGCACCCTTTCAAGAACCGTATGCAGCCTTCTTGCGCCTATGTTTTCTGCCTTCATGTTTGTTTCCTCAGCTATCCTTGCGATTTCATCGATGCCGTCCTTGGTAAACTCTAAATCTACTCCTTCTGTTTTAAGAAGGGCCTTGTACTGCTTCGTAAGGGCATTCCTTGGTTCCGTTAAAATCCTTATGAAATCGCCTTTTGTTAATGGACTCAGTTCAACCCTTATGGGAAATCTCCCTTGAAGTTCTGGTAAAAGATCCGATGGCTTTGCTATGCTGAACGCACCGGCCGCAATGAAGAGAACATGATCAGTTTTTACAAGACCGTACTTAGTTGAAACCTTTGAACCTTCAACTATTGGAAGTAAATCTCTCTGTACGCCTTCTCTTGAAACATCGGCACCCTTTGCACCTGACCTCGAGGTTACCTTATCTATTTCATCTATGAAAACTATTCCATTATTCTCAACCCTGTTTATAGCTTCCCTTATGACTTCGTCCATATCGATGAGCTTTTGGGCTTCCTCCTGCGTAAGGTATCTTATGGCATCCTTTACCTTCATCCTTCTTATCTTCTTAGGTTTTGGAAGTATAGACGAAAGTGCATCCTGTAGATTGGACATATCTTGGCCCGAAATACCTATTACCCCCACGCCAGGCATGTTTTCAACCGTTACTGGTATCTCGACACTTTCATTATCAAGTTTTCCGGATTTTAAAAGCTCAACAGACTTCTTAATTTCACTGCTTTTCGTATTAGTTTCACCTTCCTTTGGCGGAAGAAATGCACTGAAAATGTTTTGAATATTTTGTGTCGGTTTCTTTATGCCTACAACCATTATTTCTGCCAACCTTTCATATGCAAGTTCGACAGCCTTTTTTTCAACCTGTTTCGTTTTTTCGTTCTTTACAATATTGACTGATATGGTTGTCAGATCCCTTATGATAGATTCAACATCCCTTCCAACATATCCTACCTCTGTGAACTTCGTTGCCTCTATCTTTATGAATGGTGCCTTGACAAGCTTTGCAAGCCTTCTTGCAATTTCGGTTTTTCCAACACCTGTTGGGCCAATCATTATTATGTTCTTTGGCGCTATTTCGTCACGCAGTTCAGGTGATAGCTGCTGCCTTCTCCACCTGTTTCTCAAGGCTATAGCAACTGCCTTTTTGGCTTCGTCCTGCCCGATTATGTACTTGTTAAGCTCGGATACTACTTCCTTAGGTGTAAACATTCCTTCTCCTTTAAAGTTCCTTAACGATTATGTTGGTGTTTGTATATATACATATGCCTGCAGCTATCCTTAAGGCCTTACTGGCTATTTCCCTTGCAGAGAAATCCGTATTTTCATAGAGTGCGGTTGCCGCGGCCTGCGCATATGGTCCCCCGGAACCAATTGCCATTACAGGTATATCTGGTTCAATGACATCTCCATTACCAGATATAAGTAAAAGCATATCACTGTTTGCAACCAGGAGCATAGCTTCAAGCTTCCTTAAGAATTTATCTGTCCGCCAGTCCTTTGCAAGCTCTACTGCTGATTTTAATAGGTTTCCATTAAATCCCTTAAGCTTATCCTCAAACCTTTCCAAAAGTGAGAACGCGTCTGCCACGGAACCTGCAAAACCTGCTAAGACCTTTCCATTGTAAATCTTCCTAACCTTTCTCGCTCCAGCCTTAAATACCGTGTTACCAAGGGTTACCTGCCCATCACCGGCCATGGCAACCTTCCCATTTCTCCTCACGGCACATATCGTTGTTGCATAGAAATTTTCCATTTTGTCTCCTTAGGTTACGTGATAGTTCTTAATCCTTAAGCTCAATCATGGTTACGCCATCACCACCTTCGTTGGCATTACCAGGTCTGAAGGAACTTACATAAGGCGATGTTTTTAGATAGTTCCTTACCAAGGATTTTAGCACACCTGTTCCGTAGCCATGAATTACCGTTAACTTATCTATGCCTGAAAGCCTTGCGTTATCCAAGAACTTCTCGAGTAGCCTTATCGATTCATCGCCTCTCTTGCCGATGAGGTTAAGCTCCGGGAAAAAACTTTTAGGTCTTGGAATACTAACCGTGCTTTTTCGTTGAATCTTTTTGTTCACTAACCTAACCTGTGGAATTCCTACATCCAACTTAAAGCCATTTACGCTTAATTTTAACATATGCTTTTGATTATCAATGGATATGACCCTTCCGATTCTGCCGGTATTTAGAATTTTAACCGTATCACCAGACTTAATGTTTTGATTTGGTTTTGATACCTCCAGTATCTTTTGCTTTGCCTTTTCGATGGCTTTCTTGGATGATATTTTGCCTTTTTCTGCTTTTGTTTTTAGGCTTTCGATAAATTCATTAATTTCGCTGACACATCTTTTGTTAAGCTCCTTTTCCTTTTGCTCTAACTTCTCTCTTGATTCCTTAAGTGATTTCTTTTCCCTTTCAATCGATGCTACGATATCCTCAGAGAGTTTTTCTGCGGAATTAATCAATTTTGCGTTCTGTATTACCTCATCTGGTATCCCGTACCTCTTAGCTATTTCAATGGCGTAGCTCTTACCTATCATACCGTAGATTAGCCTATACATAGGTTTTAGCGTTTTCTCATCGAACATTACCGATGCTACGTCATAGTAACTGTCCTTATATGCAAAGAGCTTTACCGGCGTTGAATGCGTTGTCACAACGACCTTGGATTTTTTCCCTTTTAGGTACTCCATGATAGCTATGGCCAATGTTGATCCTTCAACTGGATCAGTTCCTGCTCCAAGTTCATCTAAGAGTATCAGGCTATTGCCATCTACATTCCTTAGGATATTCGATATGTTGCTTATATGGGCGCTAAACGTGCTTAGGTTTTGTTCGATGCTTTGCTCATCGCCGATATCGGCAAGAACGTTTCCAAATACCCTTATCTTACTCCCCTCGCTCACCGGTATTAAGAAACCAGATTGAAACATCAATGAAAGAATGCCGATGGTTTTAAGTGCAACGGTTTTGCCTCCTGTGTTTGGGCCTGTAATAACAAGTCCGTTCCTTAGCTTGATATCTATAGGAACCGTTTGCTTTTTTGAAATGCACAGTAGTGGATGTCTCGCGTTCCTTAAGTCTATGGTATCTGAAATTTCCGGAAGCGTTCCCCCTAAGGATAGGGAAATGGAAGCTATTGCATGCAGCTTGTCTATCTTGATGAGCGTTCTAAAGCTTTTCGATATGTCGTTCCGTTGTTCGGCTAATTGGTTTGATGCCTCATGAAGTATATGGCTAATCTCTTCTCTTTCCCTACCTAAAAGTTCGGTTAACATATTATTCTTGCCAACAATAAAATCTGGTTCAACGTAGAGGTTTTGGCCTGAGGATGAAGTCCCCACCACTATACCACGGAAGTGCTGTTTAAAGTTTGGTTTTGCCAAAACCACGTACCTTCCGTTCCTTTCGGTTACTATATTCTCAGGGAAAACGCTACGGTGTGCTTTGGCAAATTCACCTAAGGCATCAACTATGTTATTGGACAGATTTCTAATGTGGCTTCTTATCTGGAATAACCTTTTAGATGCAGTTGACAGAATGTTTCCACTGTCATCGATTGTTTTGTCCAAAAGTTCCATTATTTCAACAAAATTCCCAAGTCCACCTGAGATGTTCTTGATTAGATCAAATCTATTGTCTAAGCTTAAAAGAAAGGTTTTTAGGCTATTTGATTGCCTTAGGGTAACCTTGAGCTTTAACAGTTCATCCACGTTAAGCGTAGAATTTCTAATGTCTAATTTTTTAATTATCCTATCAATGTCGGGAAATGCCTGGATTGGCAGGGTCCTTTCATTGAGAAGTTTTACAAGGTTATCCGTTAATATCGATTGTCTTCTAACGGTTTCAACCTCTGTTTCTGGCTCAATTGAAAGGATTTCTCTCTTGGCAGGTTCGCTTTTAGCGTACTTCGTGACTTCCAAAAGTAGTTTGTCAAAATCTAAGCGGTGCCCCATCCCCTTGAACGTCAATATAAAAACCCCCTCCAATAACCCAAAGGGATAAAGGCACCGCAATACTCTACATTATAGGAAATTTTCCTCATTTTGTAAGTAATTCTTTTACGACTTTACTGATAAGGCTTCCATCTGCTTTGCTCTTTAACTTCGATGTTAAGTAGCCCATAACTTTCCCCATGTCCTTAAGGGATGTAGCATTGAGTTCCTTTACCGCCTTTTCTGCCTCTGCTCTTACCTCATCCTCTGACATTTGCTTTGGCAAATAGGAATTAACTATAGCGAGCTCCTCTTTTTCCTTTTCAACCAGGTCCTTCCTGCCACCCTTTTCATACATGTCAATGGATTCCCTTCTCTGCTTGGCATACTTTTGGATAATCGAAATTATATCTTCGTCCTTAAGCTCATGTTTTTTCTCTATTTCAGCATTTTTTATAAGCGTAGTTATCATTCTGATGGTTGATAGCCTCAACTTTTCCCTATTCTTCATTGCCTGCTTCATATCCTCACGAAGCCTTTCCTTTAGCATTCTATTTCCTCTTGCCTCTTGGTGGTAACATGCCGCGCTTTTTAAGTGCCTTTATAAGCCTTTTCCTTGCAGCCATGGCCTTTCTCTTCCGTTTTTCGCTTGGTTTTTCGTAAAATTCCCTTCTCTTAACCTCTGTTAGGATTCCTTCTCTTTCGCATAGCTTTTTGAACCTCTTTAAAGCTCTATCGAAGGATTCCCCATCGTGCACATGAACTGTTGCCATTAAATAACGCCTCCTTAAACTGTTTGATGCAATTATATGTTTAGCTTTTCAGTTTAGCAAGTTTTTTACTTTGAGATGCCCTCAAGCCTTAAGAGATACTTAGGATGGTTCATGTTGTACATGTTTGGGAACTTTTGATACAAAGGTCCTGCATATATTCTCTTACCATTCGAATTTACCTCAATAATAAGTGCCGGGTTTATCGGTTCATTTGAAGCTGATACATAACCGTTATCATACATGAGGTGAGGGACGATGTAGAGAACCTTTATGCTTAGATCCTTGTATTTGACCGTTTCTCCCTTTTTTACCGTGAATTCCTTGGCAATGCTTCCCGTGGATTTATCGATAATCGCTAATTTGGCTGTTTTCCAGGTTTTTTGAACATCCGCAGATATGTTGATAGGTTTGTCTATCTTGGTCATATTCTTTGATTGATGCATCATTGCAAGTTCCTTTCCTGTGTTCGTAGGTTGCTTAGGCTGCAGCTGTGTTAGGGGTTTTGGTGCCTGAATGTTGTTCGCTGCTGGTTTACTCTCCTTCTTGCCACATGCCGCAACGCAAAGCGTGATGCTTAGTAATGCTAATGTTTTTCTCATATTCATCTCCAAATTTAGGTTTGGTATATTTTAGCAAAAACTTTTGTTAAAATTATGTAAAATTTTAGGGGTTTAAACATGTTTGAGGTAGTTTCAAAGGAAAGAGTAGCAGAAAATGTAGAGGTTATAAAGCTGAGGGCAAACGATATATCACTTACGGCAAGGCCAGGACAGTTTGTCATGCTTAGGGTTGATGCCGATGGTGAGAGAATCCCACTTTCCATTGCCGATAAGGATGAGAAAAATGGAACGATAAGTCTGATATTTGAAAGGAAAGGAAAAACCACGTCCAAGCTTGCGTGCATTGGGAATGGGGGCTTTATAAGGGATGTTGTAGGCCCTTTGGGCAAACCATTTGCCCTTGAAAACTGGAATAGTATTTTACTTATCTGTACATCAATTGGATTGTCGACTACTAACTTTCTTTTAAAGGCTTTGAGTCTTACCGATGCAGAAGTAAACGTTTTAACGGAAAATAGGTTTGTTGAATTTTTCTCTAACAGATTTCCTGTCAAGGTAGGTGCGCTGTCAAGGGTTGATCTTAATGCCATTGGGGCTGATAAGGTATTTATTGATGCGGATTTTGAGCTTGAAAGAAGTATAACCAACCTGATGAAGAAGCGGTCAATTTCTACGACGGTCTTTCTTCATCCCATGATGCTCTGCGGATTTGGAATATGTGGATCATGTCGTGTAAGGGTTTCTAACCAAGTTGTCCTTGCATGTAAGGATGGGCCATCATTCAATGCCAAAGATGTTGATTTTGATGACCTTTCAAGCAGGGTAAGGATGTTTTCGGAATATGAAAAGGTCTCGATGGATAAATTCAAAAGGGATATCTGCGGAAGGTGATTATGAAGAAGAGGATAGTGAAGAAAAGGGTAGAGGTTCCCTTTTTAGATGCACAGGAAAGGATAGGAAGTTTTAAAGAGGTCAGAATTGGGTATACGCCAAAACTTGCCGTTGAGGAAGCGTGTAGATGCCTGCAGTGTGCTGATCCCCCATGTGTTAAAGCCTGTCCTGTTCATGTTCCAATACCTCAGTTTGTGAAGCTTATATCCGAGGGAAAATTTCTTGAAGCTGTATCTAAGATTAAGGAGGAGAATCTCTTGCCAAGCATATCTGGTAGGATATGCCCTCATGAAAAGCAGTGCGAAGGTGCATGCACACTTGGAAGGATAGGTGAACCCCTTGCCATTGGTGCACTTGAGTCCTTTGCCGCTGATTATGAGGCAAAACATTCTAATAACTTCAACATAAGTATCCCAAAGCCTAATGGCAAAAATGTTGCCATTGTTGGTTCTGGACCTGCTGGCATCGCATGTGCAGGTGACCTTGCAAGGATAGGATACGGTGTTACCATACTCGAGGCATTGCATAGTGCCGGTGGTGTGCCACTTTATGGTATTCCTGAGTTTAGGCTTCCTTCAAGCATTATAGAGAGGCAGATAGACTACCTTAAAAGCTTGGGTGTGAAGGTGAGGAGTAACTTTGTCGTTGGAAGGGAAAGAAACCTATATGAACTTTTAGAGAACTTTAATGCTGTTTTTATAGCTTCAGGTGCAGGTAAACCATATATACCTAATATAGAGGGCATGGATCTTAATGGTATTTACCTTGCCAACGAGTTTCTCATGAGGGTAAGCTTGATGAAAGCCAATGAGTTTCCCAATGTTGATACACCTATAGCTGTTGGAAAAAGGGTTGTCGTTGTAGGTGGCGGCAACACTGCTATGGATGTAGCACGAACGGCCAAGAGGCTAAAGGGTGTTGAGGAAGTATTCATAATGTACAGGCGTTCTGAGAATGAAATGCCGGCAATGGAGGAGGAGATAAACCAGACAAAAGATGAGGGCGTTATGTTTAAAACTCTTATCAATCCAGTGAGATTTTTAGGTAAAAATGGGTGGGTTAAGTCCATTGAGTGTGTAAGGATGGAGCTTGGTGATACCGATGAATCTGGCAGGAGGAAACCCATACCCATTGAAGGCTCAAACTTTACAGTTGATGCTGATGCAGTTGTTATATCAATGGGACAAGGTATTAACAACGTTGCAATAGACGGAATAAGTGAAATTAAGACCGGAAGATACGGGGAGATATTGGTCGATGAAAATCTCATGACAGGATTAAGAGGTGTTTTTGCTGGTGGTGATGTTATTCGCGGTACATCCACGGCAATTGCAGCTATGAGAGACGGAAGAAAGGCTGCAAGGGCGATAGATAGATACCTTAAAGGTGCTTAGTTGGATGCTATTCTATCCCTTGCCCTTATGTTTAAAAGAGGATTTGGTCCTTCTTCGTACAGGAAACTTTTGAGCAAGTATAAAAATCTTGGAAGGGGCATAGAAGCCGAACATATCCCATTGCCGGATGAGATTCTTAAAGCAAGGGATGAATTGAGGAAAGCCAAATCAATGGGAGCTTCCGTTATTCCACTTTGTAGCTCCGTTTATCCAAAACCGTTGAAGGAGATAAGCAATCCCCCTATTGTGCTTTACGCAAAGGGAACGTCGATTATAGGTATGCTGTTGCCGTTGTGGGTTCAAGAAAAACCACATCATATGGCCGAAGAATTGCCTACAGGGTTTCGAAGTTTCTATCTAAGATAGGCATAGTAATTGTTTCTGGTCCTGCTTACGGCATAGATGCACAGGCACACGGCTGCCGTTGATTCAGGTGGCAGAACCTTTGCAGTTATTGGATCTGATGTTGAAGAATTTTTCCTGTAGGTAACAGAAACCTTACTGAGAGAATACTAAGTTCTAATGGGTGCATTATCTCTGAATTTCCCATTGGAACACTGGCACAGAAAGAGAATTTTCCAAGGAGAAACAGGATAATAAGTAGTCTTTCCCATGCTACGGTGGTTGTTGAGGCTGTTGAAAGAAGTGGTGCCCTTATAACGGCTGACTTTGCAAATGAGCAGGGAAGGGTTGTTTTTACGGTCCCCGATGATATGGGATTCAGGTCAAAGTTTTGGGACAAACAACCTTATCAAGCAGGGTGCCATTGCACTAACCAAGTTAGATGATATTCCTGCTGAGCTTCCATATCTTAATCTAAAAGACTTACCTAAAATTCCTGAGAGATATGCGCCTATTGTTGATGCTATTTCAAATGGTGCAAACTTCCTAGATAGTATCGTTGAATTTACGAAGCTTCCCTACAACGATGTTGTTCCCCTTTTAACCGAAATGCAGTTGAGGGGTTTGGTGAAGCTTGATGGTGGAGGTATGCCTTAATTTGACTTCTGTACCTCAGCCAAACATTCCCTTTTGCCCGTTTCAAGATAGGTTTTGAATGCCTTCATCCACTTTGGCCTACCTGGTGGTGCTGCTTTTACAAACTC
The DNA here is from genome assembly GCA_964640245.1 of uncultured bacterium. Lineage (GTDB taxonomy): Bacteria > Aquificota > Aquificia > Desulfurobacteriales > Desulfurobacteriaceae > CAZXGR01. Next base: position 5,317 of record CAZXGR010000021.1, on the reverse strand, counting down.
TATAAGCTTTAAAACCCTTGATACTGTTTTTTGGTGAAGGTAGTGCTCTATTGCGCATGCATCCTCTTCGGCGGTTTTTCTATCAAGCTGTAAGAATATCTCCATGAACTTCGTTAGGGTATCGAACCGCTTTAAAAGTTCTTTTGCTACCTTTTCACCTTTTGGGGTAAGCGTTATATAACCGTACCTTTCATAGTTTATGTAACCTTCCTTTTCAAGGTGTTTTAAGGCACTTACGACACTTGGCTTTTTGACCTTCAGCTTTTGGCTCAACCATGTAACCCTTGCTACGGTTTTCTTTGATTGTATTTCATATATTGCCTTGAGATAATCTTCTAAAACAGGCGTTAGGTTATCCATATTTTCCTCCACTAATAATTTAGTTTATAGTGGCTAACTTTTCAAGTATTTAGTATAATTTTGTTTATGAGAAAGGCAAAGCTTAAGAGACAAACCTCTGAAACTGATGTTTCCTTGGAATTAAACATCGATGGCTCTGGTATATACAGTGTAGAAACCGATGTTCCCTTCCTAACGCATATGATCGAGCTTTTTTCAAAGCACGGTTTGTTCGATGTTAAACTCGTGGCTCATGGTGATGTTGATGTTGATCCCCATCATCTCATAGAGGATGTCGGGATAACCCTTGGCGCATGCTTTAAGAACGCCCTTGGTGATAAGAGAGGTATAAACAGGTATGGATTCTTCTCACTTCCAATGGATGAAACTCTTGTAAGTACTGCAATTGACCTATCTGGAAGGTCATACTTTGTTTATAATGGTTTTCCTAAATTTGTTAGCCTTAACGGCATAGAGTTCGATAACTTGAGGGAGTTCTGGAAGTCATTTGCATTTTCCCTTGCGTGCAACCTTCATCTGAACCTCCACTATGGTTTGAACCTCCACCACATGGCAGAGGCAACATTCAAGTGCGTTTCAAGGGCACTGAGGATGGCCGTAAAACATTCAGGGGGATTGGATGTCCCATCTACCAAGGGTGTTATTTAGCTCTTTTCTGGTTCTAGTGTTTTCATGCGGTAGTTCGCAGCATGGTACCGTTAACATGGGTGTTCTCATTCCTGTCTATACCGATAATGCAACAGTTTGGAGGCATGTGGAAGACACTGCTTCAAAAGCGGATATCGTTGCTGTCGCAAATATATCAAACGGTCCCGGTGAAAGCATTGATAATAACTATGTTCAATTTATTCAAGATGTAGTCAAGAATGGGGGAAAAGTTTTAGGATACGTTGCTACGGATTACGGAAGCAGGAACATTAAGGATGTTCTAAGCGATATCGACAAATGGTATGCATTCTATGGAAGGTTCATCTCCGGTATCTTCTTAGATGAGGTGAAAACAGGGCTTTATGATTACTACGAGCCTATTTCCAGTCACATTCATTCACTTGGCGGATTGGTTTTCATGAATGGAGGGTCTTCGGATAAAGGTTACCAAAAGCTTGCGGATATCATCGTTGTATTTGAGTCAAACTACACTGCCTTTCGGTCATTTGATGTTTCTAACTATAAGTTTCCTGAATCTGCTATTATAGTCTATGGTGTTTCCCCAGATGATTTAGATGATGTGATTAAAAATGTAAATGGTTATCGGTACATATTCATTACAGATTTAGGTAGACCGAATCCGTATAGGAATATTCCGTCGTATTACGATAAACTATTAGATTACGTTGGAGGAAAAGGTGAAGATTGAAAATTCAAGGAAGCTCTTTGAAGAAGCCAAGAGATACATTCCCGGGGGTGTAAACAGCCCGGTTAGGGCGTTTAAGTCCGTTGGTGGTGTGCCGAGATTCATAAGTAGAGGCAAGGGCTCGCATATATGGGATGTGGATGAAAATGAATACATTGATTATGTCTGCTCGTGGGGGCCCCTGATTCTTGGACATGCACATCCAAGCGTTGTTGAAGGTATAAGGCAACAGGCTGAGCTTGGCACGAGCTATGGCGCGCCTACAGAGCTTGAAGTAGAGTTGGCAAAGCTCATTGTGGACTCTGTGCCTTCTGTTGATAAGGTGAGAATGGTAAGCTCTGGTACTGAGGCTACCATGTCTGCCATAAGGCTTGCGAGGGGATATACCGGCAGGGATGGTATTGTGAAGTTTGAGGGTGCATACCATGGCCATGTTGACTCACTTTTGGTGAAGGCTGGTTCTGGACTTACGACCTTCGGCGTTCCAACAAGCCCCGGAATCCCGAATGATCTTGCAAAGCACACGCTTACCGTTCCGTTCAACGATATCGATGTCTTGAAAAGAGTTTTGGATGAACATGAGGGAGAGATTTCATGCGTGATAATGGAACCTGTAATGGCAAATGCAGGCCTTATCCTTCCAGAAAAGGGCTTTCTTGAATCTGTAAGGCAACTTACAGCTGAGAGGAATATTCTGCTTATCCTTGATGAGGTAATTACAGGTTTTAGGCTTTCGCTTTCCGGTGCGCAAGGATACTTTGGCATTGAACCTGATATCTCATGCTTTGGGAAAATCATAGGGGGAGGTTTGCCGGTAGGTGCCTTTGGTGGAAAGGCAGAGATAATGGATTATCTTGCACCTGAAGGGCCGGTTTACCAAGCTGGAACCTTATCGGGTAATCCACTTGCGATGGTTGCAGGTATTAGAACATTAAATGAACTTGGAAAACCTGGTGTCTATGAATCCTTGAGAGATAAAGCTAAAAGGTTAGTCAACGGTCTAAAGCAGGCAGCTAAGTCTGTAGGTATCTATGACAAACTCTGCTTTAAGAACATCGAGTCTATATCTATGGTTTACTTTACGGGAGAAGAGGTTGTTGACTACAAAACTGCCCTTACATCAAATACCGAAGCTTATGCTCACTTCTTCCATGAAATGCTTGAAAATGGTATCTACTTTGCCCCTTCCCAGTTTGAGGTAAGCTTCGTTTCAACGGCACACACGGATAGAGACATAGATAAAACGGTAGAGGCAGCAGAAAAAGCGTTTGCGAGGGTTAAAAGCCTATTAAATGGGTAAGTTAAAGGAATACATGAGGGAAACGTCTTACCTATCGTCTGGCTTGGAGTTTAGCCTTTCCGTTCTGATAGGTATGGGTATAGGCTATATCCTGGACAGATGGCTGAAAACCTTTCCCATTATGACCATTCTATGGCTCGTCCTCGGTTTTGTAGCGGGTATAAGGAGCCTATATAGAAAAATTAAGCAATGAAACCGATAAACCTCTTTAGAAGAGTCATTGTTCTTATAGCTTTGATATTCCCTCTTTCAATGCTGTGGATCTATCTTTTAGGTTATAGGAAAATCAATATCCTGCTTTCCTTTTCCTTTGGGTATGCATTCATGCTTGGTGATTATGCCCTGCTTGTCGAAAACATTTTAGGTTCAAAATCCAAGCTTAATAAGGTATTAGGGCCCATGTTTGTCTTTAGGCTTTTACTTATTGCGTTCCTGTTCGTGATTTTTTCAGTATTTGCACAACTAAACTTTTTTGCTATAATCTGCGGTGTTAGTATGGTGAACCTTGAGTTTTTAGTTTTTAGTCTCCTTGGGGAAGGAAGATGGAAGGTGTAATGAACTTTATCGGTGCATATGTTTTTAAGGATTACGTGATATCCACATGGATAGTAATGGGCGTAACCCTGCCCGTGCTTTACCTCATAGGGAAAAATCTCAAGAGGTTTCCCGATAAAGCACAGTTTACAATAGAAGCTCTTACGGGTTTTATTCAGGGTGTTCTTGAAGATGCAATGGGGAAATACGGAAAACAGTTTACGTCCTTCATAGGTAGCCTTGCACTTTTCATACTTTTCTGTAATCTCTCAGGTCTCGTTCCCGGTTTGGCACAGCCTACATCGCACCTCAACACGACCGTTGCCGTTGCTGTTGTGGCATTTCTGGTTTACAACTATGAAGGCATGAAGAAGCAAGGGGTTGTAAGCTATCTGAGGCACCTTCTCGGACCGAGCCTTCTCTTAGCCCCTATATTCTTCCCCATTGAGCTTATATCGCACCTTGCAAGGATACTTTCGCTTTCCGTGCGTTTGTTTGGAAACATGTTTGGTGATGAGATGATAGTATTTGCGTTCTCACTGGTAATACCGTTTCTACTTCCTGTTGCCGGTGAGTTCATCGTTTTTCTCAATAGCTTTTTTCAAGCCTTTGTATTTTGTCTTTTAACCGTAATCTACATATCTCTTGCGGTAGAAGAATCGGAAGAACACTAAAAAGGAGGGATAACATGAGGAAAAGCCTAAAAAGCCTGCTTTACACGGGATGTTTCGTTCTGGCAGGCACAGCACCAGCCTTTGCAGGCAACGGTGGTGGGTATGCACCATCCGTTACCATTGCAGCAGCACTTGCCGCAGCCTTTGCAATGGCTATTTCAGCTTTTGCTGGTACGCTTGCTCAAGGTAGAGCCATAGCAGCAACGCAGGAAGCTATTGCAAGGAATCCCGTAGTGGCAAACAAGCTGTCAACAACCATGATCATCGGTCTTGCACTTATTGAGGCCATCGTTATCTATGCACTTGTTGTAGCACTTCTACTTATATTCATGTTCAAGTGATTTCCTCCCCTCACTAAAGTGAGGGGCTTCCTGCTTCATTGAGAGTGTTGATTCTCTCCACAGGCTTAACTTCCCTGCAGTCCACAGGTAGGGTTTCTAAGAGTTTTCCTTCTCCTTTCAGCTTTTCTATCGCTATCTTCAGTATGTTCCTCGCAGAATTAACATCTCTATCTATTTCTCTACCGCAGTTAGGACACTTGAACGTCTTCTGTGATAGGGGAACCTTCTGTCTATGTCCGCAGAAAGAACAGGTTTGCGTGGTAGGTTCGTATCTATCCACAAAGAACACGGGGATAAGAGTCGCAAGATTTCTTAACCTTGCAGTTATTTCTCCTATACCCGTGTTCTGTATTTTCTTGCCAAACAGCCCATTTCTCCAACCTTCAATATTGTCATTTTGCACAGCTATTAAAGGGAACTTCTTGAGGTAGCTGATTACTTTACTTAGTTTATCTTTCCTGCAGTTAGTTATGTATTCCCATTCTTTCCTAATTTTCCACTTTAACTTCCAACGGTTGTTGCTTTCTTTCTTCTTCCTTGCTAATTCTTTTTGCAGTTTCTTTAACCTTTTTGTTTCAGGTATATACCAGTCTATCATTTCTCCGTTTGATAGGGTTAGTTGATGTTTTATTCCTAAGTCTATCCCGATAGGTTCTGAGGTTGATACTTGTCTCTTCCTGATTTCACTTAAAACCTTTCCCTTTGGTAAGTAACAGGTTACGTGTAGGTAGTATCCAGAGGGTTTCCTGATGAG